>NZ_CP063399.1 GCF_021729845.1 Rhizobium sp. SL42
CAGGAACCATCGCTTGCGGGATGAGCATCAATTCAAGCCCGAGCGCGCGGGCGATGTTGACAAGAGTCGTCGTGCGCGCAGCACTGCTTCCGGTTTCTATCTCACGATAGCGGGGACGCGATATGCCTGCCATCTCGGCAACCTGTTCCTGCGTCAGTTGTCGGGCTTTACGCGCAGCTTTCAGCAATTGCCCGATTTCCAGCAGGGCATCTGATTCAGACCGTGCCATATCGCCTACCCAAACATTCTTCTGGTATAGGAAATATCTCAAACTCATCGCACAGGTCAATAAAAAAGATACTTTTTAGGATCATTTTCTGACGTATGATCTGTTTAGGTATCTTTTTCGTTTTTTTCTCAATGGCCGCGCCACCGGTGGTGCGACTTGAAGCGAAACGCGAAGGGATTGGCTGCTTTTGGCGTCAACTTGCAGATCAGCGGAGAGCAATCATCTTGCAGTCGATTTAGCTGCTAGCTGTCTGATTTATCGAGTGAAAGCGGATGCTGTCAAAGCTGGTTAGAGACGAGTGATTTGATCTGGCTTCTGGTGAAACGGGGGGAACGGCAAATACAGGTCGATGCATTTGTGAAGCGCCGGACCGCCTTGCCGGGTTTCGTGGGTAGCCGCCAAGGGCCAGCGCCGCAGAGGCACACCTCTTCACAGCCTCTAATTGTCGATGATTTTTTAGGCTACCAAACCGGGGACAAGTACGCCAGTCAGTTGAGACGCCAGATGTGGCGGACCTCCCCTACTACAATCCCCGCCGGAAGGCGGGGATTTCTTTGCTGATGCTGCGTGGGTCCACAGCAACTATCGGCATGAGGCCCTCCGCGGCCGATCATGCAACGCCGGCGTCACTGACGATAACCGCGTCACGCATCATCACCTGGCATCAGCAAGATATGACGAGGTTTCAACCAGCCTTGCGCAAGGTATCCGCCAGCGTGTGGATATGGTGTGCGCCGATACCGCAACAGCCACCAATCATTGACGCCCCCGCATCGGCCCATTCGCAGGCGAAGCGGGAATAGACGTCACCGGTGAGGTCTTCGCGGGTGTCATGAAGACCTTGGTTGGCCGCCTGGTCATCGGTATCGCTCTCGAAGGCATTGGCATAGACTCCGATTTTCACCGCCGAACCCTTTTTGCGAAAAACGACTGACGCTGTCTCCACCGCTGTCTTCATGACTTCCGGGCGGGCGCAATTGAACAGCAAGCCTTCAGCACCAGAGCTTGCCGCCCATTCGGCAGCCGCGCGCACGGTTTCGCCAGAACGAAGTTTCGCCTCCCCCCCTGCCATCTGCTCTGCGTCATCGGCCAAGGTGAAGGAAATCCACAAGGGCTTGGGCGACACCTTGATCGCCTGGCGAACCGCCTCGCCCTCAGCGATAAGGCTGAGCGTCTCGCCGAGCCAGACATCGACATAGGGCGCCAGATTGGCGACTAGGACTCTCAGATAATGCTGCACCCGGGCCGGATCAAAATTCTCAGGCTCGTAGGAACCGAAGATCGGTGGTAGCGATCCCGCCACGAGAACTTGGCGAGCGGCCGCATCAGCCGCCTCGCGAGCAAGCTTTCCAGACAAGGCGGCGAGCGACGCCCCGTCCCGTTCGAAGGCTTCCTCGCCGATATGGAAAGGAACCAGCGCATAAGAATTCGTGGTGACGACATCGGCGCCTGCCACGATAAATTCGTCATGCACGCGACGAACAATTTCAGGACTATTCATCAAGGCGAGAGCGGACCATTCGGGCTGCTTTAGCTCCGCGCCGAGACGGAGAAGTTCGCGGCTCATGCCACCGTCGAGGATGAGGATGTCTTTCATGGTCATGTCTCCGTGAGATGCGGTCAAGGGGTCAGTGCCTGATCGAGGTCGGCCAGGATATCTGACTTAGCCTCAAGCCCGATCGACAGGCGAAACAGCCCGTCGCCGGCATGGGCGCGATAATCAGCCAGTTGGTTTCCGGTGAGACGGAAGGTCGACGCCATCATCTCCTCGGTGTCGAGAAGGACCACGAGGCTGCGTTGATGACCAAGAGAAAAGGCATAGTGAATGACCCTCAATCGCTCGGAGAGCCTTTGGGCAACAAGCTTGGGATTGCGGGTCTGAAAGCCGATCATGCCGCCAAAGACATCCATCTGCCGTTTCGCCAATGTGTGCTGGGGATGCGTCTCAAGGCCCGGATAGATCACCCGCTCGACCTCGCCATGGGCTTCGAGAAAACGCGCAACGTCCATTGCTGTTTCTGATACAAGGCGCATGCGGGGATAAAGCGTGTCGATGCCACGCATGATGAGCCAGGCGGACTGGGCCGAAAGGGTCGCTCCGAGATAGACGCCGGCCCGAGCGCGGATGCGGGCGATCAGTTCGCGCCGACCGATGACCGCGCCGCCGAGTACATCGCCATGTCCATTGATGAACTTGGTCAGCGAATGCAGGACAAGATCGATACCATGGGCCAATGGCCGGGTTGCAACGGGTGTGGCAAAGGTCGAGTCAACCGAGATCAGCGCACCGTGCCGGTGGGCAAGCGTTGCCAGAGCCTGAAGATCGACAACCCTGAGGATGGGATTGACGGGGCTCTCGCAATGAATGAGGCGTGTATTGGGTCGGACCGCAGCCTCGACCTCGTCCAGACGGACCATGTTGACCGGCGTGACCTCGATACCAAAGTCGGGCAATACACGTTGCGTGAGTTCGACCGCACCGGCGTAACAGACATCAGAGACGACAAGATGATCGCCGGCCTTGAGCAAGGTGAACAACATGCCGGCGATCGAGGCCATGCCGGTGGCGCTGGCAAGCGCATCATCCGCGCCCTCAAGAGCCGCAAGACGCTGTTCGAGCTGCCTTACCGTCGGGTTGGTCCAGCGGGCATAGAGGTACGGCAATTGAGCAAGGTCCTCGATGCCGTCCGCCGAAAAGGCTCCGTCGCCCGGCATCAGGACGTTGTTGACCGACATCGACATATTGGGCGCGATCGCCCCAGTCGAGGGATCGACGATAAGGCCTGCATCGAGCGAAAGGGTCTCGGCACTGAGCGTTGACGGAAGCGGACGGGTCACGAAGTGATCCGGCATCGGGAGTCTCTCCTTCACTGTCAGCGGCGGATGGGCACCTGCGCCTCGACCACACCAAAGGCGCGGGTGATCAGGGCGGTCAGTGCTACATAGAAGAGGGTGACGAGCAGAAGTGGCTCATAGACCAGCAGTGTATCCTGCCGGATCTTGTAGGCGACCGCGTAAAGATCCATGACCGTCACGGTGAAAGCGAGAGGTGTCGCCTTGAGCTGAAGTACGACCTCACCCGCGATGGTGGGCAAGGCAATGCGGATGGCACGGGGCAACCAGATGCGGCGCACCACGGTCAAGCGGCTCATGCCGAGCGCCCTGCCCGCCTCCAGTTCGCCCTTTGGCACAGAAAGAAGCGCCCCGCGCAGAACCTCGGCTTCGTAGGCTGCGTAGTTCAGGGTAAAGGATATGGCAGCGAAGAAGAAACCTTCACGCAGAAGCGGCCAGAGAAAACTCTGGCGCAGGCCCGGAACCATCGGCAGCAGCGAGCCGATGCCGTAATAAAGCAACCAGAGTTGGATCAACAACGGCGTGCCGCGAACAACCGTGGAGAACCAACGTGCAAGACTGCGTGAGACGCATCCTCCGCTGACCTGGGCAAAGGCAAGGCCGATCGCCAGCAGAAAACCGAGGCTGACCGAAATGACGAGCAGCGCCACGGTCTGGAAAGCCCCGTCAATCAGGAGCGGCCAATATTTTGCCAACCAGTCGAAATTCATTGACAGCGCCTCCGATCAGGCCACGACAGGCTGGCTGCGGCGCAGACGGCGCTCAAGCCAGTGAACGACAAGATTGGAGACAAGCGTGATCGCCAGATAAAGGATGGCTGCGGCGAGAAAGAACAGGAAATATTGCTTGGTATTGGCCCCTGCCAGGCGTGTCGTCAGCGCCAGTTCCTGATATCCGACGACGGCCACCAGCGCGCTGTCCTTGGTCACGGACATCCACAGATTGGAAAGACCCGGCAATGCGTTGGGCAGAAGTGCCGGCAGGGTGACGCGGCGAAACCGCAGAAGCGGCGACATGCCGAAGGCGCGCGCCGCCTCGATCTGACCTACGGGGATCGCAAGGATCGCCCCCCGCAAGACCTCGGTCATGTAGGCGCCTTGAACAAACCCGAGTACTGCAACCGCTGCGACAAAACCGTTGATCTCGACTGTGGGCAGGCCAAAAGCTGCAAGCAGGCGGTTAAGACCGTCCGTTCCGGCATAGTAGAGCCCGACGATCAGGATCAACTCGGGCACGGCACGGATAATTGCGGTATAGAGATTGAGTGTCAGAACCAACGGCCGGTTGCCAGCGAGCTTCGCAATCGCTCCGCCAAGCCCAATCAGCAAACCGATGGCAAAGGCAGAGGCCGAGATGGCGACAGTGCTCGCGGCGCCGCTCAGCAGGGCGCCGCCCCAGCCGGGAGGCTCGAGCGCCAACAATTGCCAAACTGTCATCGGGTTCGCCGCCATGCTCGGCCGGTTCCTTGCCGTCTACTTGCCGTAGACGTCGAAGGTGAAATACTTCTTCGATATCTCGTCATATTTTCCAGACGTGCGGACGGCGGCGATCGCAGCATTCAGCTTTGCCTTGAGTGCGGCATCGTCCTTGCGAAGGCCGCCACCAATACCGATGCCCAGCACCGCAGGATCATCCGCGACATCGCCCATATCGGCGCAGCAATCCTTGCCAAAGTCAGTCTTGAGAAAGTCGGAAAGCGGAATGGCGTCGCCGAAGACATAGTCGATACGACCCGAAGCCAGGTCCTGGAAGGCTTCATCCAGGGTCTGATAGGTCTGTTCCTCCGCCTTCTCGGCAAAATAGGCCTTGAAATACTCCGACTGGACCGTCGAAACCTGAATGCCGATTGTCTTTCCGGCAACCGCCTCAGGCGCCGCCCCAGGCGCGCCATCCTTGGGCCCGATCAGTTTGCTCGGCGTGTTGTAGTATTTGTCGGTGAAGTCGATCGTCTTCAGGCGTTCGTCGGTGATCGACATGGACGACCAGATGACATCGAACTTGTTCGACTGGAGCGCCGGGATCAGGCCGTCCCAGGAAACATCCACGACCGAGCAGGTCTCCTTCATCTCAGCGCAAACAGCATTCATGAGGTCGATTTCCCAGCCGTTCCAGGTACCGGCAGCATCCTTGGCGAAAAAGGGCGGATAGGCCTCGTTCATGATACCGAAGCGGACCTCGGCCTGAGCGCTAACGGCGGTGGCGGCAAGTGCGGCACCGGCCAGCAAAAGCGAGATCAGTTTCATTGTCGTATTTCCCCTGGTTTGTGGTTTAAGGATCAATAGGTCAAGCGTCGGATCAGCGGCCGGAAAGTCCGCGGGTGAATTCTCTGCAACGGGCGCTTTTGGGATTTCCGAAGATCTGGTCGGGAGGCCCCTCCTCCTCGACCCGGCCGCGATCGAGGAACATCACATGGCTTGAGACGTCACGGGCAAAGGCCATCTCATGGGTTACGAGCAACATCGTGCGCCCCTCCTCGGCGAGCGCGCGAATAACATTCAGCACTTCGCCGACGAGTTCGGGATCGAGTGCGGATGTCGGCTCATCGAACAACATCACGGCAGGATCGACGCAGAGCGCCCTCGCAATCGCTGCACGCTGCTGCTGTCCACCCGACAGAAAAGCCGGATAGACATTGCGCTTGTCATAGAGCCCGACCTTGGCCAGCAGGGCTTCCGCCTTTTCGATCGCTTCGCGACGCGGAACCTTCAGCACATGAACGGGCGCCTCGATGACGTTTTCCAGCACGGTTCGATGCGCCCAGAGATTGAAGCTCTGGAACACCATTCCAAGCCCGGTCCTCAAACGCTCAAGCTGATGTCGATCAACCGCCTCCAGACCACCCCTACGGCCAGGTTTCAGGCGCATTTCCTCACCTGCAATGACGATCCGTCCACGGTCAGGGGCTTCCAGAAGGTTTATACAGCGAAGGAATGTGCTCTTCCCCGAGCCGGAAGAGCCGATGATCGAAACGACATCGCCGCGCATGGCCTTTAGCGAGATGCCCTTGAGGATCTCGGTCCCGCCAAAACTTTTGTGGATGTCGGTTACGTCCAACGCGGCGGTGACGGGTTCGTTCATTGCAATCCGTGGCAATTTGGCTTCGACACGACCATAAAGGCGCAATTGCACATATTTCCCGCGCATTCTTCGAAATTGATGCTGAAATTATGCAAAAATTCGGACCTGACGCACAGATTCCGTAGCCATCCGACAACCTGTGTCGTAAGGCTGCTGCCGAACACTCAAAGCAGGGAATTCCGCCATGACGGAACGAATGGATCAGTTCGACAGGAACATTCTTGATATCCTGCAGCGCGACTGCCAGCGAAAGGCCGAAACCATCGCCGCCATGGTCGGCTTGTCACCCTCCGCCGTTCAGCGTCGATTGAAACGCCTGAGAGCCGAGGGCATCATCACCGCAGAGATCGCCGTGGTTGACCGCAAGTCGACCAATTACCCGATGACGTTCATTTCCGGCATGGAGATCGAGCGGGACAATTACGACGCCCTGGTTCGATTCAGGAATTGGGCCCTCAAACAGGATAACATCCAGCAGGTCTACTACGTCACCGGCCAGGTTGATCTGGTCGCCATCATTACCGCCCGCGACGTGGAACATTACGACGACATCAGCGCGCAACTGATGTCGGAAAACCCGCAGATCAAACGCATGCACACCAATGTCGTCCTGCGCGACATAAAGACCGGCCTTCACATCCCGATCAAGGACTGACGGCATCGAGCTGTCCTCGTTCTGCACCTAAGGCAGTTCGGCCAAAGTGGCCACGCTTCTGATCTGCCACGCCCACCGCTTCCGAAATCGGGTTGGGCCGTCCGTGGCAAGCGGCGCATTCTGCGCCAGCGCCTTGATCGCGGCAGCGCGGCACTTTTCTCCGCCGTCCCTATACCTTTGCTGAGATGCGCCTTGTAAGCGGTCGCCACCCAATGGTTGCCACGCGCTTCGAGCTGCGTGAACCAGTCTTTGTAGATTCCTTTGTTCAGCGCATCGACAAGCGTGAGCTTGCCTTTCCACCTAGGCTCGGTCAGCTATCAAATATTGCTGACGGGGCATTTATCGTAGGACGCGATACTATGGGTCCGGACATTGGCGTAGGCCGCCCAGATGGCTCAGTGGTGGATGCCGCCCCCATGTTTAACCCCATATTAGACAGGCTGTGTTAACGTCGTGCTCGCAGCGCGTTGCGGGCATGATGCCTTTCTGCAGTCCCCAGTTCGGGAACATGCTCAAATTCCCGGGGCGAGGATTTCAGTAAGTGCAGAAGTTGGTCATTTCGGAGGGCCGCCGCAGGCAGCTAGTCGTCGTTGCCGTAGCATCCGTTTTTATCGTTGTCGGCTCCGTGCTCGCAGGACTGGTCGCCAGGTCAATCACTACGCTCACAACCACCGCTGACGCGATTGACGACGGGCGAGCGAGGCATGCAGCTGCTGCAGCCTTGCAGTCTCTTCGCAAACAGCTTGGCGCGACAGTCCGCGACAACGCATATTGGGACGACGCCTTCAAACAGGTCATCTCGGACGCCCGCGTGAGCTGGACCGTCGAAAATTGGGGGTCTACGAGCGCTGACTACCCACTTTACGATACTGCCATCGTTGTCGACAGCCGTAACGCACCGGTCATTGCTTATCGCAACGGAACGCCGATGGATGTGCCACCCTCGCAGTTCTTCGACGGTTTCGATGCTCTCCTGAAAGCTGCAAGACAGGCGGGCCCGTCCGATCCGGTGCCTGTGCACTTCGTCCACTCGTCAGCAGGGACTGCGCTGATCGGAGCGGCGACCATACAGCCGTTTGAGCTCGATCCGGCGATCAAGCCTGAAACCCTTTACGTGCTCGTGTTTGCCAAGCATATCACACCACAAGTCGCCGCCGAGATATCGGAAAGCTTCAGCATAGCCGGCCTCAGTCTAGACGCCCACACCGCTCCAGGAAGATCGGAGGCGTTGCTGACGGACGTGTTAGGGAACAGGGTGGCGGTATTCAGCTGGCCTCCAGAGGCCCCGGGGACGAAAAGTTATGCAATGATTGAAGGCGACCTAAGAACCGCCGGTATCGTTCTTGTTCTTTTCTTGTGCGGGATCGGTGCCGCTGGGGCTGTTACCGTCCGTAACCTTAAAGCGAGCGAAAGCCGCGCACGCTACAGGTCACTGCACGATGCACTCACAGGCTTGTTGAACCGGGCCGGCCTGATCGAAAGCATTGCTGGGGCATCGGCTGTGGCTAAGCTGAATGAGGCCGTCGTCAGGCTTCATTTCATCGATCTCGATGGTTTTAAGGGCGTCAATGATGCCTGGGGCCATGCAGTCGGAGACGAACTCATCGTCGCTGTCGCACACCGTTTGATCAACGCCCTCCCGGAGAATGCGATCATTGCCCGATTGGGCGGCGACGAGTTTGCTGTTGCCACCCTTGAAAACCCTCATCTCCCCTCTGCGTCCGATATCGGACGACAGATTCAGGTTGCCCTGACAAGGGTGTTTGAGATTGGCGGTCGCACGATCGAAATCGGCGCCAGTGTCGGTGTGGCAGATTCGCCAAACGGCGAAGTTGAGACGGGTGAACTCATCCGCCGCGCTGATATCGCGCTCTACCGCGCTAAGGATCTTGGCCGCGGCGGGGCGGTGGAGTTCGAGGACAGTTTCGATCACGATAACAAGAGGCTGGCAGATCTCGAAGCAGAGTTGCGGTCCACGTTGATGAATGGCGGCATCGATGTTTCGTTCCAGCCGCTTATCGACGCGCGATCGGGGGCGATTTGTGGCGTGGAAGCACTGGCCCGCTGGGTTACTGAGCGTGGGCATAGGATCGGCCCCGATATCTTTATCCCGCTGGCAGAGCGTTCGGGCCTCATCGACCTGCTTGGCTTTCAGGTGCTGAAGAAGTCCCTCGAAGCGGCGGCCTCGTGGCCTGACATTGGGCTCGGGGTCAATGTCTCTCCACTTCAGCTCAAGAACCCCAGATTTGTAAAGCAGGTCATTGACGCTTTGGAATCCGCAGAGTTCGACCCCAGCCGCTTGAGCATCGAACTGACGGAAGGGGTGTTGATCTCCAACCCGGATCAGGCACGTCGTGCCATTAATGGCTTGAAAGCTGCGGGCATTAAAATCGCCCTCGACGACTTTGGATCGGGGTTTGCGAGTATAGGAACGCTGCGTCAATTCGGCTTCGACCGCATGAAGGTGGATCGCTCCCTGATCGTTGCACTTGACCACGACGAGAACGGCGGGGCAGTGCTGCACGCGACGATCGCGCTAGCCAACGCACTTGACATCCCAGTCACAGCCGAAGGGATCGAAACAGAAGCGCATGCCACGGCCGTCAGGCTGTCAGGTTGTGACTCTCTGCAGGGATATCTGTTCAGCAGACCGATCAGCGCCGATCAGGTGACGGAGGCATATTTTAGCAGCAACAATGATCACGGCAAAGATCAGTCCGCCGCATAGCTGCAAGGTGGGCTGACCGAATCAATCAGAAATCCGTCTCAGCCCGCTCTGACAAATAGATCAATGCTGAGCACTTAGCAGAGTCCGTTCGCCTTGAACGGACATGAACATTGCTTCCTACAAGGTCACAGCGTCCTATTGAATTCATTTGCTTTTCGGGTGGAGCCGATGTCGTGCAACAGCACTGTGGTCGCTTTTTCCCGCAGGCAAGACAGCATTGCCGCCACGATTTTGAACAAAGCTGAATTGCACCATGAAGAGCTGTGTCAGACAAAGGTTAGGCCGAGCGCAACCTGATGCGCATTGAGTATCGTCATAGGGCCTTCCTTTCGAGCAGGCCAAACCTTTATCTCTTGAGCATGCCAACCATTCGATTGATAGCGCCCCAATATTCCTTGTGCATGGTTTCGGCTGCTTCCGTGATCGCTAGCTTCCAAGCAGGTCCGCGATCCCATGCCTCTTCCAGAGCGTCAGCCAGGGATGGCCCATGGCCCGTGACCGGCAGGGCTTCGAATAGTATTCCTGCCTGTCTAAGGTCTTTATCCCGTTTGGCCTGGCCGCCGGCGTCATTCTGGCGGCGACCGGCAATGATAAGCTTATGCACCGCGTACCTGCAAGGATCAGGGATAACAACTGAGATACCGGCACCATGTAGCAAGATCGAACGAACGGGATCGCGGATCAAGAAATCCATGAATCTCAGCGGTTCGGCTGACGCGCCGCCAAGAGCGGGCATGTTGGCGGGTTTATCCGAATATTCTTCGGCTCCCCTATTTGTTGTCATAAACTCGACCCTGTAGCCGCTCTGATTGCGGAAGGCATGAGATCGAGAGCTGCCGCTGATGTGCGGCACTGCGCGGAACGTTAGATCAAGCCCTTTTAGGAGATCGAGGATCGGCGGCAGCGAATCTGCCACCTCGGCGGAGATCGCGAAATCCTGGGCTAGGTCTGCATCACCTGTTAGGATAGCCGCCGAAGGCAGACGGATGCCAAGATATGCTGAGTAGCATTGAAATGCGACAGTGCCGATGAGAACACCGCGCAGCCGGAAGAGACCGCCCTTGGCAAGCGCCTGTACGATATCGCCGGTAAAGCGATCAGCGGGAATCAAACCGGCTTCGCGCGTTAGCGTGGAAACGTACTTGCGGCGAGCCTTATAGTCTGACTTCTCACCCTTGAAGGTTTCGACCCGTTCCGAAATCAAGGGGTCGTCGCCAGGCCCGACATACCGGCGCTTCTGCCCACCCTCACCGTCGGGTTGGTCGAAATACCAGTAACGCCGACCATCGACAGTTACCGGCACGAATCTACCCGATGGGGGGAAGTCTTCCGCCCAATCATCATCAAATGCCCGTTGCTGGAGTTCCGCGACCATGGTGCGAAACATGAGGTCAATCTGCTTGATCATGCCGGCCTCTATATCGTTTTAGCAAATCTAGTATAGTTGCGGTCAACAAGCAAGCTTTGCGACTTTACCCAGTGAACGCTGCCCGCCTCCGTTCCGCCAATGCAAGGCACTACCCCACCGTCATCCTCCCTATACTAACTTCTCAAAAATAGTATAAGGCCGCTGTCGAGATGCCCGCCTTGAAAGGACTCGAACAGCCGTTCGCTTAGAAATGACTTTGGTGGTGTTCATTGGAGTGGTAGCAAATTATTTCTGCAAGGACAGTGAGTACCGAGTATGCCGACGTTCACCCGTACGCGTCAGTGCACCGATTTCCACGAGTTGCTGAAGGTCGCGTGTTGCTGTAGCGCGGGATGTATCTGTGATCGAGATATAGTTTTCGGCACTTAGACCTCCCTTGAAGCCAGCCGTGCCTTCCTTGAAAATGCGCGCGACTACCTTTTCTTGCCGCTCGTTCAGCTTGTCCCGAAAGCGATCATAGAACTTTGCTTTCTGGATGAAGAATTCTACGCGCTCAAGCGTCGCCTGTTGAGCATCCAGGATAGTTTCTGAAAAGAAAATGACCCAGTCGGTGATATCAAGCGTGCGCTGGTGCCGCTCAAGCTCAGAGTAATAGGCCTTCCGGCGCTTCTCGATTGTGAAGGCGAGTGAAATGAGGCTTGGCTGCCCTATGTTTTGCGCTAGGGATTTCTCGGCGAGCGCGCGTCCAATTCGGCCGTTGCCATCCTCAAATGGATGTATGCTTTCAAAGTAAAGGTGTCCTACTGCGGCGCGCGTCAAAGCTTGAAGCGACGTTTGACCATCTGGCCCGGATTGATTGAACCATGTGCTAAAGGTCTCCATCTCAGCGGCAACTTGGCGAGATGGGGGAGCCTCGAAGTGGATAGTGGGCTTGTCCAATCGACCTGATACGATCTGCATGGCGTCTTCATGCGTGCGGTAAGTACCAACCGTTTCAATATATCGGTTTCCGGCCATCAGCATTGAATGCCAGTGGAACAGTCCCTCATGACACAGCGGCCTATGCCAACTTCGATAGACATCCGCCATCATCTCGGCGATCCCCCGCTCTTGGGGGCGGATCTGTCTATCATCAGTGTTTAGACCGAACTGCCGTCGGAGTGATGACTGGACACTCACGCGGTCCAGAAATTCCCCCTCAATCTCTGAGGTCTTGACCGCTTCGTCGCTCAGCAACTCAATGCGAAGTTGGTTGCTGTCGTCATCGTTGAAATGTCGAACAGCACCGATAACCTCACCGGCGGACTGCAAGAATTTCTGCTCCAACGGTACCAGGCTTGCGGTGTCGTATCTGAAGTTTGGCCAGTCAGTGTTTTGCCAGTTCCATTTCATGAGTTATAGAATCCCTCTCTATAACTCACAATTATTGCCAGAAATGAGCTATTGCAAGCCCGTCTATCGCTCAGCACCACAATCTGCAGCTCTCCATTCAAGAGGCAGTGATCGACAGCTAACCTCTTGCCCTAAACATATTTTGTTAATGGGCGCCCCCTATTTCCGCTCGCCCTCGGCACTGGTGCCGAGCGAAAAGGAATAAGCATGACCAAACACGACCTTTTCAGCGAAAAATTTCGGAATTCTGCGAGCTTCGTATCGCTCCATCGATAGAATATTCCAACAGATGAGAATTCGAAGTTTCATACTAATAGTCGCCCGATAGCTAGTCGCGGCGTTGCATCGCAGGCAGCGTCTCTCGGTCAAACTTGTCAAAGACTTCGATGAAGTTCCCAAACATCGCCTTGCTGTCTGAATTGGGTATCCCCTCAAAAGCCTCGGTCCTGATGCCGAACGGCTGGTCGGTGGTGCGCCGTTCCTTATCGCAGATGACCACGGCGTCACCGCCATCAATGTATTTGATATAAATGTCGACGTTCGTGGAGTCGTGGATATTGGCAATGAGCCCGTTGGCAAGCGTCGTGACCTTTGCTGGGGTCACTCCAAATCGCTTCTGCAGCTTCTCGAATTCGTCACTGCGCTGGTGATTTCCCATGGCCGACTGCAACCTGCTGAGATCCTTGTCGACCAGGTTGACAATCGCGCTGCCGGCTTGAGTCAGTTTCAGCGCTTCAAATCGATAGATGGTACCGGTGTCGTAGGAGACGTTGACATGGAACGGACCAATCTGAGCACTGACATGGTAGCTGTCGGTCGTTTTGAGCAGACCCAGCTCAAGAAGCAATTCGATATCGGCCTCGTTTTTATCGCCGCTCGCAGTTTGCTCGACCTGCCATTCGTTCGCATGCCCGAAAAGCAGAACCAGTTGAGCGACCTCTAGAAATGATTGAAAGCTTGTGGCGGTAAAGAACCGTAATGTGTCGAGTGCTTTGGCCGGTACAATCGGCCGGCCCGATATCGCCGCGTTTGCCAGCGCTGACATGAAAACCTCTAGGACTGTCTCTTCATCCACCTGCGATACATAGTTGAAAAAGCGCCGCAACCAGTCCGGATCGGGCTCGCGCGGGTTTGCGTTGTCCGGATCAACCTCAATCTTCCTTGCCGCTCCTTCGATCACATGCTCGATCACTAGCTGCTCTTCGGTGAGGTCAGCGGAAAATCTTCCAACAGCCCTCTGCCGGAGCGCATAGGCATGCTCGATATCGTCCAATTGCTTTTGTCGCGCAGCCTCTTCGGTGGTCTTTTTCCGTTTCAATGCGCCGGTGTGTGCGATGTCCCTTTTAATTTCCGCCGCCTCTGCTTCCATTCTTGCTGAGGCCTTTGCTGACCAGGCATTGGCAATTCTGCTAATCACTTTCACGAATGACTTTCCCGCCGCCGACGTGACTTCAGCTGCGGCCTTCTCCATTTCCTGTCCAGGTATAGTCGGTAAATTCGACATTGTTATTTACCTCTTTGAGGTCGTTATCCTCGCTGATCACACGGCCTTCTCAAAGGCCCTTGGCGCACAACCGTTCCACATTGCGAACAACGGACATCCTCCGTCTGATATCGATGGACGCGTTCGCAAGCGAGTTTGCAAGCCTTTGCTACTGAGAAAGAAATCGACGAGCATTGGCGCCCTGAACGGATCTGAACCGCCGACCAACCCCAACAGCACGAGACATTGGCGAAGACGATCTATTTTTTCAATGCCTTAGAACCTGACCGAAAAAGAATTGAGTGAAATCAGCCAGTTGTGATTCCTTCGGATTTGCTTAGGATTCGATGGAGACCGCAATGGGCTGGACTGATTTCACCCGTCGCCAATATGGCCGACGGACGGGGCGTTATGCAAGTGATCTGACGGACAGGGAGTGGTCGCTGATTGCTCCGTTTATGCCGATGCCCCGTAGGCTTGGTCGACCGCGCAAGACGGAATTGCGCGAAGTTTTAAACGCACTGCTATATATCGCGTCGACCGGATGCCAATGGCGGATGCTACCGAAAGATTTTCCACCCTATTCAACTGTGCAGGGTTACTTCTACGAGTGGCGGGCGACTGGCTTGTGGACGCGGATCAACCATCATCTCGTTATGGAGACGCGAGAGCTGGAAGGAAAGGAAGCCTCACCGACGGCAGGCGTGATAGACAGTCAGAGCGTCAAAACGACTGAAAGCGGCGGGATTGCGGGCTTTGACGCGGGCAAGAAGATCAAAGGCCGCAAGCGTCATATCGTTGTCGACACGCTCGGTTTGATGGTGGGGCTCGCCGTCCACAGCGCTGACATTCAAGACCGCGATGGTGCAGTGGCGGCTCTCAAAACCATCCTCAGACGCTGGCCTTGGCTCAGGCACATCTTTGCTGACGGCGGTTATGCCGGTCCGAAGCTGCGGGCCGCATTGCGCAAGGTCGCGAAGTTCACGTTGCAAATCGTCAAGCGAACAGACAAGGCAAAAGGCTTTGAAGTGCTGCCGCGTCGCTGGGTCGTGGAGCGCACATTCGCCTGGCTTGGCCGATGCAGACGACTGGCCAAGGATTGGGAAAAATCAATCGCTTCCGCTGAAGCCTGGATGCTTATCGCTCATATCCGCATTCTCACTCGGAGGCTCGCAAGGTACCATGCCTATTGAGGTCTTTTCGAGTCAGGCTCTTAGGCAATGAAGGCACCGACCGCCTGAAATTTGCTGTTTCAGAGCGTTGCGGACTACCAAATAACTGCTCAGGAATTCCGAGCTCATGGATCAGCACTGCGGCACCAACGGGGTTGAACGGCGACGGCATTGATCTTGCCCCGTCTCGCTTCTGCAACGCCGTTACCAGCCCCCAGGACGCGACTGGGCACTTCTGCGCCCACATTTGTTGCCGGCCGCGTCGTATTGCCAGTCATATTGGCAGTTGCCGCGGTAGGTAGGCTGGCTGTAGTAGCCACCACCGCTATTCGCAGCAATCGCGATAGCAGCAGCTCCGATGGCAACCGCGGCGACGCCAACAGCAACGTCCCTGTCACGCTGTTGCAAGAATTGCTGCTCCATATCGAGAGCGCAGTAGGTGATCATGCCTGCCGCATGGCCCGCCGCGCGGCACTCCTTCTCAAACGCGACCATCCTTTGCTCTTTGGTCATCCCGCTGTAACGCGTAGTGCAACCCGAAACAGTGACCGTTGCGGCGCAGAGCGCCACGGCAATAATTCGTTTCATAAGACGCTCCTATCCAGGCGAGCATCAATACGGCTATACGCGCAGGAGTCGAGTCGATCTTAACGATATAGTTACCATTGGTGGTGGTCAGGCTCAATTGCCTGATCGGGCACGCCGCACGATGTGGGGCACAACCGTCGCAGTCAGAAAGAGCGAAAGTCCTCCAAGAAATACGATGAAGAACCAGATATTCTGAACTACGTCACCGCCGAGCAGGTAGTTTATGCCGCGACATTTCCCTCCGCAGACTGTGACATGCGAGCCGATGCCGGCTGAACTGAACGTCACAGCAAGAATTACAGCCAGTGCCTTCAACAACGTGGAGGTCGCTGCAACTGGATTTTTTTCGACCAACACTTTTTGTCCGCGCCGCATTCTGAAAAACGCAAAGCCGCCTGCAACCATCGCTGCGTTTAGTATTTGACCTGCGACCATCATGGGGAAGTTCTGCTCGACCATCAACGGAGCAAAAACTGCGACGGTCCAGGCGCCCAATACCGCCAAGAATACGACAGAAACGTCATCGCCATCCGTCTTTCGATACCCCCGGACCAATCCAATTACAGATCCTAAAACAAGAAAAATCGAAAGTGGCCCAGTCACAAACGTCTCTTGGATTTTCTTGCGGTGTCAATTGACGTTCCTGCTATTTGCAACCCTTGCCCCTGAGCGAGTTCTCGATCGCCTGAACCTTGCCCTTGGAGACTGCGACCTGGCCTTCTTTGTCTCCACCAAACGTGGACGACATGGGCACGCCTATCAGGAAGACACCGAACGCATCGCCTGTTGCCGCATCATTCTGCGCCTTAGAAACTGCTGCGAGAGCCTGTTGCTCCTTCACCATCTCCTGGCCGAGTTGCTGGCAACTCATGTTGCTGTAGGCGGCCATTGGGATATCGACAGGCACGATCGCGTCAGGTCGCTTGGCGCAACCCGACGCTGCCGCCAACACTGTAGCGGCCAATACAAATTTCCTCATTGCGCACCCCTTCTAATGTCCCCATAAGTCAGGCTAGCGCTTAGGTTGAGATACGGGAAGTAGGGATTTGATTTGTCCACATCCCCAATAACTTCCCAGGTCCAATTGACTCTGGCAAAAGAGCGTTCATTCTGGTTTCGATCAACCGGGGGTGGAATTCATGCCAGACGAAGTCGATATCCTTAAGCAGTACATCGCGGTGCTCGAAGAGCGCAGGCTGTTTGTCGCAGCCAGCTTGTTGAACGACAACTCTCCTCCAGAATTGCAGATCAATACTGCAGCCAAAAACGCCAACAGTTTCGTTCAGATCAACGCCGGCATTGTGGCCGCCAAAAATGCGTTGGCACAGATCACTAGTGCTTCACCCGAAACCCTGTTCGCACCAGTCCCCATCGCCCCTTTTTAGGGCTTTGGCACGGGTCCGCATCTCCTCTGTAGCCACCGAACTTACTGAAAATTCCGGCTTTTCACCTTCAGCGTATCGAAGTGCAGGTCGGGTATGTAAATTTCCCGCACCTTGACGCCCATTGGCGGCCGCTCGCGACTATCCGGACTTCCCGGTGACCCATGGGCAAACTCGTCCCCACGCCCTGTAGGCACCCGGAATGTGTCCCGCACGCCAAGCCTTGCCAGATCGGTGGTCAGATCGAACATCCGTTGCGCCACCAGATGCACGACGCCCCCTTCGCGCTGAATCTTGCCGTTTATCGCCATCATCGCGGATCCCAGCACGATACGACGCTGTTTTTCAAACAGGCTCGGCCAGACGACGACATTGGCGATGCCTGTCTCGTCCTCAATGGTCATGAACATGACGCCCTTGGCGCTGCCGGGCTTCTGACGGACGAGAACAAGGCCTGATGTCATCAGCCAGCGCCCGTCGCGCGCCGATGTTGCCTCGGCACAGGTGACGATATTGCGGCGGGCGAGATCCTCGCGCAGGAAGCTGACCGGATGGGCACGCAGCGTCACGCCGGTATGACCGTAGTCCTCAACGACATTGGCGCCTTCCGTCATCTGCCGAAGCGCTACATCCGGCTCCTGCTGTTCAGCGATCACCGCCCGCTCGCGATCGGCAGCCGCCGCGAATAGTGGAAGTGGCTCGTCGCGCAAGGCTTTGATCGCCCAGAGAGCATCGCGTCTTTCAAGTTTTAGGGACGGCCGAAACGCATCGGCTTCGGCGAGCTTGACCAGAGAGGCCGACGACACCCCGGCACGCCGCCACATGTCATCGATGGAAATGAAGGGTTCGTCACCCCGCGCCACCGCGATTTTCGCCGCATCCTGTTCGGGTAGGCCCCTGACCAGGCGCATCCCGAGACGCACGGCATGGCGGTCGGTCCCCTTGATCTCTTCCAGCGTGCAATCCCACCGCGAACGATTGATGCAGATCGGCCTGATCGCAACACCGTGGGCCCGGGCATCCGTGACGATCTGAGCCGGCGCGTAGAACCCCATCGGTTGCGCGTTGATGAGGGCGGCACAGAACACATCCGGATAGTGGCATTTCACATAGGAGGAGGCGTAGGCGATCAGGGCAAAGGACGCGGCATGGCTTTCCGGAAAGCCATAGGAGCCAAAGCCCTCGAGCTGCGAGAAGGTCTTTTCGGCGAATTCCTCGGTGTAACCATTCTTCACCATGCCCTGGACGAGCTTGTCCTTGAATTTGCTGACCCCGCCGGTGAACTTGAATGTCGCCATCGAGCGCCGGAGTGCGTCGGCCTCCCCGGCGGTAAAACCGGCACAGACGATCGCCACCCTCATCGCAGACTCCTGAAACAATGGCACGCCCAGCGTCTTGCCGAGCACGGCCTCCAGTTCCGGCTTTGGATAGACCACCGCTTCCTTGCCCTCGCGCCGCCGAAGATAGGGGTGCACCATATCCCCCTGGATCGGACCGGGCCGAACGATCGCAACCTGAATGACCAGGTCATAATAGGTCTGGGGTTTCAGCCGCGGCAGCATCGACATCTGCGCGCGCGATTCGATCTGGAACGTGCCGAGGGTGTCGGCCTTGCGGATCATCGCGTAGGTCGGTGGATCTTCCGGCTCAATGGTGGCGAGATCCAGCGTTATGCCCTTGTGCTCCCGCAAAAGGGCAAAGCCCTTGGCCATGCAGGTGAGCATTCCCAAGGCAAGCACATCGACTTTCATGAACTTGAGCGCCTCGATATCGTCCTTGTCCCACTCGATCGTTTGGCGATCCTCCATCCGGGCCTGCTCGATCGGCACCAGTTCGTCGAGGCGGTCATTGGTCAGGACGAAGCCGCCGGGGTGCTGGCCCAGATGACGGGGCGCGCCCATCAGCTGCTGTGCCAGTTCCAATGTCAGCCGCAGGCGGCGGTCGGACATGTTCATGTTTAGCTCGTTGACCTGCTTTTCGCCGACGCCCTCCTTGCTCCAGCCCCAGACGCCGGCAGACAGCGCCGTGATCATGTCTTCAGGCAGACAGAGCACCTTGCCAACATCGCGAAGCGCACCCTTGGCGCGGTAGCGGGTGACGGTGGCACAAAGGGCGGCCTTCTGCCGGCCGTAGGTCTTGTAGATCCACTGGATCACCTCTTCGCGCCGCTCATGTTCGAAATCGACGTCGATGTCGGGCGGCTCGTTGCGCTCTTCCGAGATAAAGCGCTCGAACAAGAGATCGTTAGCGGCCGGATCGATCGCCGTGATCCCCAGCACATAGCAGACGGCGGAATTGGCGGCGCTGCCTCGGCCCTGGCAGAGAATATCTTGAGATCGCGCAAAGCGGACGATGCTGTAGACCGTCAGGAAATACGGCGCGTAGTCGAGTTGACGGATCAGATCGAGTTCGTGATTGAGGGTCTTCACCACATCATCCGGGGCCCCTTCTGGGTAGCGATCGCGCACGCCCTCCCAGGTGAACTTTTCCAGCGTCTGCTGCGCCGTCAGTCCGGGGATGATGGCTTCCTCCGGATATTGGTATGTCAGTTCGCTCATGTCGAAGCGACAGCGATCAACGATCTCACGGGTACGGGCAAGCGCCTCGGGGTACCGGCCGAATAGCCGGTGCATTTCCTCGGGCGGCTTCAAGAAGCGATCGGCATGCCGTTCGCGCAGGAAGCCGGCCCGGTCGATGGTGGTGCGATGGCGAATGCAGGTAACGACATCCTGCAATTGTCGCCTGCCCGGTTCGTGAAACAGCACGTCATTGGTGACGACAGGACGCACCTTGTACCGGATCGCCAACGTGTTGAGCTCGTGCAAGCGTAGCTGGTCGTTCGGCCGTCGGCGCAGCGTCAGCGCCATATAGGCCCGGTCGCCAAATATCTCTTTCATCTTGCGCAGCTGAACGGCACATGCGTCATCGGCCTCGTCGGGGATCAGGATGGCGAGCAGTCCCTCAGCAAAAAGGGCGACATCCGTCAGATCGAGGAAGCATTTTCCTTTGCCGCCCCGTTCCTTACCACGGGATAGAAGCCGGCAAAGCCTCGAATAGGCGGCCCGGTCCGTCGGATAAACCAGCATCGACATGCCGTCGGTCAGATCGAGCCTACAGCCGACGACCAGCCGGACACCGGTTTCCTTCGCCACCTCCCAGGCGCGCACGATCCCCGCCAGACTGTTGCGATCGACGATACCAAGTGCTTCGATGCCAAGTGCCTGGGCCGTCGTAAACAGCTCATCGCAGCCGGAGGCTCCGCGCAGGAAGGAAAAATGACTGGTGACCTGGAGTTCGGCGTAGCGCATCAGCCATAGATCCCGTGCAGGAACCATATAGCCGTTCCGGTCGCAGGATCCACGCCGTCGCCGGAGCGATAGACCCAGAAGCGATTGCCGTCCTCGTCCTCGACGGAATAGTAGTCCCTAACCGCCTCCATCTCGGATGAGCGGACCCACCACTCGCCGAACACCCGTTCGGGCCCATCGCCGCGCTTGATGCGCCGGCGTTTTCCCCGCCAAGTCATCGATGCCGGCGGATGATCGGGGGTGAGCGCAATCACCTCGATACGTTCCGGGTGCGCCAATATCCGGCTTGGCCGCGGCCAGCGGGTCGGCCACACTTGACCGAGTTTCGCGGCGACAGGAGAGACACGGCCGACATTGCGCTCGGGAACGTCGCTTTCGACCGGCGCCAGCCGATACATGCGCTGGCCGCGATTTCCAAAACTGCCGAGCAGCCGTGTGACATCGACGACGGTTTCTTCGACAAGCGAGGAGATGGACTGCTTTTCTCCGAACGGCTCGATCATCGTCGCTGCAAGGGTCAGTTTCTCGATGCCAAAACCGGGATCTATCTTCTCGATGCTGGAACAGAGAAGCTTTGTCAGGTGCGCAATATCGCGTACCGGCTTGGCCGTTCCGGCACGCAGGGACTGCAAAGTGTTGTCGACGCGGTAGATAATCAGATCGGCGCGACGTACGCCCTGCCCGCGCACCTCCAGCGCGGCGCAGAGTTCGACCACCAGTTTGCCGATATATTTGGCGATGGTCTCGGCAGCCCCGATCGGCTCGGAAAAGGAACGCGCCACTTCGACCAGATCCGACGTGCGAATGGGTTCGATCGGTTCGACGAGACGTCCAAACATCTGATCGAGCCTGCGGCCGACCTCCGGCCCGAAACGCAGTGTCAGAGGCGCCCGCGGCGTTGCGGAAAGCTCGCCGACGGTCCTAAATCCCAGCACCACCAGACCGCTCACGATATCGGACGGAAGACGAAGGCTGGAAACCGGCAGGTTGACGACGGCCTTAGCCGTCTCACCAGCCGGGACAATGATCACCTCGCTCCGCGTGGCGCGGGCAATCGCATGGGCACTGCCCCAAGTGTCGGCGATGGCGCCGCGGGCCTGAAGGCCGTGGCCTCTCAGAGCGTTGACAAGACCAGTCAGCATCGGCAACTCACCGCCGCGCAAATGGTCGGCGCCCTCGGTATCCATGACGATGCCGTCGGGACTGTCGATCGCTACCACCGGCGTATACTGGCGCAGCATCCACAGCGCCAGGCGCTCAATCACCAAGGCATCAGCGTTGGGGTCGGCATCAACGAGATGCAGACCGGATATCATCGCCTGGGCTTTGGCGGCGGGCATGCCGATGCGGACGCCGGCCTTGAAAGCCGCAGCGTCGATTGCCGTTACGGTGCGTTTCGATCCACTGCGCGCAACGACCACGACCGGTGTTTCAGGCAAAATTCCGGGATCCGCGCGTCTGATCCTGTCCGTCGCGAGCGTGGGGAGAAAGACTGATACGACCCGTGGCATCGCAGGCACCTATTTCAAATTCTGCGGCTGCTCCCGCTCTTGCTCTGATCAGTTCCGCCAGCCACCGCGCCCGGCCGATGCCCGGCACGGGAAGCGGCTCGGAAGGCAAAACACTGATACGCCACCGTGTTGTGGCGGCCGTCGGCTGCCCGAAATCGGCGGCCTCCGTCGGGCGACGCCATCGTCGAAGCGCAATCCCGATCGTTCCTGAAGCCTCGGCTGCAAGCTGCAACCGTCTGGAAGCCGTCATCGGTAGACGCACCAGCTCGGCAACGACGGCGCCAAGCCCACCGAAACGCAGGCCCTCTTCGAAATTCGTCAGAACGTCCTCTTCCCGGTCGGCTTCGACATAGATCACCCGGTCATGATGGAGCCCCGCCTGGGCAAGAGCCGGCGCAAAGAGATCCGGCCGTGTCAGGCACCAGAGCACGTCGCCCTTGGTTCGCGCGACGATGCCTGCGACAAACAGCGCGGCTGCTGCCCCATGAACTGCGTCTGCCCCGCCACCGGCCACCTCATGCAGGGCACCGAAGGCCAGCCCGCCACCGGGAAGCTTTGCGTCGATATCGGCAAGACCGAATGACAGAACCTCACCCTTGCGCACAGCTCTGCCTTCGAGGCGCTGGATGCGCTCGCGAAGATCTGCGATGGTCGGGTTGAGGGCGGAGTCATGCATGGGCTGCGGATATCTTCTCGATGCTGTTCAGGGCTTTCCAGCAGCGATCGCGGCTGTTATGTTCTTTATTTGTTCTTGCCTGCCACATGAGTCAATGCTGATTCTTGCGGTGGCTAAAGCGGGGATGGCGGGTTGCTGCGCACAAGCGACGTGCATCCAGCCCAAAACGGCCAGAACAGACAGGCACTTATCGGGGATCACGGCATGACGGTTGCCTATCTGGAAAAACTGAACGAACAGCAGCGTCAGGCTGTGGAACACGGCGTTGGACTGGCAGACGGACAGGAGGCAGGACCGCTGTTGATCATCGCCGGCGCCGGATCCGGCAAGACCAATACCTTGGCGCACCGGGTCGCTCATCTGATCGTCAACGGCGCCGATCCGCGCCGGATCCTGCTGATGACATTTTCCCGTCGAGCGGCGTCCGAAATGGCGCGCCGTGTCGAGCGGATCTGTCAACAGGTGCTTGGTGCCAATTCCGGGATCCTCACCGATGCGCTTTCCTGGTCCGGCACGTTTCATGGGATCGGCGCACGGTTGCTGCGGATCTATGCCGAGCAGATCGGGCTCAATGTGGATTTCACCATCCACGATCGCGAAGACAGCGCCGACCTGATGAACCTTGCCCGTCACGAGCTCGGATTCTCCAAGACCGAAAGCCGGTTTCCGTCCAAGGGCACGTGTCTGTCGATCTATTCGCGTGCGGTCAATTCACAGGCGCCGCTGAACGAGATCCTGCGCCAGCATTATCCTTGGGTGGCGACTTGGGAAGAACAGCTGAAGCAGCTGTTTTCCGCTTACGTCGAAGCCAAGCAGGCCCAGAACGTGCTCGATTACGACGATCTTCTGCTCTACTGGGCGCAGATGGTCAGCGATCCTGATCTTGCCGACGATATCGGCAATCGCTTCGACCATGTCATGGTCGATGAATACCAGGATACCAACAGGCTTCAGGCCTCGGTGTTGATGGCGCTTAAACCCGGCGGGCGTGGGTTGACGGTGGTCGGCGATGATGCGCAGTCGATCTATTCGTTTCGGGCGGCAACCGTTCGCAACATCCTCGATTTTCCGACGTCCTTCAGCCCGGCCGCCGACATCATCACGCTCGATCGCAATTACCGCTCGACGCAGCCTATCCTGACGGCTGCCAATGGCGTCATCGATCTGGCGCGCGAGCGCTTCACCAAGAACCTGTGGACCGACCGGCAATCGATGGAGCGACCAAAGCTCGTCAGCGTCAAGGACGAGACTGAACAGGCGAATTTCATTGTCGACCAGGTGCTGGCCAATCGCGAGACCGGCATGACGCTGAAGAACCAAGCCGTGTTGTTTCGCACATCCAGTCATAGCGGTCCGCTTGAGGTCGAGCTCACCCGCCGTAACATTCCCTTCGTCAAATTCGGCGGGCTGAAGTTTCTCGACAGCGCCCACGTGAAAGACATGCTGGCGGTGCTGCGGTTTGCCCAGAACCCGCGCGACCGGGTCGCAGGCTTCCGGCTGCTGCAGATGCTACCTGGGATCGGGCCGAAGACGGCCGGCAATATTCTCGAGACGATCGCAGCCGACCCCGAGCCTTTGCTTGCCCTTGCCGAAATCCCCGCCCCGCCCAAGACCGGCGAGGACTGGACAGGTTTCGTTCAGTTGCTGACAGGCCTGCGCAAGACCGAGGATGGTTGGCCGTCCGATATCGGGCAGGCGCGCCTCTGGTACGAGCCCCATCTCGATCGCATCCACGAGGATGCCGACACGCGCAAGGCCGACCTGCTGCAGCTTGAGCAAATCGCCAGCGGCTATCCCTCGCGCGAGCGCTTCCTGACCGAACTGACGCTTGATCCGCCGGATGCCACCAGCGATCAGGCAGGGGTACCACTGCTTGACGAGGACTATCTGATCCTGTCGACCATTCATTCGGCCAAGGGCCAGGAATGGCGAGCGGTGTTCATGCTCAATGTTGTCGACGGCTGCATTCCGTCTGATCTTGGAACCGGCACGACCCAGGAACTCGAGGAAGAACGCCGGCTGCTCTATGTCGCCATGACACGCGCAAGAGACAGTCTTTCACTGATCACGCCGCAGCGGTTTTTTACCCATGGGCAGAACGCGCAAGGGGATCGGCACGTTTATGCGGCAAGGACGCGGTTCATCCCGGCAATGCTGCTGCAATTCTTCGAAGTGACGACATGGCCAAAGGTATCGGCCACCAGGTCAGAGCGAAGCGTGCAGCAGATCCGTATCGATGTCGCGGAGCGCATGCGCGCCATGTGGAAATAGGAGGATGGCATGTGCAATCTCTACAATGTGACCACCACCCGTGAGGCGGTTCTTCAGTTCACAAAGGCGATCAGGGATCACGCAGGCTGGAATGAAGCAAGCTTTGACGTCTATCCAGGATATCAGGCGCCGGTTGTGCGCGTCGGCGACGACGGGGCCCGAGAGATTGCGCGCGCGACCTGGGGCATGCCCTCGCCACCGGCCTATGTGAAGAATTACGATCCCGGCGTCACCAATATCCGCAATGTCGGTTCGCCTCACTGGCGCCGCTGGCTTGGCAGCACCAGCCGCTGTGTCGTGCCATTCACCTCCTTTGCAGAGCCGGATCCGGCCAGCAAGGTCGAAGGCGGCCGTGTACCGAATGCGTGGTTTGCCGGCAAAGAGGATCGGCCATTGATGTTTTTCGCGGGGCTCTGGACCCCTTGGAAGGGTGTACGGAAAGTCAGGGATGGTGAGCAGGAATACGAACTCTTCGGGTTTCTGACCACGTCGCCGAACGAGATTGTCTCTCCCATCCATGAAAAGGCCATGCCGGCAATCCTGACCACGCCAGAAGAGGTAGATCTCTGGCTAACAGCGCCCTGGGAAGAAGCACGCCATCTGCAACGCCCCCTTCCCGCCAATATGCTGGTGATCGTGCCGCCTCAGCCCAAACCCAATTTGGACAATGAAAGTCTGTCGCTGTGATCCGCGGCCTCTATCACAACAGGGAAAGCCAACTGACCGGTCAGCGCGCACCGAGGTCGCCATGCAAACTGGGGAGCCTAAGGGATGGATAGCGCCCCGGTGCGTAAGATCATCCATGTGGACATGGATGCCTTCTATGCCTCGGTTGAGCAGCGCGACAATCCGGACTTGCGCGGACGACCGCTAGCCGTCGGCGGATCGGCAGCTCGTGGCGTCGTGGCGGCGGCAAGTTATGAGGCAAGGAGCTTCGGCGTACATTCGGCCATGCCATCGGTGACCGCCAGGCGGAAATGCCCTGATCTGATCTTCGTGCCACCGCGTTTCGAGGTCTATCGGCAGGTCTCGCAGCAGATCCGAGAGATTTTTGCCGAGTACACGCCCCTGATTGAGCCACTTTCACTCGACGAGGCCTATCTCGATGTCACCGAGAACCGGAAAGGCATGGAGATCGCGACCGAGATTGCGCTGGAAATCCGCGCGAAGATCAAGGATGTCACCGGGCTTAATGCCTCTGCCGGCATCTCCTACAACAAGTTCCTGGCCAAGATGGCGAGCGATTTGAACAAGCCAAATGGCCAGGCAGTCATCACGCCGAAGAACGGCCCGGGCTTTGTCGAGGCCCTTCCCGTCAAGAAATTCCATGGGGTGGGACCGGCAACTGCCGAGCGGATGAAACGGCACGGAATCGAGACAGGCCTCGATCTCAAGTCGAAGTCGCTCGCCTTCCTTCAGCAAAATTTTGGCAAGTCCGGCCCGTATTTCTACGGCATTGCCCGGGGGATCGATGAACGCCGCGTCAGACCCGACCGCATCCGCAAATCGGTTGGCGCCGAGGACACGTTTATCGAGGATATCGACAATCTCGATCAGGCCAAAGCGGAGCTGCGGCCCTTGGCCGAGAAAGTCTGGCGGTATTGCGAGGCGCACGACATCACGGGAAAGACGATCACGGTCAAAATCAAATATTCGGACTTTAGCCAGGCGACACGCAGCAGGACCGTCGCGGGATACGTATCGGGCATCGACACGATCCTGGAGATAGCGGAGCCCCTGCTCGCCACAGTATTCCCGTTCAAACGCCCGGCGCGGCTGCTCGGAATTACCCTGTCTTCGCTCAACACTGAGGAGATCCGGCAGGAACCACAGCTCACTCTCGAACTGCGATGACTCTACACATCGGAGATCTTCTCCCCCGACAGTTGCGATGAGGGACGCGGCAATGCTTGAAGGCCTCAGTTTGTCGACAGTCGCATTCCACCTCAGTAATGCCCGGCGAGCGCTTGGCGCCGCCAGCATGGCCCAGGCGATCGCAATCGCGACCCAGCGCCAGCTGATTTGAGCGGGATTCACACAAAAGCCGACAGAAGACGGCGGCTTTTCCTTCAAAAACTATGAAATGTGCGAGTAGACGGAGCACAACCTTTGTCCTATCGATTGGCTATGAAATCGAGCCTTGAGCACCTCCCGGAAAAGAAACAGCGTGAGCTTGCTCGCGTCGTCGAGATCATCGAGGAAGAGTTTGCAGACGCCCTTTCCGGCGCAGAATCCGACTTCAAGAAGCGCGGCCGCATCCTCAAGATCATCCTCTTCGGGTCCTACGCACGGGGAACCTGGGTCGACGAACCCCACACGATGAAGGGCTACCGGTCCGACTATGACATCCTTGTCATCGTCAACACGGGCAAGCTCGCCGACCGCCAATACTGGGACAAGGCGGAAGACCGCCTTCTATGGGATCCGGGTGTGAAGACACCGGTTGGGCTGATCGTGCATGGACTGCGGGAGGTCAACAAGGCTCTAAAGGACGGCCAGTATTTCTTCGCCGAGATCCGCCGCGAAGGCATCGTCCTGCATGAGATTGACGATGAGCCGCTAGCTGAACCGCAATATCTCACTGCAGATCAAGCCTACAAACTGAGCACGGGGCACTTCACCCAACAGTTGCCAGCAACAAATGAATTCGCCGAGTTGGCAAAAATCGCGTTTGAAAGAGGCTGGCAAAAGCGAGCGGCGTTTTTGCTACATCAAGCCGTCGAAACAGCATATTCGTGCATGCTTTTAACTCTGACGAATTACAGCCCGGCATCGCACAATCTCAAATTCCTTCGCGGCCTTGCCGAGGGACTCGATCGCGAGCTCGTCGACATTTGGCCGCGCGACCAGCACAGGTTTACCGCCTGGTACAACGTTCTGAACGAGGCCTATGTAAAGGCGCGGTATTCCGATCACTTCGAGATCAGCGACGAAGCGCTGTCATGGCTAATCGCAAAGACACAGATCCTTCAGCAGACCGTTGAGGAAATTTGTCGGAACCATCTCGCACTCCTTGAAGCGAAAATCCGCTGAGAGCGAGCAATGGGCCCTCCACCCGGATCAAATCCGCACGCGTGCGTGATCCGGGAGCGGCAATGAAGAATATCGGAGGCATCAGCATCGCGACGGCTGCAAGCCAGGATGCCGGGAATTCTCGACACGCCAGGAACCGGTCAAATGGGTAGCCGCAGGAGCCTCAGCATCGCGCCCTGAAGGGAGAGGCGGGACCGACTGCCCCCGGGCCTGGCGTTCCGCTTGATACAAGCAACGACGAATTAGCTGCACTCCAATCGGCTACACGATCCGAGAGCACTTCTTACTCTTCGCCCAGATCGTGCAATTCGTCTATCGCGGCGATCGTACTCGTTCTAAAGCGGCCCTCTGCTGCACTGCCCTTGGCAATTGCTCTGGGACTGCTCTGATCCCGAAAAGCCGGCCCGTTCATAACTGAAATTTTTTGCGGTAATTTCCCGGCTGGGAGAAGGAGCGGAAGCATGAAGAGATCAAATTTTCGGACGTTGAACTGCTGCCCAGAATGATCTCCTGGCTCGGATTGCGTCTGGCGAGCTCGACAGGGAGGCCAAACGCAAAAAGCTCCTCGACGGTTATGGCGAGGAGCTTAAAAGCAAATATTCGGAGGGGGAGAATTTGCGAGTCTGATTGGTTGCCGGGGGGGCTTGTATCGAAAACGGAAAAGCCTGCCGCGGGACGAGGTGCGGCAGGCTTTTCGAATGAATTGACAACGGCTGGGAGGAGGAGTGCCGCCGTTCTGTCAGGCGCCCTTTGGGAGGAGGAGTGGGTCGCCTGATACACGAAGCTCTGCGGGAGGAGGTGCATCGCTTCGATGTCTTGAAGATACCAGAGGCTGCCTTGATCGCCAGCGTTCAGATCGCAATGCAGCCATGCGCATGCTGCAATGCAGCATAAGCTATGTGCTTATTCTTCGGTCATTGCGGTCGAGACACAGCGTTCTCGGGATCTGGGCTCGAAACCGAGAACGAACTCGATCACCTTGGCAGATGACATTTCGCACGGCTTCAGCATCAGTCCTGATCCAGCCAATCGATAGAGGTTGAAGCTGACGATATCTGTTCCGCCAAGCTCCTGGCCATAGAGCCAGGTCCGTTTGCGATCCTGCGACCGCTTGACGGTCACGCCCCAAGCTCGACCGCCGAAATTTCCGTCAACGAAGCCGTCGGATAGTCTGGCAAGCGCTGCTTCAAATGAGGCGGGAACAGGAGGGGCTTCCCCGCTGGAGGTCAGGGCGCCAGGCATTCGTCACAGATCCCACAGCCATCGTCATCCATGCTCGATGCCGGGCGCAACTTTTGACAGCCGGGACAGATTGTTGCGTCCGAAGCGCACGTCTCTTCTCGTTCCGGCAGAAGAATTTCCATGCAGACTTTCGACGCCATATCGGCCGCGCTTTGATCCATCCCGATGCTCCAGTTGAGGCCCATACCAGAAATAGTGAGCATCGACGTCTGCACAAGTCGGCAGGTTGCGGTCAGGAGCTAGCCGCTCCATGCAATAACATCGAGCGGCCTTCTTGACGATTTTCTTCCGACCATGTTCATTCCTGCGATGTTCAAGCCCACAAACGCAGTTCAGATCAGGGTTTCCATCGACGAGATCGAGCCGGACGTCTGGCGCCGGCTGGTGCTGCCGGTTCATTGGAACCTTCAGCACCTGCATCTGGGAATTCAGGCCGCCTTCAACTGGTGGAACTATCATCTCTACGAGTTTCGAATTGGTGGTCTGCGGTATGGTGATGTCGAGGTCCTGACGGAGGATGCGACCGACGACGATCCTCGCGTCTTCGATCAAGAAGAAGTTCGTTTGCTGGACTTCGAGCAAGGCGCCATCTTCAGCTATCACTATGATTTCGGGGATGGCTGGCGGCACACTGTTGCTGTCGAGCAATTCCTGACGCTCGCGTCAACACCCAAAAACGGTAGCTGCATCGCCGGCGAAAGGGCGCGACCGCCGGAAGATGTTGGTGGTGTGTCAGGTTATGAGCGGTTCCTGGAGATCATCGCCGATCGGGAAAATCCAGAATATGCCGAGACCATTCGTTGGTGCGGTTGCTACTTTGACCCGGAATGGGTCGACCTCGCGGTGGTGGACAAGGATCTCCGCAACGCTCTGCGCTCGACCGTCAAACGGCGTCTGTATCAACAGAAACCTAAACCCATCCCTAAGAAAAGAAGTGGGTGAGGTTCGAGATAGACGCCTTGAACCACTCAGAACCAACGACCCGTTGTTGGAATACAGCTAAACACGTTATAATATCGGAGCCCCGGGGATCGGTTTATTTTTACGCTGAATGGTTGGTGTAGGGCTGGAAGTTGCCAGAGAGCTTGTAGCTGCCAAATAGCAAAAGCCGACATATGCTGAAGGGCGTTTTTTTCAAGCAGAACCAGCACCCAGACATCGATTGAACGCTCATCGTTCCGCAGGTGCGTGTTGACGCGATCGTGTCCGGTCTTTGATTGGAACACCGTCAGGCGAATCATTGGAATTTACATGGAACCCAACATCGATCCCGGCTGCCGGTGTCCTCTTTGGCAAAACAAACGTGGATACGCTGTCGGAAGAGAAGGTTCCTTTCCTCTCGTACTTGCAAGTCGGTTTCAGCGCTGTCATTGCTACTCTAGAACGGGGGAAGTCAGTAAGTGGCTGAATCGATACTTATACGTTTCCTGAACAGCGGTCTCATCAACGTGGGTGGGGACGATTCAAAGCTTGAAAAGCTCTCACTAGCGGCCAAGGACTTATCAGAAAGTCTAAAGAAAGTCCCCTCCAAGGCGCTGAGATATTCACTGATCGCTTTTGACCCTGAGGCACCAGAGGACGACCCAGTGGTCGAAGAAGCGCTTTCAGCGCTCCAAAACCGGTGGGCCGCTTATCGAAACACTTTTTCCTCCACGCCGATCGTAGTCGTACGTGCCATGCTGCTCGAAGCGCTTTTGATCGCGTCGGCGGACGACGAACGTGTCGGAATTTGTTTCGTGAACTCCGCGCGAAACGTTTTGCCGATGATGCGTGCAGACAACGAACAAACGATCTGGTCGGGTGCAGTACAACAGGTCGAGACACAGGTTGACGCTCGCGCCGAGGCCGAATGGGCGACGCCGGCGACGATCGCGGTTCCTGCGTTGAGGTTTGACATACCCGAGTTAGGCGCCGCCCAGCTTACTCCTTCGACGGTGAGTAAGCAGTGGCTCCAGAAGGAGCTGTTGGCCGCCGTAGCGCCGCAATATCATGATCCAGAACAGGGAAACGTAGCCACAGGCGGGAACCCGCACTGGCCGCAAAATCACCCTCAGCAGTGGGCTGGGGAGTTCGGGCGTCGTTCAGCCGTAACCATTGCCACCGCCATAGATTCAGCAGTCAGCAAAATTCAGATCGATCACCCAAATCTTGCTGAACCGTTCCAGACGCTCTCTAGTAGTGTATCCAGATATGTGGATGGCACTCTAAATGCGGTGGCGGCAGCAACCGCGGGGCTGCAGCGCCGCACGCAGCTACTGTGGTGGCGAGAGGCGCTGTTTTCGCCCAGCGCGCGAACAAGCTACAGGAACCTACCGTTAACTGTGGCCGCAGCGCAAATGGCATTCGACCTCTTCAACGATGTACCCCTCTTCTCGCCTGCCAGCGTGTCAGCTTTTTTGGAAGAAGCTGTCCGCCGTCTTCCAGAGGCAAATGATTCCAAGCTCCGGCTGGTCTCGGATCTCGTAACCGAGGCCCAGGATGCCGAAACACTGGCCCCACTGAGAGCCATTGCTTCATCTTTGACGGGCGAGCCAGAGGGCCGCGGGCCGCTTCTCGCGTTGATTGGTCACCCGACCCACGCAGGCGCGAGAAACAAAGAAGTCTTCCAGCTTCTGACAGGCGTCCCGATCGACTCAATGCTGGGTCCAGTCGAATGGTCAGCGTGGCTATTCCGGGAGCTTCAGGCAGCGAGAGCGGCAACTGACGGAGCTACTACAAAACGGCGCGCAGCCAAGAAGGCCTGATCCAATGGAGAAGTGTCAGCGGGAAACATGCTTCGCGCCCGAAATAGGATGCGACTTGGGTAATACTAACTTGTCCAACTGTCCCCTGTGGAGAGGTGCCCAGCAAAACGAGACAATCGAAGGCGATTATTCCGAAGAAGTGCGCCTTCCCTGGTCCGGGAGCGCACTCGGTCTAGCTGACCTTGGTTTCGTTTCCGGGCGGAAGCGGCCGATCATCATTGGTGTCGTTGGGCCACAGAATGCTGGAAAAACGACACTTCTCGCCGCATGGTATCTTCTTGTCGGGCGAGGCCTTGCTAGTCTTGGCGGCCGCCTGTTTTCGGGTTCCTACACGCTCTCCGGTTGGGAGGCAGTTGCCGGCGCAATGCGCTGGTCACCCGGGCACACACCAGGTTTCCCCGCACACACGACAAGCCGCGGAGGTCGAGCGCCCGGTATGCTCCACCTTGCCTTTAAAAGGGAGGATGGCCGATCCATCGATTATCTGTTCACCGATGCACCCGGCGAATGGTTTCAAAAATGGGCACTTAACGCCGGCTCTCCCGAGGGGGAAGGTGCCCGTTGGATATCAACCAACGCGGATGCGTTTCTAATTATCGCGGATCGCGAAGCGTTGTCAGGCCAATCGATGGGGTCCGCACGTGGCTCTCTCCAGTTCTTGGCCAAGCGTCTCGGAGCAGAGCTTGGGGACCGGCCTGTCGCACTCGTCTGGACCAAAGCAGATGTCAAGATCGCCCCAGAGATGGAGACTGCGGTCCGGCGTGCGGTCGGCAACGCTATGCCAAGTTTCGACGAGCACTACGTGAGCGTGGTTGAGGAAGTGGATGCAGATCATCACCACAATAACGGGCAGGCGTTGACGAGGCTGCTTCGCTGGGCACTCGACATCGAGCGGCCGAAGATAAACCTGCCGCCGCTAAAAACAACTTCCAGCGATCCATTCTTCATGCTCGGAGAGAGCCAATGACTGACGGCAGTGCCTCAATCCTTCTGATCGGGGAGAGCGGCGTAGGCAAGACCCACTACGGTGCCCAACTTTTACGTCGTCTTATGAAGGGCGACGGCGCACTGCATATGGATGGTGCTGCTACGAACCTAGAGCCATTTGAAGAGGCACTCGAAAGTTTGAACGAGGGGAGAGCTGCAAGCCACACCGCAAGGAGCATCTACATCGACAGTGTGTGGCCTATCGCTGAAACGAATGGCCGACGAGCTGCCCTTGTCTGGCCGGAATACGGCGGCGAGCAAATTAAGTCGATCACAGACACACGCAGACTGCCGCATGCTTGGCATGCCCGGATTGGGGCGGCCGACGCATGGCTCTTGCTCATACGCCTTCAACAGACCCGCATCGGGGACGACATCTTTTCCAAGCCCCTAGCTGATCTTCGCGGCACGTCGGTCCAAAACGGCGAGGTACATCCGTCTGACCAGGCTAGGCTTGTTGAACTGCTCCAAATGCTCATTTTCTCTCATGGTTCGACCGGAATGCATTCCTCCATTCCGCGCCTTGGTGTTCTCCTCACATGCTGGGATGAGGTGGGGCTAGACGAAAGACCGGCGGTGGCCCTTGAACAGCGTCTACCGCTTGTTTCCGCATTTGTGCGATCGAACTGGGCTAGTCCCGTTGTTATGGGGCTCTCTGCCCTCGAAAGATCACTGAGTCCCACCCACAGCGACATGGACTATGTTACACATGGCCCAGAGCATTTCGGTTATGTCATTACGTCTGACGGCGTTCGGTCGGGTGATCTGACGCTGCCGATCCACACACTGCTTGATAGAAACCGTTGATCCCCGGGCGCCGCAATGTTTGTCGATCAAGCCATATACGGTTCAGTTCAAAACGGTCACGGTCTGAGGTGTTGCAGTGGCGACCAGAAAACGGCCCTTGAGCTCGCCAACAGGCTCGATCTCCCCGACACCGCGCCCCCTGGTGCGGATTGGTCACCCTTCGTTTCGGGCTTTGTCCACGGCGACCGCTATGTGCTGGCGAGAACGTTTAAGGATACGACCGCTACCAGAGCCGGAATGGTCGTGGCTCATGCTTTGATCTGTCCACTACAAGAGATCATTGCGATAGATAACCTTAGCCCCATGTTCAAGACGCTGATCTCCGATCCTAGCGAGGCACCAAATACCGTAGAAAGGATCGCGGTGCTCGCGGGAGACGCACTGCCAGTTGCTACGCCTGAACTGGTCGATGTAGCGCGAAGCTTGACGGTTCGTGGTTCTGGGCCGGTGGTTCGAATAGGAACGGCGGGCTTCGAGGACTTGGTCATAGCCATATGGGCTGGGATTTGGCCCTCGCTTCGCGATAAATTCTCCTTCCGCCTCAGCTTTGGCCCAGGAGATATCATCGAGCAACCTGAGCCTAAATTGGTGTGCACGCCAGTTTCCCTTCTCGGGCGGTGGCAACAACATCGGATAGCAGGTCGAGCCGATACTTCTGGCTCACTGGCTCCCGGAATGATCGATGGATCGGATGCCGGCATTCCCCTAATGCGATTTGCGAAGAGGATCGGATCGAAGCTTAATTCTTTTGAAGATCTGACCCTTCTTGAACAAGCTTATCTTATGGCGTCGGGTGAGCCTGTTACCTTTCCGCGTCTGCTCTCGGCAATCAGGCTCATTGAGCGAATATCTCCGGATCCGGCGGATGGCGAAGCTGAAAAGCACTCGCTTATTACCCGTTTTGTGACGATGTTTCCCAATGCGAAGGCGATGGACATTCTCGCACTCAGGAATATCACCCTCGGCGGTTTCCCTACCGGCGATCTCATCTGGAAAGCACTTGAGATCTGGGTCGCACATAACTCATTTCCCGAAGCCGATGATCCAGATTTCAGGACGGTGTTGAACGATAGTCTTACAGGGGCGGATGCACAGAAAATCTGGCGCGAGGGGGTGAGCCGCGGCCTAGAGAACGCGGCGAGTCGGTCCGGGAACGCTCTTCAAGCAGGCTTCTGGCGATGGTCGGCGATTGACCCCAGTGTGTCAGCAAAAATTATCAACCTCATCCACGACGAGCCTCAAGCTATAGAGAAACTTATCAATACCTCTCCGGCGTCCTTGGGGAAAGGAGCTGCTGATCCAATCCTTTCCATTTCCGCAAAGCTGAAGCTATTCCGGTTACATGCTGTCGTCGCGAGCGGAAGCATGGAGCCGAAAGAAGCGGCGAAGGCACAGAGTAAGGTCGAAGTCGGTGGCGCCCTCGACACGATGCGACTAGCTCTCCGAAAGGCAAAGCCTGAAACCCTCGTCGATATAGCCAGAGAAATTCCTGATAGCCGTGTACAGCATTTAGCTAGCGAAGCAGTGGCGAAAAATCCCTCCCTGCTGGCGACCCATGACATGACGTTGACCTCCAATCGTGCAGTGTGGGAATCGGCGATTGAGATGAACGCGGAGAGCTGGCGCGGTCCAGCCGATCCACGGGGTGAATTTGCGACATTGCTTGTCGAATTAATTGCCGGGCAGAATCCTCAAACGGGACTGATCGATCGCCTTGCGACTTCGCCTCTCGCGGACGTTTCGTCTTTTTCCAGGCGAAAGGATCTCTGGAAGCATTTGACTGGCGACGCACGGCGGCTCCTTCTCGATGCCACAGTCGACAAGTGGCTCGACCGTGCTGGCCAAGGCCATGTCAATGCGGATATCGAACCAGAGCTCGAGAAAAAAATCCTGTCTGATCCCAAGCTTGATCGAATTCTCTCAAAACTCTCGAATGGTCGCATCGGTGAAGGTCTAGACCTCATTGCCGTCCTGCAGGGCTTTGACCACGCAAGATATAGCAACTGGATATCGAACGCGGTGAGAGCGACATGCCCAATCAGCGAACCGGATGCGGAAAGAATCGGCAAGATGCTCTCAGCCCGTGGGCAGCGCGACGTTGTCGATAACCTGGTCTATCTTTTTCGCGGTGGTCGCACGGACCTCAAACCCGCCCTGCGATACGCGATCGAGCTGGTCGGGCATTGGGACCGCTGGATTCTCGGACTGTCGCCTTTGGCAGAACGCGAAAAGTGGGAATCCTTTATCCAGATCGCGGCGGAACTTTATCCGAACGGTCCCGACAACCTCAATTTGTGGGACCGGGCAGGTGGCCGGGATTCGGAGCTTATTCATCATGGTAGCGGCCTGTCGCGTTGGCGAGATGCCGTCACACAAATGCAACGTGGCAAGCCCCCGCGTGTTGGCCAACTCGTGCGCGAAATGCGGAAAGATTACGAGAATAATTCGAACCTTCGCTTCCTGGCGGACGATCCGCTCTTCAGTCGTTGAATGTCACACCAGGATTTTTGAGAGACGAAAATGGAATTTAAAGAAGGTCGAGCACTGATTATTGGCGTCGCTAACTATACAGAAGTTAGTCCTCTCCCCGTCGCTGTGCTCAACGATGCAAATGATACTGCCGACGTGCTCCGCTCCCCTGCATACTGCGGATATCCAGACGGCAACGTTACGGTTTTGATCGACAAGGAGGCGACACTTGAGGGTATTCGGACCGCCCTGGCAAATTTGGCGTCATCAGCCTTGCCCAGCGACACGGTTATGATCTTCTTCTCCGGCCACGGCGCACGCTTAGGTACGTCCACTGATCCTGTCAGTGCGCTGGTACCACATGATTGCAAGCGCTCAGACGCCGTGGGAACCACCCTTGGTGAAGCCGAGTTTTCAGAAGCGCTTGCCAAGATCAAGGCGGCTCGCCTACTCGTCATCTTGGACGCATGCCATGCCGGCGGTGCGGCGACCTTGAAATCCGATTTCGATGAGCCCATCATCGGAGGCTTCGACGAGAAGGCATTGCAGCGACTAGCTGCTGGTACGGGCCGGGTCGTGCTTGCTTCCTCAAGAGCAACCGAGACTTCGATCGTGATGAAGAGCGCGAGAAATAGTGTTTTCACTACTGCAATTCTGAGCGGTCTAAAAGGTGCGGCGCCGGCATCAGCAGAACGCACTATCAAAGTTTTTGAACTCTTCAACTTTGTAGCAGAGGCGGTGAGGCAAGCCGTGCCGGGCAGGCAGCACCCTATCCTCAAGGTGTCCGATCTGGAGGAAAATTTCCCGGTCGCCCTCGCCCTTGGCGGAACCAAAGCGATCGCACCAAGGGTTGCAAGTAATATGCCCGGAAGGAGCCTTGACACAATCTTGCCCGACCTCTTCCCCGCTGGGCCGACCGACCAGGACATCTGGCTTCGAGCAGGTGGAGATGTATCACGCCTGCGACTTGGCGGAACCGGCCGCAGTGCGTGGTTCTCCGCGCTCCGGCTTCTGTCGCAAGGCGGTGGCGGTGCTGATATTTCACAAGAGAGTCTGATTGCTGCGGCTCTTGAAGACTTTCCGAACCACCTCGAGCTCCAGGCGCTTTAATAAGTGGCCAGCAATCTTTATACAGAGACTACAACACGCCCCATGCCCGAAACCTCCCCCTCCCCGTCATCTCCCTGAGGCCGAGCTCGCCGACGATCCGCCGCGCCGCCTGCGGCGTCACATCCAGCGTCTTCGCCACCATTTTTGCCGACACCAACGGTTTGGCCATCACCAACCCAACCAGCTCCGGCAGTTTTGAAGATGTCCGGCGCCCCTCCAGCTTTCGCTCCATCAGTGTTCGAGCCAGCGCCAGCCTGTCATGCTCCTTGAGCCCGATCTCCGCGGCCGCGATCAGTCCAGCTTGAAGTTTTCTCGCGCTCCAAAGGGAAGATATGCATCTGTGAGATCACCGGCCGAGATAGTGCTGAACGTTGTTCATCGATTGGGATGAAAATCGTGTCGGGCGAATATCGCTCACTCTATTCCAGCTTGTGAATGTTCAGGACGATGCGACGCCTGCTTTGCGCGTCGCATCGCAAGATCCGCGAGAAATTTGTAGCCCGAGCTAATCACTTACTCTGCCCGTTGTCGGTCCCAAGCGCAAGGCTGAAACCCCTGAATGCCATACGGCCAACATGCATAGGCTGTCCGCATAGTGTATTCTCACACACCGCTAAGATTTTGCCTTAATGTCAGATATGTCTAGTTTTTCCACGGCAATGTTCCTTATAGTAATACCGGCAGAACCCTCCGCCAATAGCCTCTTGATAGAAGCCTCTTGACCCTTGATATCAGTGATTAGCACCTGCGCGTCGGGGTTGTGATCTGAAGACTTTGCCAAAGCGTCCACGAGCGCCTCTATCTTTTGCCGAACCCCGCTGTCATTCACCGCGCCTGACGTTACCAACTCTTCGGAAAGCAGTTTCTGCGTGATCTCTTTCGAAGGGCTTTTTTCGACCACAGCAATTTCGTCACCAAGGTGATATTTAGACAGCAAAATGTCCTTCACTCCGGTGTAAGCTTCCTTCGCCGTTTGACCCAAAATCGCACCCGCAATCGCTTTAACCATCCAAATAGCTATTTCCATTTTTCTCTCCTTACATATCGCTCTCGCGAAGTTTTTCAAAAGCCTCGATGGAGGGGGCCAACAAATCGAAATCGGGCTCACGACCGATTTCTGCACAACAGTGTACGTATAACTCTCCGGTGGAGTTCATCCAATCTGCAAGCCCGATTGGGTTTCGGATAAAGTATGGCGTCAGTGTATTCACCGCTTCTTCAGCAAAAGTAATCGCCTGTAAATAATCACCAGCGCTTAGATGTAATGTGGCCAGGTTGGCAAGGCCTGTCGCGAGAAAAGGCCCGTGCGCATCAGGATTCATTTCCGTTAGATCGCGGTAGTAAATAATTGATTGTTCTAGGGCCTTACGTGCCAGAGTAAAATCTCCGACATCGCGATAGCGATTTCCAAGGTTATTTTGGACGTTTGCCAAGTCACCGAGCCGAACACCCGGACGCATATTTTCCAACTTTACTAATATCGCATTCGCTCTCTCCAAATACCCTATTGCCTCTACCGGCTTTCCCGCACGGCCAAGGGAGACTGCAAATATGTTGAGTGCATGCGCGTAGTCAAAATCGAAGCGTCCGAATGCACGTGAATTAAGATTATCAATGATCTCAAGCGACCGACGGCCAACGCCGAGAGCTTCATCATCCCTTCCAAGCTCGGAGTAGTTACTCGCCGCGCTGGCTACTGCTTCACCTAATCCTCTAATGTCGCGGAAACTGCTAGCCTCACCTAGTTCCTCGTAAATCTTGATTGCCTCAAGTGAAGATCCCAAGGCATCCTCGTGTCGCCCGAGCATCTGTAAAATACCGGCCTTTGTTTGAAGTGCTTCGGCGTACGACGATGCATATACACGGGGAAAAGCTGCATGAAACAACACGTATATATTTAAAGCCTCTTGTATGGAATGCACGGCCTCTGCGTAACGTCCCAATCCCATAAGGCGTCTCGCCAAAACGCTATGTACGATCGCCAACAAATCCTCATGGGCGTCTGACTTGTAATTCGGCATCTTTTTGAGGAGTTCCAAGGCCTCTATCGATGCACGCAGTGCCTCGTCCTCACAACCAGCCATCAATGACAAACAGTTTGAGAGCGTGTTCAATGCGCTGGCTAAATTTTGCGTGGAGGCCTCGGTCTGGTTGGCTTGCCAGATGAGCTGAAATAAGGAAACTGCCTCTGAAGCTGCAGCGGAGGCCTCGTCGGGATAGCCTCCTTCTTGCAAAGCAATGGAAAGATTTTTAATCGATTGTGCGAGATCTTCCTTGTCGTCTTCAGCTGCTTCCTCAAAATACGACCGCAACTTGTCGACTTCACTTACCAGTAGATCAAAGGCTTGATCCTCTTTTCCGTTTTCGTTGAGCCTTCGAGCCAAGTTTATCTTCATCATAATTAGATTCTTGCGTTCCGATTTGCTATGAGATGTAGCGTTTATCTCTAATATCTCACAGGCTTTCTCCGCGTCAGAGAGTGCCGCAGCAAAATCGCCAATGTCGGACTTTTTGTTGGCCCTGTTATTGAGCAAGACTGCCCGGGTCTCATTATCCAATTCGTCAATAACCAATATAACATCAATAACAGCGACAGCAAACCTCGCAGAGAATATCGTTCCTTTCTCGAAAGCAAAATCGAGGAATAGTAGCGCCAAATTCGGAGTTTCAACAACAATATCTGTAACGGCCTCTTCAAAAGAAGAGCGCCATTTTCTATTAACACTTAAAAGATCGAAAGAAACCTTACTGACAATGCTAGAGAACGACTCCGAGTCAGTAACGGCAATAAGCCGCAGCCAGTCCAGAATACGATGGACTGGTCGATCCAACATTACAGCACCAAAGAAGGTTGACGCCAACCGATCGGGCTCCAACTTCGGGAGAACCGGCGCCATGCGGCCAGATCGTTGGTCAGACCACGGGGTGGCGTTAATGCAATCTAATAGCTGCTGGCCTTTCACCTCTGCAATTTGCAGCTTAGCTAATTCCTCGCACTGCAGAGCCGTTAAACCCTCTGAGGAAATCACACTCATCGCCAATAGCCTGGAAAGTCCTTCTTTCCCAAGCCCGTTGGCTATCGAAACTTTGGACACGCGCTTCTTTTCGCGGTTGGCTAGCGCCAACATCAACTTGGATGGGTCTAGGACGGTGTGTTTGTCGTCAGATAGAACACTATTAATAGCGGCGGCCATCACAAGTAGCGGAGTTCTTTGGGCGTCCGAGAGTGCTTTCCAATTGGGATGTGAAATTTCTTTTTGTTTAGAGCCAATTATCGAAGAAAACCGTTCGCAAACCTCGGAAAACAACTTCGAAGACTGGTCGGCACTAAGAGCGGAGAGGTTTGCGATTTCTTGTCTTCCGGCGCGAGTTCCTAGGTCACTTAGTAAATCTTCCCAATCTATAAATGGTCGTCGCGAGACTAGGAGAATTCGAATTGGAAACTCGACCTGGCTGTCTGGAATATCCTGTATGGCTTGAAAGAGCGCGCGCACCGTCTCGATACGTTCTTCAGGGTAATCAAACACTAAAAAGAATTTTCTTAGCTCGGTTTCGATCGTCTGGCTGGATGTCGCGTTGCGAGGTACAAACCCGGCAGCCCACCCCTTTTCGCGAAGCTGACTTATTGTTTCGGCCGCCAATCGGGTCTTCCCCGTGCCGCCGCCACCGGTGAGTAGTCGCACTGATATAGAATTTTGACTTGATTCTGCCCACTGAATTAAAGCGTTGAGCTCAGCGTCTCTCTCATATAGGGAAGAGGCCAACCTATATCTCCACTGCAAGGCAGAGAATATATCTGGTTCGCCGTCTACGACGATCTCACTTGGGCTTCGCCAATCTAGTCTGGGAGCAATCGTGTCTTTCACGCCCCTTCCTGAGATGGACACATTACCGAACGCTAGGATATTCTTCACGGTAATGGAACGCATTTCATCGTCCATCAGATCTTACCCCTAAATTACAAATGTTGGCTTGTGCCATCGGGCTATTCGTAAGCATACGTACGAAGATGGATCATTTGAGTTAACCTTTTGATGACACCCTTTTCGGAAGTGGGTGATTTCGCCGACGTGCCCACCCCTACTCCGATCTCCTTATTTCCAGGCTTTTCCGCCGCAGGCGGCCGTTGCAGGCCGCTTCATGCTGGTTTCGGCCCGCTGGCTTTCGACGTCGCTTTTCGAATTTGGTGGGCTGCATTCCCCCATAGAACACGCTTGCAACTCATCGGTAATTTTATAGTCCGCTTTGAAAAGCGCTACGCAAAATGCATTATCGGGCAATGTAATCGGGCTTTAATGAGGTCGCCACATATGGTGTATTGGGGCCCTGATGGGGGTAGCAATTGTGACTCGGCACAGTGAAAGCGGCGATGGATTTAAGTGGGATTTTCTTTGGAAAGGAACCTGGTGGCCATCGGTTTGGGTAAACCGAGAGTTCATGGCCATTCTCATCTCTGCCATCGCTGTCGGTATCGCGCTGTGGCAGACGTTTCTGCTTCGGGATCAACTGACGGCCGCCGACCGCAATCGGGCGTATAGCGATTTGCTGCAGGCGAATGAAGCATATTGTACGACATTGGCAAACTCGTCCATCGCACACCGTTCGCTGATTGGAACCATCGTTATCCGGACCGATGAACGTGGCTTGAGACGTCAGGTTCAACTGCTGCATGTCGATAGTGATCTCAATACCCTACCCGGGGATGATGATCTCCGGACACTTTATGAAAAAGCGAGAAAACTAAGAGTTGCTTTTGAAGCTGCGAAGATCTGGAGTCCTAATAATAAAAGGCAATCGCTCAACGACTACCGCGCTTATAGCGATGAACTACTCTTGTCTTGGGCCACCCCCGCTATCCGGATCCTGAGACAAGAACAGTTTTTGGATGGCCTGACGCTGGCGACACACCTTTGTGACAACAACCAACCCATTATGGCGGCAAGCGCGTGGATTTCAGGGGAGTTTAGATTCGAGGATTTCAAGGTGCCGGACTTGGTTCAGGTTGCTGAATTAGGAAGGGCTGACCTTGCCGAGTTGGTTATCAAAAAGCGAGAGGCTCTCCGTTCACGTGGTTCAAAAGTGTCGCGAGGAATCGAACGCTCATCGCGGGATTGACGGCTGTGTGACAGTCATCTGCGGACCCGTACTTGCATAATCAGGCGAGTCGGCTCTTTCCTGTAAGGCTGACCTAGCATGCAGATCAAAATAGTCGAGGTGTTGCCGCGCATCGTGCGCGTCAGGCTGCCGCTGGGCGCATCTATGGACGCCCCCGACTTTGCAAGGGTAAATTTGCTGCTTTGGTCATAAGACTACTCCTAGTGTTTGCACTAGGACTTCCGATGTTCGCATCAACCTCGCAAGACGGCCCTCACCGTGGGCTTACGGTGCGTTACGCTTTGATCGTTTCTCTCCGAGCCCCAGGTGCCGAGATTGACATCTATACGCCGATTGCCATCCAGCTTGGAATTGAAGTTCCGGCGACGTAGCCTGTACTGCCTCGCGACGACGGAAGTTCAACCCATCGAAAATAGCTACGCTTTTCAGCTTACGCAAACACCGACTTATCGGCTCATTAGCCTTTCGATAGCCGAGACCGCTAAAGCTCCGCTAATATATGAGCCGAAAGCTTGAATTTTGCTGTCCTTCGTTCCATCGGCGAAATCAACCACAGATTTAATTACGAGCCAGTTCGGTTGTGGTTCCAATGCCTCATGACACGCCCACGCGACCGCGAACGCCTCCATATCTACTCCGAGCATTTTTCTTTGTTGCGTAACAACTCCGGAGAAAAATTCTTTGTGGTTTTGAACTGCAGCACCTGAAGCAAGCGGTGCTACATGAAACGTCGGAACAACCTCTGGCCGATAGCCGGGGCTCTTTCTATAAAGTTCCTCTAACAGAGCTTTGTCGTTCGAAAGTTCTGTCAATACGCCAACGACTCGAGCTGATGCCGCAGCGTGAAATGGCGCCGGCTCGAAAACGACTTCACCGTCGACCTCGGTGAACTTCCCGCTGCCGTAATCCCAGGTCAAATTAGCGCCAATCGCGTCACCTAGTTTGCAATCACCCCTACGACCAGCGCAGACACCAGTCATGACCACTAGCTTGGGTTTGAACAATGTAATTGCTTTCGCTGCTGTCACACCTGCAGAGACCAATCCCATCTGCGGCAGACACATACAAATGGCCGACACCGTTTTATCGCCGAACGGCATCTGGGCAGACCAATAAATTGCAGGATCTCCAGGGAAAGTCACAACTTCCCATTTACAGCCTGACACAGCATGCAGCGCAGTTAACTCCGGATCCAAGAGCGCACAGACGAAAAGCAACTCACACTCGGGCCTCACAGTTGGGACGATATCGCTCTTCGACTGAGTACTCTGATACTCCTCACGCGCTTTAAGATATTGGAGCTTTTCCATTAGGCGCAGCTTCCAGGTGGTCTTGGACGGTCCGACCTCTTCGACGAACCAAGACTTAGCTGCAAAATCCTCCTCGGACGCGGCAAGAGCCTCGAGATTTGAAGTCAGACCCACAATATGTTCTGGGAGTTGAACATCATTGCCGCGATTAATGCGCTTCAGCAGATCCACGCCTCCTGAAAGGTTCGGCGCCTCCCCCACTCGGTTTGGGAGGTACATATCGATGATCAGCAGGTCGAAGTAATTGCTCTTCAGCTCTTTCAGAGCCGCCGCTGCTGTCGTAGCGACCGTTATGCAATCTTCAGCGATGTCGGCATCCCGCAAAACAGCGCAAATTTCGACAACTTTGGCATTCTCATCGTCTACAATTAAGATCTGCATTTAAGTATCCAAGCTCATTCGTACATCTTTGATTGCTGACTTCCAGTCCGCTTGGCCAGACGAATAATGCACAGCCTGCACAAATACTCGCGGGTATCTCTCACGTAATTCAGCGTCCAAACTATTGAGAGTTATGAGGCGAGGCGCAATGTCGAAGGTTTCAAACATCGAAACGATCACTACCTTGGTCGCAAATGACATGCGGTTGACCCGCATAACGAATTCACGACCAGCAAAGGGCATAAGCTCAATGCGAGATCCCTTGCTTTCATCAGGAGCATAGTTGGGAAGCGTCATATCGAGAATGATAAAACCAGGCTTGGTATCACGAGCTACGCGAAGGCCGGATATAAGGGCCGATGTGACATCCAAGTCGTCCGCTGGGAACTCGGAAGAATAGTACTCTACAAGTGATGCACGCTTTTTTGGATTATCTTCTACGATCAAAGTTTTCACCGCAGCTACCCTCTAAAACTGAATAATTCTGAATGTCATGCCGACGCGGAATTTTTCAGCTTCGTGATCGACTGAGATTATGGTGTTGGGTTTTCCATCCCGGAGAGTGGACCGCGCCACTTTTGCCAAACCAGAGCCACCCTCTTTGGGAAGCTTTTTCTCATATTCTCCTGTTCGGATCTTCTCGTTGTTGTCTGAGGCCGCTTGTTCAGCCTTATCCAGGTCCTTGCAGTCACTGACGAATTCGACATCTAGCGCGTCGTCGCCGGACATAATCATGTGAATATTGACAGTCGGTTGTTCGACCTCTGAATGAGCATAGACATTGGTGAACAGCGCTTTGAATACTTCGATCAATACCTGCAGCGAATACGTAACCGATATTCCGGTGTCGCCAGAAAATGTAACACGGGGCTGGAAATCAGGATAAAGGCGGCAAACTATCTTCTGAGCCGCGCTTATGATTTCTACCAACCCAAGAGGCTCCACGTCAGTGGAGCGAGCAACATTATGCCATGAAGATATATCTCTTACGGCATTGCTGAGTTCCTGACGCGCCCGCATCAGAGCATCCGAGAACGGGGGTAGCCTCTGCTGTCCCGTGGCTTGGCGGACATCGTCCTCCAGCTCGTCGATGAGTCCGTTCAGTTCATTCGATAAAACGTTTTCGATAAATTCGCGAGCATCGCTCAAGTTCTTTTCTATAATGGTCCAAAATATGGACGTGAACTCGTTAATAAACGCCTCAAAGTCAACGACCTCAGCAAATCTCGCACACGCTGACAGTACCGAAGCTTCCGACCAATCGGCAACGATCAACCCCTCTGGCTTATCGGGTCGCCGCACTTGCAGAAGATCATTTTTGATAGCTTCCAGCTTGTTATCGAACTTCTCTGAGAACCGAGCCAAAATTGGCCCAATTTTTTCCCCGTTGTACTCATAGCCGTTGTCGATAAAATACCCCTTCCAAAAACAATCATCCGGATAACCGAGTGGATCTTTCGTGGTGAGAATATTTTCTGCACTAAGTGGGCTCTGAAGATGAGCCTCGACTGCACCATGGCGCATGCCGAGACTAAGATAGGAATCGACACCGTAGCGAGGATCCAGCGCATATTTTTGATTCAGTTCGGCCAAGATCGTCCGAGCTATGTCGAGGGACTCGTTGTTAGGAACCTTGAACGTGAACGTTTCGGACTTTCCCGAAGTCAAATGAGCGATAAATTCAACATCAGCATTTTTCTCGACTGGCGGCAGTCCAGCGTCAATAAAGTCTTTTAACCGATTGAATTTTGGAGACAGCTCCGTCAGCGCCCACGTCGCTAGAGCTTGCTCGTCACACTGTACTTTCCCCACATGAAACCTTTGAAGAAGCTCTTCGATCGTCTGTTGCCCGATGATGGCGTGAACCTCATCGATGTACTCGTCTTCGCGCTCAAGATTTGCCTGCGCAAGATTGAAGAGCACTTTGATACGCTCTTCCTCCATTTCTGCCTTGGACAAAAACTCCAGTGACTGCCTCAAAGAAGCGGATGTGCAGGATTCGCTGAGAAACGCGATATCGATAAGTTCTCCGATAGTTAGGTCGCTTGGCTTGCTAACTCCTCTCTCGTTCAAATGCTGCTCTACCGCGATATAGACTAGGTTCTGCCCCTCGTCTCCAAGACTTCCCGCAACACGCGATAGTGCAATCGCAGCCCGCGCGTCGTGCCCAACATCGGCCACCTCGTCTTCTGTTATACTCGTTGAGAACAGGCTCGCTGGAAAATAACCCGCAGCTAGCGGGTCTCGACTTGTGTAGTTGTAAAGGAGAATTAGAGTGTCCAGAGTTCTTCCTTCGCTGATGCCGCAGATGCAGGCGATCCGGAAAAGCTCCCGATTTTCATAAACGGAATCTGAGTTCCCAACCTCGACCAACATAGTATCAAAAGTGAGCCCTACAGGTCGGCGCTCGATGTGCTCCGGGTTAAGTTCCATGCTTTCGAAATGAGCGCTCGCTATTTCCCTGCGGTAAATGGCCGACTTTACATCTTCCAAGTTTTGCGCGGACTTCATCGCGAAAAGCGAGCTTGCGAGGTATGCCCGAGGAGATTGCGGCTGATGGAAAAACTCGTTCGCGAGGGCGATATCAAGCTCGCGATCAGGGGCAGAGGAGAGGCCGTCGAGCACCCCAATACTGTCGAGCAGGTAGCCACACCACCTATTCATGATAGGCAAGAGGAGCGTCGATTCGATGTTCTCAGCAACCATAGCTCGCGCTTTACCTCTCCAGTCACCTGTAGCGCTTAAGAGCTGAATGAAGTCGGCGGAAAATGGGAAACTATCGGGCGTTGACGAATTCGGATCGGACGTCACCAGATTCGCCAGAAACTCGTATTGGTCAACCAACGGAAAATACAGAAGCAACGGTGATAGCTTTGCAGCCACCTCCAGGTTCAAAGGCGGATTGAATGTGAGGTAGTAGAGTAATAGGTTCAATTCGTCGTCGACCATCTTGGAGAAGATGAACCTGTTTAAAACCTCCATAATGTCGACCGGGTGCCGATCGCCTTCTGACGCAATCCCTTTGCTGTACAGTATAATATTCGAGATCGAAGGATTGGAGACATAGACGCTTCCCTGCATCCAACGCCGTTGAGCATCTAGCCCCTTGGACTTGGCTAGCGAGAAAAGAGCTTGCGAAGCCGCCGAGTAACTCCACATGCACGTCTGCATCTCGACTGTGGCACTCTCGAAAGATGATGTGTGGTCAGTCACCTGATCGATGCTGGTGTAAGCATTTCGATTGTGCCTTTCAATTTTTCGCTGTGCTGCAGTGATCGCTGCAATCTGCCACTTTAGTGCATCTTCAAGACGGTCGCCTGCGGCAAGTACGTAATCAGGGAGCTGCGACGGGGTCCGGGGCAACAATGATACCAGATAGCGGCGATATTTATATCGCGCCAAGGTCCACTCAAGCGTTCGACTGAGAGCTGCAACCGAAGGAGCCTCATTCCGAATAGAAAGTAGGGCGTCGTGCGCTCCCTTAGAGACACGTACTTGGCGTTTTTGAGGGGTTAGAGCTGAAGAGCCAACTCGCGGCTTTTGCGCTTTTGTCCGTTTACGGTATGCCATTATCAATCCGTCTACTTTCCGAACCGCAGTAGACTCCTGGTTACATTTGCTCTCTACACAACTCAAGCCTTTCACTTCAACTTCTAGGTGATCTGCACAAGAACTCATCTATTCTTCCACTAAAGCACGCCCCACGCCCGAAACCTCCCCCTCCCCGTCATTTCGCGCAGCCCCAGCTCCAAAACAATCCGCCGCGCCGCCTGCGGCGTGACGTCGAGCGTCTTCGCCACCATCCCGGCCGAGACCAGTGGCCGTGCCATGACAAGCGCGGCCAGTTCCGGCAGCTTTGAAGACGTCCGCCTCCCCTCCAGTTTCCGGTCCATCATCGTCTTTGCCAGCGTCAGCCGATCATGCTCTCTCAAGCCAATCTCGGCGGCCGCGATCAGGCCGTGGGCGATGGCCAGCAGCCGGGTTTCCCGATCGCGATGCCGGCGCCGATCGACGGGAATGGTTTTGAGACCAAGGTTGATGGCAGCGAGATGAGCACCTGATGTGATGCCTGCCTGGCGCAATATCGACGCGGCCAGCAGCCGGCCGAGCCAAGGTGCATGCTGCAGGACGGCAAGCTCGTTCCAGGCATCCGAGGCGACGATGGCCTGCAGCATCGCCGGCAAGTTTTCGGCCTGACGCAACACGCCACGCCATTCATCGAGCCGGGCATCCTCGTCCCAGTCGAGATCATAGACCAGCGGATCGGCCGGAGCCCGGCCGGGCTTTTTGGCTCGTTCGATCGCAGCGTCAGAGCGCGCGAGCAGCGCATCGATAGCAGCATAGTCGACGCCAGGGAGATCTTGGGCGTCGTCGGTGTCTTCCCCCTCCCCTTCCGCGTCGATCGCGATCGCCGGCCGAATAACTCCGGTCGTCGTAGCCTCGTCCGCGCCGCCCGCCCCGATCTCCGAAGTTTTCCGCAGCGAGCGGATACCGTCGGCAGAGAACGCCCAATCCGGGGATTGACCGGCGATGCGCCGACGGGTTCGCAGCACGTCGCGGGCGATTGTCAGCTCGTGGGTGGGTGTGCGAATATCTCTGATATCGTCGTGGAGGACGAGATCTTCAAGATGGACGAGTTCGCCATCGATCCACAGCGAGGCACAGGCATCGGCGAATTGGGATCGCTCGAGGAAGCCCGCGCCGACGGGCGAGCGGGCGATGCGCTCGTCAAGACGTGCGAGCGCGACACCGGCGTCGAAAGCCGGCCGCATCAGGACAGTCATGCTGATTTTCGCGAGATCATAAGCCATTGAAATCATGGTAAATGATTTGCTAAAGGAACTCTATATGAATGTTGTAGTTCGCCACATGGTATGATTGATAGTTGGCGCGATAACCATCGATAAGTAACCCTTATCGATGGTTGTTGATTTCAGGACGCAAATCACGCAGAATCGGTGCAAATCACGGCCCTGAAGGCCGCCGAACCCAATGATTTTGGAGCGATCGTGGCCAAAGCCAAAACATCCCTGAGTGCTGTCGAGCGCCGCGCCGAAGAACTCGACACGATCGCGTCCGTCCTGCCGATGGAGCGGCGCGACGAGCTTGCGGAATTGCTCACCGACCAGGATGTCGAAACGCTCAAACATCTCGTCAACCAGGGTATGGGCGACAATACCCTACGCGCCCTGACATCGGACCTCGCGTATCTCGAAGCCTGGGCACTGGCCGCGACCGGACAGTCCCTGCCCTGGCCGGCGCCCGAAGCGCTGCTGCTGAAATTCGTCGCGCACCATCTGTGGGATCCGGAGAAACGTGCGGCCGATCCGGATCACGGCATGCCGGCCGACGTCGACGACACCCTCCGACGCCAGGGCTTTCTGAAATCCACCGGCCCGCATGCACCGGATACTGTGCGCCGCCGGTTGGCCAGCTGGTCGACCCTCACGAAATGGCGTGGGCTTCCAGGCGCCTTCGCCTCTCCTGCCCTTAAATCCGCCATTCGTCTGGCCGTGCGGGCCGTCCCGGGGCAGCGCCGTCGAAAGAGCGCCAAGGCGGTGACATCAGACGTGCTGGCAAAAATGCTGGCGACCTGCGCAACGGAGAGCTTGCGCGATCTGCGTGACAGGGCGATCCTGATGGTCGCCTTTGCGTCGGGCGGCCGGCGGCGCAGCGAGATCGCAGGCCTTCGTGTCGAACAATTGACAATTGAGCAGCCGATCGAGGTGGAAGACGGCCCTCCCCTCCCCTCTCTTGCCATTCATCTCGGTCGCACCAAGACGACGTCCGGTGATCAGGACGATACCGTCTATCTCACAGGCCGGCCGGTCGAGGCTCTCTATGCATGGATGGCGGCGGCAAAGATCGACAAGGGCAGTGTGTTTCGCGGGATCGGGCGCTGGGGTACTGTGTCGAAGCGAGCGCTCGATCCGCAGTCGGTCAATGCCATTCTCAAGCAGCGGGCAGAGATGGCGGGGCTGGACCGTGGGGAATTCTCTGCGCACGGTCTGCGGGCAGGATATCTGACCGAGGCCGCCAATCGTGGTATCCCACTGCCCGAAGCTATGGAGCAGTCAAAGCATCGGTCTGTTCAGCAGGCATCGAGCTACTACAATAATGCGACGCGGCGTAGCGGTCGGGCCGCGCGCCTCATTGCATAGATAAAATTTTCCTTGCAATTCCGGAACAGTACTCCATAAATGCAAGGATGATTGAGCGAAGAATTGAAGCCGAACTCCTGCATTTGGTGAACGAAAGCCCTGCGGTAGCGCTATTGGGCCCTCGTCAGGTCGGCAAAACGACATTAGCACTCAATATTGGCGAAACCCGGTCCTCCATCTATCTCGATCTGGAATCAGAAGCAGACCGGGCCAAACTGTCGGAACCGGAACTCTATCTTGCAAACCATGACGACAAGCTGGTTATCCTTGACGAAGTTCATCGTCTACCAGGCGTGTTCCAGATTCTGCGGGGCTTGATCGATCGCAACCGCCGCGCCGGACGGCGCACCGGCCAGTTCCTGTTGCTTGGCTCGGCTTCCATCGATCTTCTCAAACAATCTGGAGAAACGCTGGCTGGCCGCATAGCCTATCTTGAAATGCAGCCTGTCGACGGATTGGAAGTGCCGACAGACGCACTCGAAAGGCTTTGGCTACGGGGTGGTTTTCCCGATAGTTTCCTTGCTTCCAGCGACCGCGGAAGTATGCGCTGGCGACAGGATTTCATTCGCACCTATCTCGAACGAGATATTCCACTTCTGGGGCCGCGCATCCCCGCCGAAACGCTGAGGCGGTTCTGGACCATGCTGGCACACCACCAGTCCGGGCTCCTCAACGCAGCTGAAATCGCCCGTTCCCTTGGGGTAGATGGCAAGACCGTCGCTTCTTACCTCGATCTTCTTGTCGACCTGCTGCTCGTGCGTCGTCTCGAACCCTGGCACGCCAATGTCGGCAAGCGGCTGGTCAAATCACCAAAAGTCTATGTCAGGGACAGCGGCATTGCCCATGCACTGCTTGGACTTGGAAGCGCCGAACAATTGCTCGGGCACCCAATTGTCGGTTCCAGTTGGGAGGGTTTCGTGATCGAGACACTGATCGCCTCTGCGCCTGTTGGCACTGCGGCGAACTTCTATCGTACAGCTGCCGGTGCCGAAATTGATCTCCTGCTCACCCCTCCAGGCCAAGAGCCTTGGGCAATAGAGATCAAGCGAAGTTTGTCGCCGAAACTCGAGAAAGGGTTTCACCTTGCTTGCGAGGATCTCCAACCGCAGAAACGCATCGTTGTCTATCCTGGAGAAGAGTCATTTCCTCTCCCAAACAACGTGACCGCAATGTCTCTTCCGGCTGCAGGCCGGCTTTTGCTTGACCAATAGCCAATGCTCTTCAATGTGGACAAGGTGAGCCCTCACACCCCAAGAGGCGTTCGGCATGGAATTTTGACAGAAGATTTCTATAAACATCTGATAATCTTGCATTATCGTTCATTTTTTCTTCCCTAAGGAATGGCCCATCATCGAGCAAAACACCGAAATTCACCTCGAGGAAACCTCGGCGCCGTCTCTCAACATGGCGGGCGGATGTGATGTTTCCGTGCCGGAGGTGTCGAGGGATAGCGCGCGCTCCTCCCCTGCTGATCAGGATCAGACGCCAGCGCATCTTGCCAGCCTCGCCGATCGCGCCCGGGGATACGTCGCAGCGGCGAGATCTGCGAATACCCGCAAAGCCTACACTTCCGACTGGAAGCACTTTTCAGTGTGGTGCCGGCGATCCGATCTGGCTCTCCTCCTCCGCATCCGCAAACCGTCGGGCTATACATCACAGCCTGTACTTCCGGCACGGTTGACCGAAGCGCCAAAGCCAACTCTGTCTCAACCATTGAACGACGCCTCTCCTCCCACAGTTGGAACTATGCCCAGCGCGGTCTCTCGCTCGATCGCAGGGACCGGCATATTGCAACGGTGATGGACAATATTCGCAACCTGTGCAGAAGGAGGCGGTCATGGCCGAAGATATTGTTGCCATAGTCGAGACGCCCGATCGCGGCTCTCTGCGCGGCCTGCGGAATCGGGCGATGTTGCTCATCGGCTTTGCTGGAGGTTTTCGGCGCTCCGAGAGCGTCGGCCTCGATCTGAGAGTTGACCAGACAGAAGACGGTCGCGGTTGGATCGAGACCCTCGACAAGGGCCGTTCTCTGGGATTCCAGGAGATCGCACCCTACTACGAAGCACCTCTTGAACTGCGCAACCATCTCATCTTCATGGAAGCTGCTCTGGCGGGATAGCTCCGTCGCCCTCTCTAGATCACCCCTCACCCAGGTGCAGCCGCGGAGCGCTGTCTTAGACGATCCCTTGTATGCCTCACGGTGGGCGTTTTCATGATAGCCCGCAGGCAAATTGGCCAGAGTATCTGGTAAGCCTTACCATGCCAGTCCCTTGATCTTTGGATATTGATACACGCCCGGAGAAAGCCTTGGCCATGAAGCCGCTAGGGAAAAATTGAGCACCGGGTTTTCAGCTTAGCGCTTCTATTGAAATCAGGAGTTGGAAGCCACAACGGCGGAGCGTGTGAGCGGCGCATCTGCTGACCTGACCGGCGTTTACAGAAGCGATACTCGGTTGCGACCAGCCCGTTTCGATAGATACAACCCTTCGTCAGCGCGTTTGAGGATATCGCTGGAACCGCGATCCGGCTGACTGAATTCACTAACGCCGCCGCTGATCGTCGCGTCGTACCGCAAGCTTTCCCTCAGGATAATCGGAACATGCTCCCTTAGTAACTCTGCAATTTCCAGCGCATCGCCCCGATGGGTTCCGGGCATCACGACCACGAACTCATCGCCACCGAAACGGGCAATCACATCACTCTGGCGCAATCGCTGTCGACACAGGCGGGCTATTTCGACCAGGGCGGCATCGCCTGCCTGATGGCCCATCTCATCATTGAGTCGTTTGAAATTGTCGAGATCGAAAATAAGTACAGACGTCTGGGATTTTTCCCGTTCGAAAACCGCAAGCCGTTGATTCAGTGTCTCGATCAGCTTCCGCCGATTGTACAGCCCCGTCAGTGCATCTGTCTCACTCAGTTGGAGTAGCTTTTGCTGAACCGCGTTCTTGTCAGTAATGTTGCTCGCGACCCAGACGACGGCGGCCTCGCCCTCCACCTCAAAATCAAGGACCTGAACGCGGCCTTCAAACCAGATTGAGTGACTAGGGCCGTCACCGACGCCTTTGACGTCACTTCCGCTGAGTTCGTATTCGACGATATGCAGCGCGCCGCTTGCCAACGCCTTTTCGATTTCGGCAGCGAACCACTGCGCCTTCTCCACTTTCAGCACATCAAATATGTTGCACCCGACGAGACAACTACCGTCATGATAATGCCTGAGGTCTTGTCCGCCAAATATCGCTGAGTATCGGCCACTGCGCGTCAGGATGAACGCAGGGTCCGGAAGGGCTGAGAGGATGGACGTCAATTGCTGCTGCGTAAACAGGGCATCACTTTCCCACATTGCCTGACGACGGGGGCCTGTTGGAGGAAACATCCCGCGTCTGCAACCGCGCATGACATGGATTTGACCAACAAATCGGCCACCCATTGCCGGTAAAATTGCCACAACAGCATTTCATTTTTCTGAGTGCGCAATTCACGTAGACGAGAATGGCGGCCTTGACTGAAAGCTTGATGACACCTTGTGGGTGACTGGCGATCAAAGCAGTGCCGCTTGAACAATGCACAGTCGTCGCCCGCAGCGTTGCCTCTACTTCGAATGCTCCTTCTGATCGAAGCGAGTTGTTGCCCATGCAGCCATTGATGTATTCGCGTTTACTACAACGGTCGAATGGCTGCGTTTCTCATCGAGGTCCTTTCTTCCGAGCGCTCGTTCAAGCGACAAGCATTCTCGCAGTGCCATGACACACCGACCAGTGCGTCGCTGTGAGATGGCCAGGAGACAATATCAATGCCTGCCGGAAACTCGTGGCATTTCGGCCAGGATGAACGGGATAGGTTCTCAATCTCCGACGGCAATACCTTCACGGCGTGGATCGGCGCTGCCGACGAGGCCATCTGCCTTTAGTTCGATTGCGTGCAGACCGGAAGTCATATCCGTCACATTCACTTCGTAGCCGAGCGTTGCCAGCGGATCGGCAAGCGCCTCCGCTGTCGTACCAGCCTCGATGTCATACTTGCCGAAGCGGTTGATCAGATGCGGTGCAGCTACGATCTCCTCCACTGGCATGCCCCAATCGATATAGCCGAGCAGCGCCTGCACGACATAGCCGATGATCTGGCTGCCGCCGGGCGAACCGATCGCCAGCACCGGCTTTCCCTCCTTCATCACAATGGTCGGCGCCATTGATGAGCGTGGCCGCTTGCCAGGTTCCACGCGGTTGGCAACCGGCAAACCCTCGCTGTGTGTCTTGAAAGAGAAGTCAGTGAGTTCGTTGTTGAGAAGAAAGCCGCCTGTCATGAGGCGCGAACCGAAGCCGTTCTCGATTGTGGTGGTCATTGAGACGACATTGCCTTCTTGGTCAACGATGACAAAATGGCTGGTGGATGGCAATTCCAATGCCACATCCTTCCCGAACAGCAGCGCGTGATCCCAAGTCGGCTGACCAGCCTTTACCTGATCATCTGAAAGCGCCTGGTCGCCATCGAGCAACCTTGCTCGTTCTTCAAGATAGTCCTTGTTCAGCAAGCCCTTGATTGGTGCGGGGACAAAATCCGTATCGGCAAGATAACGTTCGCGGTCAGCGAAGGCGAGACGTTGGGCGTCGCCAATCAGCCGCCAGCTCTGTACGTTGTCCGGGCCGAGAGCCCTGATGTCGAAATTCTCGAGCATGCCGAGGATCTATCCGATTGCCACAGCACCAGACGAAGGCGGTCCCATGCCGCAAACATCAAAGGAGCGGTAGGTAAGGCAGACCGGCTCGCGCTCCTCGACGCGGTAGTTCGCAAGGTCGGTGAGCGACAAGACGCCCGGATTGCCCGCGGCTTCACGCACGGTAGCGACAATTGCTTCAGCGATCGGTCCATTGTAAAAGGCGTCCGCCCCACCATCGGCAATGGTCTTCAGCGTCGCCGCGTAACTCTGGTTCTTCAATACAGCACCGGCGACCAGTGGGGCACCGTCTGGACCAAAGAAATAGGAGCGGGCACCTTCATAGCGCTTCAGCTTGTCGCCCTCGCCGGCCACCAGCTTCGCCAGTCGCGGCGAGACGTCAAATCCGTCGATCGCGAGCTTTTCCGCCGGCGTGAAGAGCTCCGCCCAGGACAGCTTGCCGTAGAGTTTGTGCACCACATCCATCAAGCGCACGGTGCCAGGGGTACCGACAGAGCGCCCTCCGACCACGGCATCCATGAACTTCAGCGGCTGCCCATTGTCGTCAAGGAATAGCTTCGGCGTAGCCAAAAGCGGTGCGGTTTCCCGCCCGTCGAAAGTCGTGACCTTGCCGGATGATGCGTCGTAATAAACAAGAAAGGCACCGCCGCCGAGGCCGGAACTCTGTGGTTCCACGAGGCCGAGCACGGTCTGAACAACCACCAGGGCGTCAATGGCATTGCCACCACTGGCGAGGATTTCCCGGCCGGCCTGCGCGGCAAGCGGATTTGCGGCCGCAACCATGAAATTCTTCGCTTCCACCCGTTTGGCTGAGGTGACATTGGCTGCCCGCTCCGGAGCAATTGTATCGGATGCCTGCTGAGCGACTGCCAACTGCGGCCACGAAAACACGAATGCGAAAGCAAGGGCCAATGAAACTGCGCGCATAGTCGCCTCCCTTCTTTGGTCCGTCGATTGTGAAGGACAGGGAAGACAAGGACAAGGTGCGCGATCTGCATCTTCCTCTCGCCTATGGCAATCCGCCCAACGCTTTTCTTCCCAGCTGCGTCCCGTAGTCACAGCAAATACACTCGCGGCTTGCAAATACGCGTATCGACACTGAAAAACGCATGCTTTTCAGATACTTGAGCATGTTGGGAGCGACCAACAGCCAAATCGGGGCGCAACGACTTCCGTTCGCCTACCCCGATCATCGCCACGCCGACGTGATCCCCGGGATTTCTGCCGCGACATCCACGGCGACATACTGTTTCAAAACCATCTTCACGCTTCGGGTAAAAGCCGTGGGCGATCACTCGTCGGTGCCCTACCCTGGCACCTGCTTTCCATCGTTCGGGCCCGGTGCGACGGAATACAGGACCAGCACTGTTGACCTCGAATAGACCACGTGCCTCGTCAGTCAGGCACCAGTCATTTTTGGAGTATTGTCCGTTCTCGTCCCAAGAACAGCCAACCCAGTTTGAACTCAAGATCCAGAAAGCACGTTTTTTCATATAATTAGCTTGGTTGGGAGCGACCAACCGCTAGCCGGCCCGCAACCGCTCCTGCCCGCTTGCCTTGATCAGCGCCATGATCATCGGCCCCAACGAAAACTCGCCGCGCGCCGCTCGTCTGGTCAGGTCGCGGAGATATCCCCCAGCCGACGTGATCATCGTTGCTCGCTCCAGGATGCAGGCCACAGCCACCGCAGCGTTTTCCGGCCCCATGATTTCGCAGGCCTCCTGGTAGGCCGACGGGCTGATCCCAAGCATAGATCGCACCACTACGGCCGCCTTCATCATGCTGCGCCAGTTCTCAATCGCACCGCCATCCCCATAGTCGGTGATTTGTGGGCATGCCTTCAACACCATCCCCAAAGGGAACGCCTTCAGCGTCTCGGTGTTTGGTTGGCGGACTGGGCTCGGCTTCGCCCCCTGCTCATTTCGAGAGCTTGGTTCAAGTTCATTTATAGATTCGGTATTTGAATTCTGTATGTGCTGCTCGTTATGGGCATCATTGGTGCTGGATTTTCCTGAAAAATCCTGAACTTCCAACCGATTGACAACTTCCTCCCGCAGCATCTGCATCTCGTCGAGTATTTCTCCGATCGTTGCCAGTGCTGCAACACGAGGGATACGTCCCACCAGTGCGACGTACATGTCCTCAATTCCCTGCCAGTCGCCTTCCGCGCCTTCATCCATTGCAGCCGTGATCAGCTTGCGGACGTCTCTGCGGCAAATCGTCAAGCTCTCTTTCGCCTTCCTGAGTGCTGCGCGATCGGCCATGACTTGCTGGGCCATATGCGCCAACTCCTCCGAACGCGCCAGAAGCGGCGACAGATCGAAACCGTAGGCGCATTCGATCTCCCCTTTGCCGTCCTTCCTTGCGTACCGCTTTCCGTTGGCGCTATCCTTACGCACGATCAAGCCCGCATCGACCAGCACGGCGAGATGGCGACGCAACGTGGCGCCAGCCATCGAATGGGCCCGCAGGCACAGCTGAACGTTTGATGGGAATACGACCAACTGTCCGTCCTGCCGGAGTTCATTGTCTGGATGAAACGTTAGCAGCGCATCGAGAACAGCCAAGCTGTTCGACTGGATACCAAGCAATTCGATCGCTGCGGAGGCATCCCTGAATACCTTCCACTTATCAACGGTCTTGCCCGGCTTGATATCGGCTGTCTGCGTCTGCCTGCGCACCAGCGCAAGCGTCATCGGTCGCCGCCCAAAGGGCGTCGTTACACTTCCCGTCTGCATTGTCTTTCACCTTTCAGCAGGCAAAAGAAAAACGCTCACCAAAAACGGTGCCAAAGACTCTTGACGATGAATCCGGGAAATGCGATTCTGTGTTTGCTTAGGACACAGATTGGGCTTCCGGAACGGCGACGTTTTGGGGGCCTTTTCTTTTTGCGGTTACGCTTCCTTCTTTTTCAGTTTCTCCGCCTGATACTCCGCGAAGAGCCCAGGCAATAGTTCGAGCACGAAAGTCGCGAATTCCGGCGTGGCCTTCTTGTCGATTGAAATTTCAAGCTTGCCGCGGCCATCCTTGACCAGCGCCAGGCGTGCCCCTGTCGGCGTCGACAGGATACCCGGTGCGCCGCGTTCGACGCGACGCGGCTTCAGCTGTGCAATCATCGCCTTGACCCGGTCAGCAGACGGTAGGCCCTGGACCGCGTCCGACATGGCAAATTGCAACGCTTCCGGAAGGGCAGGGGTCTTGTCGAGCAAGTCGGCGAGCTGCTGCCAACCACCTCGTCCGACACCCGGGGCGGGCCCAACTGCATCGATGAGCTCCGCCGGCAGGGATTCGATGAGGCTCAACATCCTCGAAAGATCCGCCTTGTCCACGGACATGGCCGAAATGATGGTTTCACGCGAGAAACGATCCTTGAGCCGCGCCGCGAACCGCGCCTTCTCGATAAAGGTCAGGTCCTCGCGCTCGTTGTTTTCCTGGCCCTGTGCGATGACGAGCTGTTCATCCGTCATTTCGCGGACGATAGCTTTGACCGGCAGGCCCAACTCCGTCACCACACGCAGCCGCCGGTGGCCGAAGGCGACCTGATAGCGGCCCGGCTCATCAGGGTGGGGCCGGACAAGAATAGGCACTTGCTGACCCTGGTCGCGGATGGATTCACGCAGACCATCGACGTCGCCCGGCATGCGGTCGCGGACAAAAGACGGCTCGATCGTGGCAGCGTCCAGCTCTACAACAGACAGGCCCTCGGCCAGTTTGCGCTCAATCTCGTTGGCGCGACGGCTCCGCTCATTCAAATCGCCAAGCGACTTGGTGACGGCCACCATCGGTTTCGATTTGGCCGCATCGAGATGCGGACGGGAGAATGGCGGTGGCGCGGAAGGCTGTTCAGGCTTTGCGGTGCCGTTGAGCGAGGAGAAAAGATTTTTGCGGCTCATGATCTACCCCATGTCGCCTTGATCAGACCCTCGATCTCGGCGTTGACGTTGTTCATCGATTCCAGAGCCCGGTCGTAGGTCGTTCGAGTGAACTGGCTGCGCTCAACCTCGAAGAGGGTCTGGTTGGTTATTCCCGCATCCGATACGGCCGTGCTCTTCAGCATAGGATTGACCAGAACATCCTCGCCGAACATTGAGCGAAGAAATGCCACCATCTGGTTCTGTGGTCCGTCGGTTGGCTCGAAACGGGTGATCAGATAGCGCATCCAGTTGTTGCTATCCTCAGCACCTGCTTCAGCGATCTCGCCGAGTAGTGCACTTGTCATCGCCAGGAACTGGTTCATCGACATGACGTCCAGCATTTGAGGATGGATAGTGATCAGGACCGATGTCGCGGCCGTCAGCGCCGAAAGTGTCAGGAAGCCGAGTTGGGGAGGGCAATCAATGACCACGACATCATAGTCGTCACGAATCTCCTGGATCGCGGCCTGCAACCGGGCAAAAAACAGCACGTCGTCTGGCTTGCGCTGGAGCAGAGCCTTGGGCGTATCATGCTCAAATTCCATGAGCTCGAGATTGCCTGGAATAATGTGAAGATCGGGAATGTAAGTCCCCCGAATGATCTCCTGGATCGGTCGGCGCTCGTCATCGTATCGGATCGCACCATAGATTGTCTCATTTGGGCCAACGTCGAGTTCCGGCTGATTACCGAAAAGAGCCGAAAGGCTGGCCTGTGGGTCAAGATCAACAGCGAGCACGCGGTAGCCACGCAATGCAAGATACTGCGCAAGATGGGCAGCCGTCGTCGTCTTGCCCGATCCACCCTTGAAATTCATGATAGATAGGACCTGGAGTTCCTCGCCCTCGCGCCGATGAGGCACATAGCGGCCGGTCGAACGTGCGGGTTTGTCCAGATGTGCCCGCATGGCTGCGATGTCGTGAACGGAATACATCCGCCGGCCGCCGGCCAGTGCCGGGCTGAATTCGTGCTCGCCTTCCTTGGCCGACTTTTTTTCCAGTCCAACCGCGGCGGTGCGAAGGTAACCCTCTGCTACCCCCAGAAGTTTTGCGGCTTCCGATGGCGTGAACGATCGAATTCCCTTACGAGCGTGGGGAGGAAAAATATTCGATTGATGTTCCTGCAGTCTGGCCGAAAGCGATGCCGCATGCGCCGTGATCTTCGAGCGCAGCGTGATTGTCTTTTTGATCTCAGCCTTTGCAGTATTCGTCATCTTCTCGCCTGTTTCGCCTCGCCTGCGGATTGAGGCCAGAAAATGACCAAAGTCCGCACACGATGAATAAGACCCGTTTACGTTCGCCGAGCAAGCTCTTTAAGGTTAACGCTTCCTTAAAGAATCCGACTCCCGCTCCGGCTATTTCGATCTTTACTGTTTTTATTCAATGCCTTGGCAGATCCATACCTGCCTAATGATTTGGTGAGGAAAAAAGAGTCGAAGAACCGAATCCCCGTCTCATATCCGTGTCCTGCCCATCTTCTTTCAGTTTTTGCCCTCACAGTTTGCGACTCAGTGCGACCTGCGATCCCAGATTCGATTTCTCTTCGATTTCTCTAAGTGTCGTGGAGGGAAGGAACCAAAACCAGCAGCTTCCTGTCTCTCAAGCGGCGAATTCACGTTCATTTGGATCGTTTGCCATCATGAGGGCTTGATCCAACTGTCGTGACAATCACCCGATCCCCACACAGCATGGCAAGAAAAAAAGGGCAGACAAAGCCTTAAAGTGCATCAGTCAGCGCAAGATCGGTATGACCGAAAACCACTTTTCATAAATGATTCCGACGTGTTGCCTCTTGCGCGTTAGCAATCGCGCATCAAGCCCACTAACACTTTTGCTAGTCACCGTCCGCGGTTCAGTATCGGCTCAATCCGCGCTCGACACCCGAACAGCTAGAATCACCCACTAACACTTTTGCCAGTAGATCGAAGTTTCTTGCGCCGGCAAATCTTGTCGCGTCATCAACGCAAGGGAGATTTGCTCGATGCGCGTCATAGCCTTCAAGAGCCCAAAGGACGAAGTTGAAAAGCGTCTCATCCACGAAATGTACCGGCTGTGCGCCCGCATGTTGTCAGGGCTGCTGGCACGGAAAGTCCTGTTCGGCTTCTGTATGCAAGCCGACACTTTCGACGGAGTGAACACCGCCTACCCTTTCTACTGGGATCCGACTGACCCAGCTGTCGGCTGTGCACTTCCCGTAGCAGCAGAAGGCGGATCAAGGATGCGAAACGTCTTTCCGCAGCGTTTGTCAGCAGGTCACCGGTCTACGCCTCGGAGAATAATCGAAAGTGCTCGCTCCAGCGTCGATACCAGATCGATTGCCGACCGGGAGCAGGGCGGTCTCCATTTGGCGATCTTCGTGATGTTCGCCGAAATCGCTGAGTGGAGCATTCGCAGCGGTTTCCGCAAAATCGGCAAGGCAACAGACTTCCGGCTCGATCGCATATTTCGGCGAACCGTTTGGCTTTTCATCCGTCTGGGGCCGCCCTCACAGATCGATGAAACTGGAAGCGTCGCCGGCCTCGTGCCCGCCGACCGACAAAGCTTCGATCCGCTTCGACCCAGCAGCCATTCTTCGCACGTCGCAAGCCTTCAAGAGAAGGCGGTTTGATCATGATCAACAGCCAGAACCGCTCGCTGCCGCGACTTGTCAGCAAGCTGCGGAATGCATTGGGACACCAACTGTGCGCCGCACTCGAAGATCCTGCTGTCGTCGAGATCATTTTGAACCCTGATGGGCGTCTGTTCATCGAACGGCTTGGTCAGGGCATGGTTGTGGCAGGCGAGATGACACGCTCTGCCGCGGAAACCGTCATCGGTAGCGTCGCACATGTTCTGAACTCGGAGGTCGATGACGCTCGCCCAATCGTTTCGGGCGAACTGCCAATCGGCGGGCACCGTTTCGAAGGATTATTGCCGCCGGTGGTCTCCGGACCATCTTTCACGATCCGTCGTCGCGCATCGCGTCTCATACCTCTCGAAGACTACGTGACCAGCAAGGCTATGACATCAAAGCATGCGGAGATCATTCGCAGCGCCATTGCCTCGAAGCTCAATATCCTGGTTGCTGGTGGGACGGGCTCGGGCAAGACCACACTCACCAACGCGATCATCGCTGAAATCGTCACAAGCTCACCAGGTGATCGACTTGTCATTCTGGAAGACACCGCCGAAATCCAGTGCGCCGCTGTGAACGCAGTCAGCCTGCACACCAGCGACGCCGTCGACATGTCGCGTCTCCTGAAAAGCACGATGCGCCTTAGACCGGACCGGATCATCGTTGGAGAGGTCCGTGACGGCGCGGCACTCACCATGCTCAAGGCCTGGAACACGGGGCACCCCGGAGGGATCGCAACGATCCACTCCAACAGCGCGCGTTCCGCACTTCAGCGGCTCGAACAACTAACCGCCGAGGCGAGCCATCAGCCGATGCAGGCGGTGATCGGAGATGCAGTCGACCTGATCATCTCGATCGAACGAACGGCAAAGGGCAGGCGGATCAGCGAGATCCTCCACGTCACCCGCTTCGCAGGCGGCCAGTACCAAACGGAACCCTACGCAGAGGAGAGCCGCGATGCCGCATAAGAGATCATTCCTGACAATCGCACTTATTACTCTGGCATCGATCGCCGCAGCATCCCCTGCTTTCGCAAGCTCTGGCGGAAGTCTTCCATGGGAAGGGCCGCTCGAGCAGATCCAGGAATCCATCACCGGCCCGGTCGCAGGCTACATTGCTCTGGCCGCTGTCGCTATTGCCGGCGGCATGCTGATCTTCGGTGGCGAGCTCAACGATTTTGCCCGCAGGCTGATGTACGTCGTCCTCGTCGCGGGCATTCTGCTCGGTGCCACGACAATCGTCGGCCTCTTCGGCGCGACCGGTGCGTCGATCAGCTTGTCTAGGGAGCCGGTCATGCAACTTGCTTCGGACCTCGAAGGGGAGGGGGCTTGATGGGACTCCACCACAATCGCATCCATCGCGCTCTGTCACGGCCGAACCTCTTGATGGGCGCCGACCGTGAACTAGTGCTGATCACTGGGCTTGCCGCTGTGATCCTGATCTTCGTCGTGCTGACGGTCTACTCAGCGCTCTTTGGCGTGGCGGTCTGGATCGTCATCGTTGGCCTGCTTCGGATGATGGCCAAGTCCGATCCCCTCATGCGGAAAGTCTACGCCCGTCACATTTCCTACAAGCACCACTATCGGCCGACGACCGCGCCGTGGCGGAAATACTGAGGAGGCGGTGATGGCAGCGCTGAAACGCTTTCGAACTACCGGTCCGTCCTTCGCTGACCTGGTTCCCTATGCCGGCCTGGTCGACAACGGCGTTCTACTTCTCAAGGACGGCAGTTTGATGGCTGGCTGGTACTTCGCCGGACCGGACGCCGAAAGCGCCACCGACCTCGAACGCAATGAGCTTTCCCGGCAAATCAATGTGATCCTGTCGAGGCTCGGGACAGGCTGGATGATCCAGGTCGAGGCTGTCCGGGTGCCAACGGTCGACTATCCCAGCCCGGACCAGTGCCATTTTCCGGACCCTGTCACCCGCGCGATCGATGCCGAGCGCAGGAGCCATTTTCAGCGCGCGCAGGGGCATTTCGAGAGCAAGCACGCGATCATCCTGACCTACCGACCGCTCGAGTCGAAGAAGACGGCATTTGCCAAATACATCTATTCGGACGAAGAGAGCCGGAAGAAATCCTATGCAGACACGGTCCTGTTCGTATTCCGCAACGCCATCCGGGAAATCGAACAATATCTGGCCAACACGCTGTCGATCGCCCGCATGCAGACGCGCGAGGTTCGCGAGAGGGGAGGGGAGAGGACCGCGCGCTATGACGAGCTTTTCCAGTTTGTCCGCTTTTGCATCACGGGAGAAAGCCATCCGGTTCGCCTGCCTGAAGTTCCGATGTATCTCGACTGGTTAGTCACTGGTGAACTCCAGCATGGACTGACGCCGAAGCTCGAGAACCGGTTCCTCGCTGTCGTTGCGATTGATGGGCTCCCGGCCGAAAGCTGGCCGGGCATCCTCAACAATCTCGACCTGATGCCGCTGACCTACCGATGGTCGTCGCGGTTCATCTTTCTCGATGCCGAAGAGGCCCGCCAGAAGCTCGAACGTACGCGAAAGAAATGGCAGCAGAAGGTTCGCCCCTTCTTCGACCAGCTCTTCCAAACCCAGAGCCGATCGGTCGATCAGGACGCCATGACGATGGTCGCCGAGACCGAGGACGCCATAGCCCAGGCGTCTTCGCAGCTCGTCGCCTACGGCTACTATACCCCTGTGGTTATCCTTTTCGATAAAAACCGTGAAGCCTTGCAGGAAAAGGCAGAAGCTATCCGGCGGTTGCTTCAAGCCGAGGGCTTTGGAGCGCGCGTCGAGACTTTGAATGCGACCGATGCCTTCCTCGGCAGCCTGCCTGGCAACTGGTACGCCAACATCCGTGAACCGCTGATCAACACGAGCAACCTCGCGGACTTGGTCCCCTTGAACTCGGTATGGTCGGGCAACCCGGTGAACCCGTGCCCGTTCTATCCGCCGAACTCGCCGCCGCTGATGCAGGTGGCTTCGGGCTCAACGCCGTTTCGTCTCAATCTGCATGTCGACGATGTCGGGCACACTCTGATCTTCGGTCCGACGGGTTCGGGCAAGTCGACCCTTCTCGCACTGATTGCCGCGCAATTCCGTCGCTACGAGTTCGCGCAGGTCTTTGCCTTCGACAAGGGTAACTCGCTCCTCCCCCTGACGCTTGCTGCCGGCGGCGATCACTACGAGATCGGCAACGACCAATCCGGGGAAGAAAGAGCGCTGGCATTCTGCCCGCTGTTCGATCTCTCGACGGATGGGGATCGGGCCTGGGCCACCGGGTGGCTCGAAATGCTCGTCGCCCTGCAGGGCGTCACCATTACGCCCGACCATCGTAATGCGATCTCACGCCAGATCGGGCTGATGGCGACCGCGCCTGGGAAGTCGCTGTCGGACTTCGTCAGCGGGGTGCAGATGCGCGAGATCAAGGACGCGCTCCATCACTATACCGTCGATGGTCCGATGGGTCAGCTGCTCGACGCGGAAGAGGACGGCCTGACGCTCCGGGCCTTTCAGTGCTTTGAGATCGAGCAGCTGATGAATATGGGCGAGCGTAATCTGGTGCCCGTCCTCACCTATCTCTTCCATCGGATCGAAAAGCGGCTTGATGGTTCTCCGAGCCTGATCCTACTGGATGAGGCATGGCTGATGCTTGGTCACCCGGTGTTCCGCGACAAGATCCGGGAATGGCTGAAGGTGCTGCGCAAAACCAATTGCGCCGTTGTTTTGGCAACCCAATCGATCTCGGATGCCGAGCGGTCCGGCATTATCGACGTGCTGAAAGAATCCTGCCCGACAAAGATCTGCCTGCCGAACGGCGCTGCGCGCGAGCCGGGCACACGCGAGTTCTATGAGCGGATAGGATTCAACAAGCGCCAGATCGAGATCGTCTCGAGCGCCATACCCAAGCGCGAATATTACGTCGCCACGCCAGACGGACGGCGGCTTTTCGACATGTCACTCGGGCCGGTGGCGCTGAGCTTTGTGGGCGCATCCGGAAAGGAAGACCTGAAGCGGATACGCGCGCTGAAGACGGAACACGGCCAGGACTGGCCTGCCTATTGGCTTGAATCGAGAGGAGTTCACGATGCCACGTCGCACCTCAACGTCCGATAGCTGGATCGTCGCAACGATGACTGCGGCAATCGCGCTGGCCTCTATTGCTTCCGCCCACGCTGGATCTGCAACGGGCGCTGCCACCGAATGGACGCAGCTTGCCAACAATGCTCAGCTCATCGACCTGCTGAAAAGCTCCGGCCTGCAGGTCGATAATCAGCTGACCCAGATCACCCAACTGGCAGAGCAGATCCAGAACCAGCTTAAAATCTACGAGAACATGCTGCAGAACACGGCCCAGCTCCCTACACATATCTGGGGCGAGGTCGAAAGCGATCTCAACCGTCTGCGCAGCATTGTCGACCAGGGACGAAGCATTTCGTTTTCGATGGGCAATGCAGACGATGTCCTTCAGCAGCGGTTCAAGAGCTATGCGGACCTGAAAACGAACCTGCCCAACGCCGAATCTTTCTCGAACACTTATCAATCTTGGTCGGACACGAACCGGGACACGATCGGCAGCACGCTGAAGGCCGCAAGCCTGACAGCGGATCAGTTCGACACGGAAGAGGGCACGATGAACTCGCTGCGATCCATGTCGGAGTCGGCCGACGGTCAGATGAAGGCGCTTCAGGTCGGACACCAGATCGCATCCCAGCAAGTTTCTCAGATGCAGAAGCTCCGTGGTCTGGTTTCCCAGCAGATGACGATGATGGGCACATGGCTCCAGACGGAGCAGACGGACAAGGATCTTGCCCAGGCCCGGCGTGAGAAATTCTTCAATGCCGACGTTTCCACGATCCCGAGCGGTCAGAAGATGGAGCCACGCTGGTGAGCCGCCCGGTCCTGATCGTAGTGGTGCTGGCCATAGTAACTGCGGCGGCTTCCGGCACCACTTTCTATCTCGTTCAGGTGAACGCCCCGGCATCCTCCCAAATGAGCGAAGAGCAACGGATCACCCGCGAGAAATTTTTCGGCAAAGCCAAGGAACTGCCCCCGATCGAAAAAGGTCAGGAGATACGGCCGCGATGGTGAAGCGAAACCTTGAACGGGCCTTCCTGCTTGGTGGAACGGCCTGCCTGATCCTGGCCACTCCAGGCTTTGCAGAACAGGGGCAGGTTCTTACAGAACTTGAGAACCAGGTTTCTGCTGCCGCGATGGGATGGGAAACGACCATTATGGACGCGGCGAGGTCGCTGTTCTGGATCCTCGCTGGGATCGAGATCGGCATCGCCGCCGTCTGGCTTGCCATACAAGCTGCATCCCTTGATAGCTGGTTCGCCGAACTCGTCCGGCGGATCATGTTTATTGGCTTCTTCGCGTTCGTTCTCACCCAGGGACCAACGCTTGCGAGGGACGTCGTCAACAGTCTCTACCAGATCGGTGCGGGCGGTGGATCCGCCTCACCGGCCGAGGTGTTCGATGCTGGTATTCGGGTCGCATCGCAGGTGTCCGAACAGGCCAAGTTTGGCGTGTTCGAAGACAACGCACTTGCGATCGCCGCCGTCCTTGCCATGGGCGTCGTCGTCATATGCTTTTCGTTGGTTGCGGCAATCTTCGTCGCGGTGATGGTCGAGATGTATGTCGGCCTGCTGGCAGGCATGATCCTGCTTGGTCTTGGCGGTTCATCCTTTACCAAGGATTTTGCCGTCCGCTATCTGGTCTATGCCTTCGGCGTCGGCATGAAGCTTATGGCACTCGTCATGATCGCGAAAATCGGCTCTGAGGTCCTTCTCGGCCTGGCGCAAGCGCCGACAGCGGATAGCGATCAGTTCATCACCACACTGGCCATCGCCGGCATATCCGTGGTCGTATTTATCATCTCCATGTACGTGCCAACGATTATCCAGGGCGTTGTTCAAGGGGCATCGGTCACGGGCGGAATGGAAGCCCTTCGTCACGGTGGGCAGACAACATCTTTTGCGCTTGGTGCTGCATCACTCGCCGCTGGCGCCGTCGGAACCGGCACTGCGGCGGCTCAGTCCGCCCGCGCCGCAGGATCCTCCGTGGCGGGCGCCGCTCTGCGCGGTATCGGCGTCGGGATCGGATCAGCCGGAAAGGCGGCCGGCTCGGCTGCAAAGGAAAAGGCGATCGGCTCACCAGGAGCCTATGCCGGCTCGATCATGGGGCTTGCCAATGCCAAGCTCGATCAGGCCCGCACCGGTCAAAGCGGCCTTAAAATGCCGCCAGAACGAAACAATACGTAGTCATCAGGAAGGCAAAAAGCGATGGCAGCAAACCGGCCACCCGATAGCCCTTACCTTGCCGCGCGGCAGGAGTGGACTGAACGATATGGATCTTATGTCCAGGCGGCGCGCGCATGGCGGATCGTCGGGATACTTGGACTGTCGATGGCCGTGATCGGCTTCACCTACGCCTTGTATCTCAGTACGCAGGTCAAGCTTGTGCCCTACATCGTGGAGGTGGATAAACTGGGCACGTCGGTGACAGCCGGCTTTCCCCAGCAGATCGAGTATGCCGATGCCCGCGTTGTTCGCGCAACGCTCGGCAATTTCATCACGAGCCTAAAGTCGATCACACCGGATGCGGTAGTCCAGAAGCAGTATATCGACCGGACCTACGCGCTTCTCAGGACGTCCGATCCCTCGACCCAGAAGATCAATGCCTGGTTTCGCGGCAATTCTCCGTTCGAAAAAGCGAAGACATCGACCGTCGCCATTGAGGTCAACAACATCGTCGCACTCTCCAACCAGACCTACCAGATCGACTGGACCGAATATGAACGCGACCGCAAAGGCAAGGAAACCGGCACGCGCCGGTTCCGCGGGATTGCGACCGTCGCGCTGACCGCGCCGCAGGACGAGGCGATCATCCGCCTCAACCCGATCGGTCTTTATGTCCAGGACTTCGACTGGACAGCACAGCTTTAAGGACAGGGGAATTCACATGCACAGAACTGGATTGATCGCAGCCGTCGGCTGCATGGCCGGGCTCGTCCTTGCGGACTGCGCGATGGCGCAGAGCATGACGTCGAACGAGGTGAAGGGGACCAACATCTCACGGAAGTGGCGGGGAGCGCCCGGTCTGGTCACGACCGGCCCCGATGGAAAGGTCATCTTCCTGTTCGGCGAGACCCAGCCCTCTGTCGTCTGCTCGCCGCTTCAGGTTTGCGACATCGAGATGCAAGGTGGCGAGATCGTCCGCGATGTGCTTGTCGGCGACACTGTCCGCTGGAAGGTAGAGCCAGCGACGTCTGGAGCAACCGGAGGGCAGGCGATCCACCTGATCGTCAAGCCGTCGGAGGCCGGCCTCGTCACGTCAATGGTCGTCACGACCTCTCGGCGGACCTATCATATTCAGCTCAAATCCCATCCCAGCCAGTACATGGCCCGGATCGGCTTCGAGTATCCGGAGGATGTCACGACCAAACTGGCAGATATCAATGCACGCCTTGAGACAGGCGGCATTCCCGGGACAGCTCCAGACAAGCTGAACTTCTCCTATTCGGTCAGTGGAGGAGCCTCGTGGCGGCCGAAGCGCGTCTATTCCGATGGCGCCAAGACCTACATCCAGTTTCCCCGGTCAATCTCCGGGCACGACGCACCAGTGCTCTTTCTCGTCAGCGGCGGCCAGAACCGCATCGTCAATTATCGCATGAAAAACGACATGATGATCGTTGACTACGCCGTCGACAAGGCCGTGCTCGTGTCGGGGGTTGGCTGGCGCCAGCAGAAAATTACGATCCGGCGGGGAGGTTGACCAATGAAAAAAACCATTGCTGCCATCATTGTCGCTTTCGGTGTTTCGGGCTGCCAAACAGCCGATGAAACGCTGACCACCAGTTCCAACCCGATCACCGTCACCGGCGCCACGGCGAGCGCGATCGCCGGCGACATGGCAAGCCGCCTAGCCGAACAGGTCGGTCCGGCCGGCGCCACGACCCTCAAAATGGACAAGGATACTTCCGAATATGCAGCCGCTCTTGAGGCCGCGCTGAAGGGATGGGGATACACGGTCATCGCCGATGGGAAAATCGGCAAGGACCAGAAGCCGGTCGAGGTTGCATGGTCAATCGACAGCTTTGACGGACAGGTGCTCGCGCGTGTCAGCACACCGGCTATCGCCCTCGGCCGGGCATATACAGCAACGTCAGCGGGCGCGACGCCCGCCAGTCCGCTTTCGATCATGCAGCGAAATTGAGGGGAGGGGGAGCATGGTTCAATCGCTCCAGCTTGGCACGACGGGCAATGCTGACGATCAACAGAGCATGCGTCGCCTAAATCGGCTTCCGATCATCGTCGCCATCGTCATCATCGTACTGTTCTTCGGTGTCGTCATCATCGGCCTGTCGTGGCGCGGCCTCTCCTTCAATCGAGGAAATGAACTCGACGGCACCTCCACCTCTCCGGCCACGACGTTTGGCGATCAGCTCAAGCGCGGCGTGTCGGACGGGATCATAGGAGAACCGGAGCAACGAGAAGTGTTTCAGCCGACGCCGGTCATTGTAGAGCGGGAGCCCGTGAGGGAGCCGGTAGCGGAGCGCCAGAACGAGGTCCAGACGGAACGGCGATCGCAGCTCGAACCCGAAGCGGAGTGGAAGGCGCGGCTGAAGCGGGAACAGGACGAGCAGATCCTTCGCGAAGCCCAGCGTCAAAGGATGGCCAGCCTCCAAGCGAGGGCGACGGCGCTTGATTCCCCGCTGAAGGTGGACGTATCCGAGGTCCAGAAGAGCGCCTCGGAAAGCAGGACCGACGCCCGTCAACCGCTCAATGCAACGACAAACAGCGCATCCGATCTCTATAGCGCTGCGATGAAGTCGGGTCTGCTTGGACAGAACGTCGATCAAAACGGCCAGACATCGAAGGAGGACTTTTTCAACCAGGACATCAAGGATCTTGGCTACCTTCCGAACCAGGTCGTACCCCAGCTTTCGCCCTATGAGTTGAAGCGCGGATCGATCATCCCGGCGACGCTGATTGCCGGCCTGGACTCTGATCTTCCAGGCCGGATTTCCGCCCAGGTCAGCCAGAACGTCTTTGACAGCGCCACCGGCTACCGGCTCCTGATCCCTCAAGGAGCAAAGCTCTTCGGCCGATATGATTCGAAGGTGTCGTTTGGCCAGGAGCGTGTTCTGGTCGTCTGGACCGACCTCATCTTTCCGAACGGATCGACGCTTCAGATCGGCGGCATGTCGGGTACGGATGCCGAGGGGTATGGCGGTTTCCGGGACAAGGTCGATCGTCATCCCTGGCGCACGTTCGGCTCTGCTGCCCTCGTTGCCATCATCGGCACGGGGATCGATATGTCGATGCCGGAGAGCTCGACAGTTACCACACAGGACACGGCTTCCGATGCGGCACGACGAAATTTCGCCGAGAGCTTCGGCAGGGTGGCAGAGCAAACCATCTCGAAAAATCTGAATGTCCAGCCGACGATCCGGATCCGACCAGGGTACAAATTCAACGTTCTGGTCGATCAGGATCTAATTTTCCCGAGCCTTTATCGCAAATAGAACATACGCTCGCCCAGGCCGAACAACGGCCGCGCAATTGAACCGGGTTGGCCTGTCACAATCTTGTGCGGGCAAATTTTTCCGCAGAGTCGCTGTCTCTTTCATTGTCACTGACAAACGCTCTGGAATCCAACAGCCTTCAGATGGGCCACAGAATTAACGAGCGGCTGCTTGCCAGGTTCAGGGGCAGCATCGCAACGAGCGGACATTTGCTCCTGCAAGGTGTAGTGAGGGTCGATGCGCATTGCGATTCATACTCTCGGCACACGGGGCGACGTCCAGCCATACGTTGCATTGGCTAAGGGCCTGATGGCGCGTGGACATGAGGTCCAACTGGCAGCTCCCATGCAGTTCACCGACTTGGCCGCCGCGTACGGTATTCCGTTCGCGGGCCTACCAGGCGAATTTCTGGCGCTGCTGGACACGCGGGAGGGCAAGGCCGCCGTTGCCGGCGGCACAGGCTTCAGCGCCGGTTTCAAGCTTCTTAAGCATGTTCGCCCCCTAATGAGAAGGCTTCTCGACGAGGAGTGGCGGGCCGTCCGCCGCTTCCAGCCTGACGTGTTGGTCTATCATCCGAAATCGTTCGGCTCGCCTGACATGGCCGCGGCGCTCGGTGTGCCGCATGTCCTTGCTTCCCCCGTTCCGGGTTTCACACCGACCGACGAATTTCCGAGTCCTATGCTTCCCTTCGAGTCGCTCGGACCATTCAACAAAATGAGCCACACCTTTGCCATCAACGGCGCGCGGCTGCTGTTCGCCAAGGACTTGAAGGCGTGGCGCGCAACCACGCTCGGCCTTCCTGGAAAGACTGCTCGCAAGTCGGCGGCAGGAACACTCTACGCCTACAGCCCCGCCGTGCTCCCGAAACCGAGCGACTGGGGTCCGGACGTGCTGGTCACCGGATATTGGTTCCTCGACCGCCCCGATTGGCAGCCGGACGAGGCGTTGGAATCTTTCTTGAGGGCTGGATCCCCACCTGTCTATCTCGGCTTCGGGAGCATGCCGGGGATCGATCCTGCGGCAATGACGGGCATGATCCTGGAGGCCCTCGAAATGACTGGCAAACGCGGCCTCCTGGCGGGCGGGGGCGGCGCGATCGGTAAAGTCGATGCGAGCCCACGTGCGTTGTTCCTGGCCAACGCGCCACACGATTGGTTGCTGCCACGGGCAAGTGCCGCCATCCACCACGGAGGAGCAGGAACGACTGCGGCGAGCCTTCGTGCAGGACTGCCCACGCAGATCGTCCCTTTCTTCGGCGACCAGCCCTTCTGGGGCAGGCGTGTAGCGGCTCTTGGCTCTGGACCCGCCCCACTCGATCTGAAGACGCTCAGCGCTGCCGGTCTGGCCAATGCGTTGGCAGCGATGGACGCGGCCACCATGCGCGAACGCGCAGCAGAGCTGGGAACCGCCCTGTCGGGCGATCGCGGTGTCGAGGCCGCAACTAAATTCCTCGAACGACTGAGCTTCAAATCGAGTTGAGTGTGGGGTGTGTGGACGACGAGCCTCGCCCGCCAGGCCGGCAGGAAATCAATACCGCAGCGCGCGGCAGCACAGGGGCCGGTGGCGGTCTGTCCGCTCTTGGATACCGCTTCTCGAAAGCAGTCATCAGCGTGAGGTGCGTCGACGGCTCATTTGTGGCGGCAAGCGGTGACCAAATAGTCAGAGCCAGCGCCGAACCTCGGCCTTGTAGCGGCGGTAGTCGTCGCCGAACTTCGCTTCGAGATAGCGCTCCTCGCGGGCGATCACCTGCGACTGGATCGCGATCAGCACCAAAGGAAGCAAGGCGAAGGCGATCGGTCCGTCGAAGCCTATCGCAATGCCGGCATAGATGAGCGCCATGCCGAGATACATAGGATTGCGGGTCCACCGATAAGGGCCGGTCGTTGCGATGAGGCTCGTAGGCCGCGACGGCCGAACGTTGGTGCCCAGCCGCCGGAACATCCCTGCCGCCGAAAGCATCATTCCCGTGCCGGCAAAGAACAGCAGCGCGCCCGTCGCGAACAGCAAACGCCAGTCGATGCCGAAAGTGCGCAGGGCGACGAACCGCTCCGCCGCCAGCCCCAACAGCAGCGCTCCCAGATAGATCAGGGGCGGAGGGAAGCGCACACCCGCGCTGTCACTTTCAACGGCCATACTCTTCCCTCCTATTTCTGCCGTGATCAGTCTCGGTCAGGCCTTGCAAAAGCCGGCGACGGCGAACTTTTGGAACAGGTGCGGTCTGGCTTCGACCGATGACGGATATGCTGGAAGTTTCGCGAGGAACTCGGGATCAGTGAAGGCGGCGCGGACCGCCTCGGTCGATTCCCACACCACATAGTTCAGGTACGTCGGGCTATCGCCGATCGCTCGATGCAGTTGCATGGAAATGAAGCCGGTGCCTTTGTTATGACCTCGGCAGCCGCCTTGAAAGCGTCCAGAAAGCCCGCTTCGTCGGCGGGATCACCGACAGTGATGAGGTTGATGAGCACGAGAGGCGCGGCCGCGATGCCGAGTTGGCGGTCGAACGGAAATTTCTCGTCAAGAGGTATGAATGGTTTTGCGGCGGCCATGGTGGCGCTCCTGTCATTGTGAAATTGGAACTGACGTGATCGATGCTGCTTGTTTTCAACCCAGCATCGATTGCTGGGCAAAGATACCCGCCATCGCGCCTTGCCATGTTGCCGTGGTAACCGAGGGGATGCCGGGGTTGGCGAGGTCACCGGCGGCGTAGATGCCTGGCATGCTGGTTTCGCGGCGTTCGTCGGTCTTGAGGGCGATGCCGGTTGGCGTATTGACGGTGGCGAGGCCCAGGGATTCATGAAGGCTTGCGGACGGCTTGGTACGCGGATGCGCGAACAGGATGTCGACTGCGACATCGGGGCCGGTATCGATCTTGATGGTGGCACCGTGGCTCCCATGACGTGCGATCCCGGTGATCCGTCCATCAACGACAGGTACCTGACGGCCCGTCAGATCGGCCCGCATGTCGGGTGTGATGTCGTGGCCGTCAGCGAAGACCGTCAAATTGTCGGTCCAATCGTGAAACAGCCTGACCTGATTCATCGACTGCGGGCTAGACCAGACGAGGCCCCAATGCTGGTCAGCAACTTCGAAGCCGTCGCAATAGGGGCATGGAATAACGGATGTGCCCCAGTTTTCGGCAAAACCCGGAACCTCAGGCATTTGGTCAACAACGCCATAGCTCAGGATCAGGCGGCGCGCGCTAAGGGTTTCACCATCGCTGGTAAGGACGGAGAAATTGTCGATGGTACCGGAGATACTGTCGGCGCGGGCATTGACCATCCTTATAGCAGGGTAGCGCGCGAGTTGCTGCCGCGCCGCGGCCAGAATTTCGGACGGTCGTTTGTCATCGTGGCCGAGCACACCGTGAGAGCGGCCAGCGAATCGATTGCGCTGAAGGCCGGTATCGAGAACGATGACATTGCGGCGGGCACGGCCATGCTGCAGAGCGGCGGCGAGGCCAGCAAAGCTTCCGCCGATGATGATGACGTGATCCATTGTGTTGGGCTCCGTGTTGCGGATAGAGGGGCTGGATTGGATCTTGCGGCGGCCTCAGCAGGAGGGACTCCAATGGCGGAAAGCGAGGCCAGCTTCAGCAGTGTTCGTCGGTGCATGGGACCCTCGTGGCTCAGGTCGCGGAATTTGACTTGCATGTTTCAGATACTGAATGGTATCTTAAAGATAAATAACGATACTGTCAAGGATCGCAATAGCCATGAATGAAAATGTACAAAACCGACGCGGCCGGCCCGCCAACGAGGCGCTTGGCCAAACGATCGTCGATGCCGCGTGCGAACTGTTTGAGGAACTAGGATTTCATGCGGCGACGTTGGATAAGGTCGCCCAGCGGGCGAAGATATCCAAGCTCAGCATCTACAAGCACTTCGAGAACAAGGAGGCGCTGTTTGGCGCGGCCTTTGCGGCCCGCTGCCAGCAGTTAGTGCCGCAGAAACTCTTTGAAGGCGTTGATGGTTCAGCCGAAGATCAACTCATGGCGGCGGGATCGTCACTGCTTCACACGCTTTTGCGCCCGGAGGTCCGCAATGTCGAAGCCATGGTCATGGCCGATACGCCAAACCAGAAGTCGTTGAGCAAGCTCCATTACGAAGCAGGCCCTGGGCATATCATTGCGCAAATCGAGGGTCTGTTGCGTCAGTTGCATGCAAAGGCGCTTCTGAACGTGCCCGATCCTCTCCAGTCCGCCCGCTTGTTCGGTGCGCTTTTCAAGGGCTCAGATCTTTTGATTATCGCACGCTTCGACGAGGCGAAAGGTTCGGACGACAACGAGATCGAATCCTATTGCCGCTCGGCCGTCGCCATGTTCATCGCCGCGCACCGCGGCAACGACCACGCGGGCGGATAGTCTGGACGAGGCCGCGAAGAAACCGTCCGCTTTCGGGAAGGTACAACGGTGGTCTGAATGGCGGAAAGGAGGGCGCACGGCGGAAACTGTTTCCGCAATGGGGCCGTGAGCGGACTGTCTGAAGTTGAGGTGCCGCAAGCCGGAGCCGACATTCAAAAGTCTGGCGGCTTGGTCGAACTCGGCCCAAAGCTGGCAGAATGGTTCTTCGTCGTCATGGTTGAGCTCGCCCCTCCAGACTCTGGAAGTCAGACCACACCACCACTGTTCAGCAATTTCTGCGTTTCAGGAGGAGTCGGTTCACCGTAAATCTCCGGCCGAAGCCGCAATCGTCGTCCAGAGGTGATATAGTGAGCTAGCCGGGATAGTGCGGGCCGTCGGCACCTCGTTGAGGTCGAGACAGTCGTGCCAGCAGCCGTGTGGCACTCCCGTCATATAAGCAGCGAGGATTGCGGAGGCGACGTCGTCCGCCTCTGTCCGATATCCCGGAAAGCCAAATCGCTCATAGAGCGCCATGAAAGCCTTGAGCATCTCCACCTGCGGCCATAGGCGCCGTGACGGGCTGATCGCCTTATCTCCCGAAACGGTATCGACCAGGAAAATCGAGCCGTCCATGCGCCCGACCGCCAGCGCGGTGTAAAACAGGTCCAAGCATATATTGATGTTATCGCTGCGAGCGAGACTATCGTGACGGGTCGTCAACCAGACCCACTCGCACATGTGGCCTGGCTCCAGCCGATCGGATCCGTATCGGTCGGCAAGTTCCCATTGGGGGCCAAAAAACTCGTGAAGCGGCCCCTTTGGTCCGACGAAAAAATGCGAGCGCAAGAGTGCGAAAGCCTTGCCTTCCGACCTCATATGCTTGGAGGTCCGGGTGTTCTCGCACAAGGCCAATGTGGCTTCGAGGTAATGCATGTGCGGGTTCTGGCGGCGAGGAAGCGTGCCATCGCTGTCTTCGGCCCAGCCGCCAAAGGGGTCTGTCAGGGTCCGGTCGACCGCCAGGATCGTCTGGTCGATCTGGTGTCGGTAGACGTCCTTGCCGGTCGCCGTCAGCAGCCATGAGAGCGCGAGCAGCACACAGGCATTGTCGTAGAGATCGCGAACAGGATCGGTAATGAGCTCGGTATGGCGGTTGAAGCTTCTCGCATAGCCACCGCGCTTCCCGCTGACCCAGGCGACGCGGTGCAGGTTGGCGAAGGCACGTTCTGCCATGGCGAGCGATGCTGAGGGGGCGACACCGAGATGGGCGGCATGGGCGTGAACATAGATCTGACGGGCCACCGTTCGGGTCCGCACCTCACCTGCTTCCTGCGGCGACCCATCCAGTTCCAGGTATTCGACAAATTGGCCGCAGGTCTCGTCGAAGCCGGATTTGCTCCAGGTGGGCAAAATTTCCTCGAGGAAGACGCGTTTCAGTTGCTGGACGCTCATGGACGATCGCCTGGTGGGGCGGACGACCCACTGTCCGCATTCACAAGGCTGCCCCGGTGGGATGCATCGTTTCCAGAAGCCTGCTGATCTTGATCGTGGTGAAGTTGGAATAGGTATCCGAGACGGCATATGGCAGCGCAATCAGATCGCCATGCCGCATGGCACCGCAGGAATATACGACATTCGGCACATAGCCCTCGCGCTCCGTCGGTTCGGGCTGCAGCAGCGGCTCTACCGTCCGCGACAGGATGATGCTCGGGTCGTGCTTGTCGAGCAGCGTCACCCCGATTGCATAGCGCCGCATCGGTCCCACGCCATGGGTAAACAGCAACCATCCCTCGTCAATTTCAACAGGGGAGCCGCAATTGCCGATCTGGACGAACTGCCAGGCGAATTCCGGCTTCATCAGCAAACGTCCTTCATCCCATTGATGCAGGTCGTCGGAATAGAGCAGAAAGAGGTTTTCGCTGTCCTGCCGGGCGATCATTGCGTAGCGGCCATCGATGCGCCGGGGAAAGAGCGCCATGCCCTTGTTGCGGGCGGCGGGTCCCCGCAGCGGCGTCAGGGTGAAGTTCAGGAAGTCGGTGGTCTCCAGAACCTCCGAGCGGATGGATGAGCCGCTATAGGCGGTATAGGTCGCGAAGTAGATCGTCTTGCCTTCGTCCTCGAAGGCGACGAAACGGGCATCTTCGATGCCGTTCGACTGCGCCTCGGTCACCGGAAAGATGACCCGCTCGCTAAGATCACTTTCCTCCTTGAAACTGAGTCCGATGCAACCGGCGGGCGCCAGGCCGTCGCTCGCATGGATGTCCGGCAGACCTGCCAGTTGCGTCGGCGCATCGATGGTGACGGCCCCCTCCGCGTCGATCACGCCGGCGCGGAAGGTGAGCGAGGAGATATGTCCCTCGCCCACAGCCCGCAGACTAATGATCAGCCGGCGGCTCCCATCTGCAACGCCGGACTGATCCGGATGCGGCACGATGCTCGGATTGAACAGAGCGGCGGACTCGAACGAATATTCGTTCATGAAATAGGCCCCGACCAGTTGCCTCTGCTGCTGACTGAACTGTTGATGATGGAGGAAGGCATCCTCCATCGCGTCCGCCCGCAGCTCGAACTGTCGCAACAGGTTCCGATGCCGGCCGTCGAAATTGGCGAGAATGTCGCGCAACTGGTTGGCGGTCGAAGTCGGGTCCAAGGACAGCACGCGATCGACGATTTCGTTGGCCCTGGTCTTGTCGCGCGGATTGAGATGCCGCGGTTCGGTGGATGGCTTGAACGGGCGCACGATGACCCGTGTCGGATCCGGTCTCAGATAGAGGGCCTGCCGATTGAGGAGGCTCGAGTGGGGCAAATTTGATCTTTCTGAATGTTCGCTGTGAATGGCGCGGCTCATGACAATTGCCTGGCGCCGACCCTCGGCATGACCGGCCGCAGCATCTGGTTGGCGCGACCGAGCTCGACGCAGGAGATCAGGTAGCAGAGCACGGATTCGGCACCCCGGTTCTCGTTGGGGCGGTCCACATGCAGGCCGTCGCGGCAACTGCCCGTCTCCGGGTCAACGAGGGAAATGCCGTGATCATTGCTGCCCGTGAACCAGTCGAAGGCCCTGTGCGCGGCCTCGATCCAGCTCCTGTCCGAGGTCGCTTCGTAGGCCGCAAGGCAGGCGGCCACGGTTGCCGTCGCCTCGACTGGCTGTTGGTCGAAAGGCTTGGGCGGCTGCCTGACCTCGAAGAAGCCATCGGTGCCAATGGGGCGAAAATGACCTTTCTCGCCCGTCTGCTGGGTCATCAGCCATTCAAGCGTCGCAACACCTGTCTCGACGAAAGCCGGCACCTTGGTCGACAGGCCCGTCATGATCAAGGCCTGGCTCAGCCGCGCATTTTCATAGGACAGTCCCTCTTCGAACCAGTGGCGGCCGCCCACCGACACACGACGCTCCAGGTCCATCAGGTTTTCAGCATGCCGTATGCGCAGCATGCGAGCGTGGGGGTCTTGAGGATTGGCCGCGCAATAATCGTTGAGGCCGAGAAGCGTGAAGGCCCAGGCGCGCGGGGAACGGAAGTCGAGCGTGACGGACATCGCCCGGGCAAAGAGGGCACTCGCCCATCGGCGACGCGGCCCATCAGTATCGGACAGGGCGCAGGCCCCGAGCGCCCAGAGGGTTCGCCCGTGGCTATCTTCGGAGCCCTTCACTTCGAGCCAACGGCGGTCGTAGCTCATGAAGTTTCGGAAACGGCCAGTATCGGGGTTCCAGGCGTGTTCGACGAAGGCCGCGAAGGAGGCTGTCACCCTGTCCGCTATGCCCGTCTCGCCGTTGGCCGAAAGGAGCGAGGACAGAAGCAGGGCTCGCGCATTGTCGTCGACGCAATAACCATGTGACCTGTCCGGCACCGAGAACACCGCATGCTGGATGATGCCCGTGTCGTCGCACATCGTGTGTAGATGGCCCAGCTTCAAAGCCGTCTGCTGCGGCGGGCGCTTGATCCGCAACGAGATGAGATCGCTGACGAGTTTCGGCCGATAGGCGGTGCGCGCCTTCGCCATGCTGTCGAGATAGAGCGAGGCGACATGCGACCAGATCATCGCGCGACCGGCTTCGTAGGCCCCCTTGCGCATCGCCATCCGGCCCTTGTCATCGCCGAGCAAGGTAGCGATTGCCTTCGCCGTCGCCAGCGCATCCCCAAAAGGAACTAACACACCGCGACCGTCGCCCAAGAGATCGCAAGCGTGCCAATAGGGCGTGGAAACCACAGCACTGCCCATTCCAAAACTGTAGGAGAGCGTTCCCGAGGTCATCTGCGCCTCGTCCAGATAGGGCGTCACATAGACGTCGCACATGGCAATGAAGTCGAGAAGCGTCGGCAGATCGACGAAACGATTGAGAAACTGCACCGCATGATCGACGCCCAGCCGCTCGGTGCGTTGGCGCAGACTGTCGCGATAGGCCTCGCGCTGTTGGCGCAGAAGCGTCGGATGGGTCGCGCCGAGCACTATATACAGGGCATCGGGGTTCTGCTTCAGAATCGACGGCATGGCGTCGATGACAACCTCGATACCCTTGTTGGGGGATAGAAGACCGAAGGTCAATATGACCGGCCGGCCGGCGCAACCACGTCCGATCTTGGCGAGGTCCGGATCGTGAAAGGGCCTGTCGGGTATGCCATGGGCGATGACGTCGATCTTCTGGGGCGCGACGCCATAGATTTCCGCGAGCAGCGTCCGTCCCTTTTCCGCCATGACGACGACGCGGCTGGAATGGGCCGCGACTTTCTGCAACACGCGGTGTTGAGACGGCGTCGGTTCGGCAAGGATGGTATGGCAGGTGGTAACCAGCGGAATTTTAAGGCTTTCCAGAAGCGTGAGGATGTGTTCGCCATCCGGACCGCCGAAGATGCCGAATTCGTGCTGCAGTGAAACCACATCGAACCGTCTTTCGTTCAGAACCCGCGCAGCCGTCACATAGTCTTCGACTTCCTCCTCACGGATCTCGAAGATCACATCGCCAGGATAGGCGTAACTCTGCTTGGCATCCGTGACGGCGACGATGCTCGTCTGGACGGGCTCGACCGAGTCGAGCAGCGCCTGGGAGAGATCGCCGGTAAAGGTTGCTATGCCGCATTGCCGGGGAAGAGAATTGCCGATGAAGGCGATCCGTGTCGGTCTGCTCATCTGCGTTCCCTCCAGAACATGGTGGCGAGGTCTCGCCAAAAAAGCCAGTGACGCACAGCGCGACCGCATGGTGGATGCACCCGCCTCGGCATCGGGTTCACGCCGAGCCGATAGCCTCCAGATCCCGCTCCAGAGCGACGCGCCCCTGCTGAAGCTCGGCATTCCAGAGCCGATATTGCGGGCTATTGTGATAGGCCGGCATGGGGGCCTCGATCGTGTAGGTGACGGCGGCGGCCGGCGACAGACCCTTTGTGGTCACGAGACGAACCATTTGGCCGACGATAAAACGGTGAGAAGGCATGAGTTTCTCCAATCATCAGTGCGTTGTGTTCAGGCTTTTCTGGCCGGAAAGGACTCTGTCCATGTCGAGAGCGGCATCCAGGTCCGACGGATCTATTTGGACCAGGCTCTTCTTCTTGCCGGCAAACACTTCAATCATGGTTGCCACGCGCCGATAGGCGAGCCAGGAGATTCCGGTGATCTGTTCCTCGTCGTCCTGCACCTGGTAGTCGCCAGCGGGACATGGCCCGTCCAGACCTTTGAGGGTGAAGGGCGCATCGAAATGCACGGTTCTCGTCTTCGTTCGCGTAAACATCTGAGACTCCTTTGCGGGGGATCGGTGTCATGTGGCGGCAGTGCAGAGATCAGCTCGGGATGCGACCTCAGTGTTCATCAAGCCTGCTTCGGCGGAACAGCGGGCCGCGCTGTAAACGGATGGATACTGCAATCCGGCCGCTTCCCGGCCCCTGACCTGATCTCGAAGACGTTCGGTCGGCATGTCGCAGACACGATCCGCTTTTTACGGATGTCAGCCAGTATGATCACCTTGTCCGAAGTCCCCATTAGCCGCCGCTCCTCACGGTTGTAGCAACTTGATCGCGACCACAGGGACTTCCGCCCTCGCCTTCCCAGCGCGACATAGCCGTAGCGTGACTGAAAACAACAGTATCCCAGACGGCTGCCTGCATATCGCTCATGACCATTCCCTTGCGAAGGCGGTCGATGATCACGACCTCTCTTGCATAGTTGCCACCTGACTGCGCCCGGAGACCCGCGCTCGAGTAGCTTGAACGGTGGAGCAGCGCACGCAGAAGCGCCAGATCAGCCAGCTTTCGCTCACACTCTGGAGGATCGTTCTTCAGCATGGTCGAAGGCCGAATGTCTGCCAGAGGCGGTCGTCATGGACGATCACTGCAGTGGATTGCTTACGATCGACCATGACTTGTTCCTCTTCCGAGTTCGCCAAGCGCTTTGATTGGCGTCGTCAGGTCGCCGACTGGAGGGACGACCCGAATGCACTGAGATCGAGTTCGATCATATGTCGTCGCCGAGACTGATAGGCTTGTCTCGCTGTCGTCAGGATGCGCTCCCGCAGGCGATCGAATGCCAGGAGATAGTCGCGCTCCTTCCGGCGGTTGGTCGCCCCCTCACGCTCAAAGAGTGCCACAGGCAATAGAAACAGAACCTGGTTCAGACCATCATGCCCGATGAAACGAATGAAACCGCGGGTCTCGTCATAGGCACGGGTCGGATTGGGGAAAGAGAGGGTCACAGGCTCGTGACCTGACAGCTACTTTTCAGCCGCGCGAGGACGGCCTTGTCTGCCCAGAGGTTCACGGCGGAAATCAATTCGCCGGATCTGTGGACGCCCTTCTGGTAGAGGGTAATCGCATGCCGCGCCGCGCCGCGGTCCAGTTCGCAAAGCGGTTCTTCATAGCGAAACCCGGCATGCCGGAGCGCGTTTCTGATGATGTTGATGTCGAAGCTGCCGATAGGCTGATGAAGGTCGGAAGACATGACGTCCTCCTTTATTGGGGCCAGGGTGAGTGCCGCCCAGAAAATGGCAGTGCCCGTTCAATGGCTGCCACTTCGATGAATATGGGCTGGCTTGTCAGAACTTGCAAGGACCTTTAAAAAATATCCATAGGGCACGATCGGAGTCGCCGTCGTCATATGGTCAGTGCCGCGCGTCGCTCCGGCACAAATAAAGTCTCCTCTACGGTCGCCTTCAAAGAAGGGATGGCTTGCTGTGGCATGTCTTTAACCTGAGCGGTGCGGCCAGAGCGATCCACGAAATCTGTCGTCGTGATTCACACTCCTTGCGCTGGCGTGGATGCGGAACTAATTGCCGCTCCGGCGCCATGTTCACATCAGCTCAAATCAAGGGCACAACGATAAATCCACGCTCGCTCGCGGCGCATTGCTGATAGGGCGAGCTGATCGACTGCTTTCGGGTATCCAACCGACCACCTTCAATGCCGAAATGAGAAGGCGCTGAGCAGCCGCAATGGGCCGTTACCCTCGGCTGGGGCGATGGGGTGCGCAGCGTCTTCCAGACGACGCAGCCGAACTTGTATTTCGTCTCAAGCTCCGCCTGCTTCTCGTCGCCCAGGCGGACGTAGGAAGCGTGGGCAAGTTTGTCGCCGTCGTCTCGCGTCGAGGCGTAATCGCACGATCCCCAGACCTTGCCCGTCGATGACCAGTGCGCACAGTTTTCACATCGCCTGCTCATGCAGTATCTCCTGGAATGTTGAAGAGGTAGGACTGGTTTCGCTCCAGGCGACCAAGCGGGCGGATTGATCCATAAGACCTCTGTCCGAGCTTTCGCCCCATCAGTGCGGGCCATGGTCTCGACGCGGTGCCATCCACGCATGGCGCTGTCGTATAGTTCTGATTGGTATCCTGAGATGATCACCATCGCGCGCGATGCGTCGAACACCCTGCGGCGAACGTTTGAGTGGTTCATTCCCCACCTAGCAGCGACACTGAAAGGTGCCTCTCTCCGATTAGCAAGTGCACGCCGTGGAGGGCCGTGGTAGGGTCCGTCTCCGGGGGCATTCTCTCGGTCTAACCGAAGGAAACCTCCTATGGGTTCTGTGATCGAGATTGGCTTCCAACTTAATTGGAAGCAGCCTGTTTTGGTTGGCGAAGGCGACCTCTGCGACACCGCAATCTTGGGGCCCCGTGCTGGCCTGAAATACCTGCAGGACAGCTTGCCATTGCGCTCCGGAAAAACGTACTGGAATGCGATCAACGAATGTAGCGCTGCTCTTCGCCACGGACGTGATTTGGACCGATCTAGGGTATCTTTCATTGCCGCCTACGCGGAATGCATGGTGAAAATTGATGGCCATTAGGCACCGCCCGCGGGTTCTGTCAGGGCGACGGTCATTCCGAGCTCTCCGTGGCGGCAACGGCTGATCGCAGCAGATCGTTCAAGGACTCGAGTTCGGCAACGCGGGCCGCGGCGGCTCTTACTTCGCGTCGAAGGCGGCACACCTCCGGTAGGTGTGAATGTATATCGTCAATTTCGACGCCTTTGGCTGCCGATGCCTTCACGGCGCAAGGCCCGCACCGAGCGCGGTCGGTTTCATAAAAACAATCTTCGGGGTGCGGGCAGACTTCTTGGACATCCTGTTTCTTGAGCAAGCGAGACGCGTCAGACAGTGTGAACGCTACTTGCGCCTCTAGATCAGCCACATGTGATGAGGCCGTGGGTTGTTCATCGTTGCCATGTTGCGCGAGGACAGAATCATCGTCAGGCAGCTGACGGGTGAGGGATAATGGAGCTCTCGCGTTGTATCTGAGAGCAATATGACTGCCGACCCCCTCTACGAAGCCGACATGAGCATCATCTACGACGTCGTGACGAAAACCGTCGTCGTATCCTTTCGAGGAAAGATCACCCTTCTCGGACCCTTCCCAAATCGCCGTGCCGCTATGCTTGCGGGTGAGAGCTTCTGTCGAGAGAGAGGCTGGGGCACGTAGCTGGTGCGGTTCGTTCTGCGCTTGTGCGCGATGCGTTTCTCCATCGTGCGTTGCGGCTAAAACAGCAGCCTCTGCATGTTCACCCGCCAAATTCGTCTGGGGCGCTGGGGTCGGGTCGAAGTCGTCGTAGCTGGGGTCAATCCATCCTTCTCCGGCGCACTCCCAGCACGGTTCGTCGTCTTGACCGCAGATGCAATCGCCAGGCCAGCACTCGCACCTGTGATAGCCCCGACCGTTGCAGGCGGCGCATTTCGTGAGCATGTCGCTCATGTCAGTCTCCCCCCGTCAGGTTCGAGGGCGTGCCGACCCGATACGGCTTCTTCGTTCGCCAGAATTCCCTGCTTTTGCAGGCCATGCCGGAGTACTCGCTTTCGTTAGCGCATTGCCGGCACGGGCTTCGATGGCGTCGTCTAGAGACAGATCCCACACCTCGTCCGCAGTGAGATGAAGTCCTCGAGCGTTCGCGGCCGCGTGCATGATGGCCATGTAGACGTCTCGCTTAACCATTGTCCGAGCCCTCCGTGGTGGCGAGGGCGACGCGAGCCTCTTCCTCGCTATCGAACCACTTGATCTCGGTCTCGTCAGGATCGCAGTGTTCGTCCCATGTGACCGGCACATCAGGCATCCACTTGTCCGGTCGCTTCATGAGGGTTGACCTGAGACCCTGAACTTCCTCCAATTTTTGGTAGAGTCCGTCGTATTAAGGAGACGGACGGAATGAAGCGTGCACGGTTTACGGACGAGCAGATCATCGGAATGCTGAAGGAGCAGGAGAGCGGCCAGAGAACGGCTGATGTCTGCCGCAAGCACGGAATATCCGAGGCGACGTTCTATAAATACAAGGCCAAGTATGGCGGCATGGATGTATCCGATGCCCGCAAGCTGAAGGCTTTGGAAGATGAGAATGCCAAGCTGAAGAAGCTGCTCGCCGAGGCGATGCTGGACAACGCCATTTTGAAGGATGTTGCCTCAAAAAAATGGTGACGCCCGGCGCAAGGCGGGATGCGGTGGCCCATGTCTGCAAGGAGCATGACGTGAGCCAGCGTCGGGCGTGTGCGATCCTGACCATTGATCGGTCGAGCGTGCGATATTGCAGCGTTCGGCCGAACGATGCCTCCATTCGAGAGGCCATGAGGCAGGTTGCGTCCGAGCGCCGCCGCTTCGGTTATCGCCGCATCCATGTGATGCTGGATCGGCAGGGCATTGTCATGAACCTGAAGAAGCTGCGTCGCCTCTACCGTGAGGAAAAGCTTGCAGTTCGCAAGCGCGGCGGCCGTAAGCGGGCATTGGGAACACGACGGCCCATCGCGCTGCCGTCACGGGCCAACGAACGGTGGAGCCTCGACTTCGTCAGTGATGCATTCACCGATGGGCGGCGGTTCCGCGTCTTGGCCGTCGTCGATGACTTTACGCGAGAATGCCTGGCGCTGGTCGCCGACACATCCCTTTCGGGTCTGCGCGTCACGCGTGAACTCGATATCGTCATGGCTCAACGCGGACGCCCTCACACGATTGTCTCAGACAACGGCACGGAACTGACCTCAATGGCAATCCTCAGATGGTGCCAGCAGACACGTGTCGAATGGCACTACATTGCACCGGGAAAGCCGATGCAAAACGGCTTCGTGGAAAGCTTCAATGGTAGTTTCCGCGACGAGTGCCTCAACGAAACACTATTCTCGTCACTGCCTCACGCCAGAGCCGAGATCACCGCATGGAAGGAGGATTACAACAAGCAACGACCGCATTCATCGCTGGGCAATATCACGCCCAACGAATTCGCCGTGAAAATGGCTATGGAAAAACAGGCCGCATAAAGCCAGATTGAAGATCCAAGACTCTCCTGAAAACTGGAGGGGAGATGGGTCTCAGGTCAACCCTGATGCCCGCTACGAACAGATCACACCCGACGACTACGATTGGCAAGAGGGATGGCAGGCATTCGAAACATCCATTAAATCCGAGGCCCGTTTTTTCAGCCGCACGGCGGCAAGGCAGTTAGACGATCTGTTTGCAACGATCGGAGAGATGCAAACGCGCAACGGTCGCCCCATTATCGTTGATGCAGGCCCGGAGACTGCGTTGACGCAACTGTTTCGTGCTCGCGTATTTCAATCAACATCACAGCTTGAAACAGCCCTCGCTCGCCCAGACCTCAGTCTCGCACCGCCACCATCGCGCCTTGCATCGGCAGGCCGAATGAACGCGCATGGCATCTCGGTTTTCTACGGAGCGACCGAGGCCGGAATTGCACTGGCGGAAGTCCGCCCGCCAGTCGGTTCTCACGTGATGGTTGCTCGCTTCGATATTGCGCGCCGGGTTCGGCTTCTTGATTTGACTTCGCTTCCGGACCTCATGGAAGACGGCAGCATCTTCGATCCTCAATATGCTGTCCGTCTAGGGCGGATGCGGTTCATGAAGACGTTGACGCGGCGCATGTCAAGACCAGTGATGCCTGACGATCAAATGTCGGACTATCTGCCAACACAAGCTGTTGCCGACTTTCTCGCCACAGAGAGTAAGACCCCTTTGGACGGCATCATATTCCCGTCCGTCCAAGCGACCGGTTGGGGACTCAACGTTGTCCTGTTCCACAAATCTTCGCGGGTGGAAGAACTGGACATCCCGAAGGATACCGACATTTCCGCTCAAACCCACTCCACCGATGACGAAGGCCCCTACCCAGACTTCACCGTTTACGAAGAAGTACCTCCCGCCGAACGGGTGCCCGAGGAGCAAAAGCCGCGCCACCCATTTATGATACCCAGCTCTGATTGGGACGATATTGCCGAAGGGGACTATCGCGAGACCACGCTCCGGATTGACCCTCAAGCAGTATGGGTGCATGTCATTGAAGGCGTCAAAATCGAGACCAGCCAGCACAAGGTCAGCCGACATCGGTGGACCAAAACTGACACCCCATTCTGATGTTCTCAGCCAAAGTTCCCGTCACCTAAGGCGTTCGCAAGATGTGTGCCGTATTCCAGCACACACGCGGCAACGGGACCGACGCGTGCCCCCCGTCGCATCCCCTGGACCTGGCTCACCATTGGCATTGAGCTTACTGCGCCATACAAACGTCCCGCCGTTCTATCGATTGTGCGACCTCCTTGGCGAATGTGGACTTTCCAACGTGAGAGGTCCCCGCGATAAGGACACCTAGTGCCTGCTGCATACGACGAAGCTCCCTGCGGCAATTGTTTTTCAGAGAAAGGAAGATGGGCACGGAGTGACCGCTGAGGGCGCCCATGTGACATACGGCTCCCACAGTGACATGTTCGCTCTCGAGCACCTTAGTGGATCACGCTAACGTCCCAAATGGAGGCGCTTTGCCGTCCGGCAGCACAGGGGCCGTATCCTAACCGTCAGCTTTTGACCAACTTGTGCGAGCAAGCCGACACTCACTTTTCGTAGTGCCGCATGGTCGCCAGTGCGAGATGCACAGCGTACAGACTGTTCACGGCTTTCGATTGGACGTATCAGCGTGGTGCAGCTAACTCTTAAATCAGACGCAGAAACGCGCAGATCGTGGCAGGCGAGATATGACAACTGCCGCCCCATTGAAATTCATACTCAGCAGGAAGCTTCAGACGTTGGTACTCAACCGAGATCCCGCGCCACGCTGTCACGGCATGTTTCTCGACTGGTCGCTCGGCGTCTAAAAATTCCAGTTGCAGCGCGGCTTCGGTGTTCATCGGCACACTTTGTTTATCTGAGATTGTCTGCCTATTTGCGGTTCAGCCACCAGTCGGCATGCGATTTGACGATTCACAAGAATAGTCGAATATTCGCGATTTATGCTCGGATCTCATCACATCTTCACGAATAGTAAACCCGTCTATCTGAGAATTAGCACCATCAGATTTGATGGTTACTCGAAGCTTGCCGGATTGGCTGGCGAGCCGAGCTGAATACTCGGGGGAATGAAATGCTAGGATTTGGCGGCGTTGACGCAAAGGCCGTATTGGAAGCCATGAGCAAGTCTCAGGCAATAATTGAGTTCAAGCTCGACGGAACGATCCTGACAGCGAATGAGAATTTCTGTCGCGCGCTGGGCTATCAGTTGTCCGAGATCGTGGGCAAACATCACCGCACGTTCGTCGATCCCGCGGAAGTGAACTCTTCAGAATACAAGGAGTTCTGGGCGAAGCTCTCGCGAGGCGAGTATGATCGTCGACAGTATAAGCGTATCACCAAAGATGGTGGCGAGATCTGGATCGAGGCTTCCTATAATCCGGTTTCTCGCGGTGGCAAACCCTACAAGGTGGTTAAGTTCGCGACAGTCATCACGCAACTAAAGCTCAAGGCCGCAGAAGACGCAGGTAAGCTTGACGCGATTTCCCGTTCGCAGGCCGTCATCGAGTTTACGCCCAAGGGAGAGATCCTCACGGCGAACGAAAATTTCTTGAAAACGCTCGGCTATCAGCTATCGGAGGTTCAGGGAAAGCACCACTCAATGTTCTGCGAGCACGCCTACACGAACAGTGAAGACTACCGGCGCTTCTGGGCGAAACTGGCCGGGGGTGAGTTTGTATCTGACGAATTCATGCGACTCGGCAAGGGCGGTAAGCCGGTATACATTCAGGCGTCCTACAATCCGATCTTCGACATGAACGGCAAAGTGTTTAAGGTCGTCAAGTTCGCTACTGACGTGTCAGGCCGGGTGAACAATGTCGAGCAGCTGGCGAGTGCCATGCAGGCACTCTCGGCAGGCGACCTCACTCAGGAACTCCGGTCCCCCTTCCTGCCGGCACTCGAAAAACTGCGCTTTGATTTCAATGAAACATCGTCGAAACTTCGTACGACGCTGCAGAACATATCCCAGAACGCCGGAGCCATCGCGGCCGCATCTCAGCAGATCCAGTCGGCGTCCAATGACCTTTCGAAACGAACCGAGCAGCAGGCAGCATCCGTGGAAGAAACGGCTGCAGCCCTGGAAGAAATCACGACGACAGTTGCAGATTCCAGCCACCGGGCCCAGGAGGCGGGTACACTCGTTCGTCGAACCAAGGTGCACGCCGAGAACTCTGGGAACGTCGTCGGGCAAGCGGTTGATGCCATGGGTAAAATCGAGCGATCGGCGGCAGAGATCGCGAACATCATAGGCGTCATCGACGAGATCGCCTTTCAGACGAACCTGCTCGCATTGAATGCTGGAGTCGAAGCGGCCCGGGCCGGTGACGCAGGCAAGGGTTTTGCTGTTGTTGCACAGGAGGTGCGAGAGCTTGCCCAGCGTTCTGCCAAGGCCGCAAAAGAAATCAAGGAGCTTATCAACACCTCCAACGAACACGTCAAGAGCGGCGTAACCCTGGTCGGCAATACTGGTAAGGCTCTCCAGGAAATCGTCAGCCAAGTCGTACAGGTAGATGGCAATGTTGGGGCGATCGTCGAAGCCTCGAAGGAGCAGGCGACCGGGTTGAAGGAAATCAATACGGCCGTTAACACTATGGATCAGGGCACCCAGCAGAATGCTGCCATGGTCGAAGAAACGACAGCCGCCGCCCACAGTCTGGCACGGGAGGCAGAGCAGTTGTTCGCTCTCCTCGGCCAGTTCAACGTCGGTGGAGGAACGGTGAGCCACCGCGCGGTGCCTGTCGCTGCGAATGGCGCTTCAAAGCCTGCGGCATCCCCGGCACGCCAGATGACGGCGAAGGTAGCTCAAGCCTTTCATGGTAGTGCCGCACTTAAATCTGGAGATAGCTGGGAAGAATTCTGAACCCCTGCGCCAGCACGATATCTTAGCCAACTAGTAGCAAGGCAGTGTTCTTCCCACGGACCTGCCTTGTTTCCTTAGAAGTGGCATCGGGCTTGAGGAGGGAAACTCATGGCAGTGATTTTACAATTCAGGTCACCTGTTGTGGCTGATGAAGGAGAACAGCCAGAAAGCGCTTTGTCTCAGCTTTCGGACTTGGAGCAGCTCCTGCACTACATGCGGGCCGTTGACGGCGCACTGTCCGCAATCAAATACTACTTGATGGAGGAAGCCTCCCGATGTGAGACGGCAGGCAAGTTAGACCTTGCCGAACAAACCTAGATTCAACCTCAAGTGCGACGCCAAGGTGATGCATTCCTTGATGCCCCTTACGTCAAACACCGGGTTCGTTGCAAATGACCGCTCCTAGGCGCCAAGCGGCCTGTCAGCTCGAGGCCCCCAATGTCCGGTTGGGGCCGACTGCAGCCATGCATGGAAGCGTCAAGATAATTATTCAACTCACAAGCTAGGGCTTCGATGCCGTGCTGCGCCGGGTCGGATGGGACCAGACGCAGACGGCTGAGCTGTCGCGCCGGATGGTGGGGACGAGAGCACATTTGCTGATCATCAAGCTGCTGGAGAATCATGCCTCGGTCCGGCTGCCTCGACATCATATTTTGGCGGCGCGCCGTCGCCCCGATTGAACGAGGCAATGGGGCCCGCTTGTGATCGGCCGCGCTGGAAGTTTAGCGGGAAGCGACGAGGGGCCCGGCCGTCGCGGCGGAGCCGCACCTGAACTATCTGTTCAGTGCATCCTTGAGCGCCTTGGCCGGCGTAAAGGCTAGCTTCCTCGAAGCTGCAACAGTCATTTTCTCGCCGGTAGCAGGATTGCGGCCTTCGCGCTCCGGCGAGGCCTTAACCTTGAACTTCCCGAATCCTGGGATTGAGGTTTCTGCGTCGGAGCTCGCCGCATCCGCGATGGCCTGGAACACGGCCTCGACGATGCCTTTGGCCTGAACTTTCGTCAGGTTGTTTGCTGATGCAATCTTGTCTGCAATTTCGTTGGTGGTGGTCATGGATTTCCTCGCATCTCTAAATGAGATTGAATGCCTGCCAGCTTATGATCCTGTTGTCATTGAAGGCCGTGCCGAAGCGACAGGTATATACAGGATTTCCACAGTTCGTTCCCTTCAGGGGCCGCATTTTGGCGTTTTCCCAAGTACATTGAGGACGGATTGGAGTTCGCGGACCCGTTGGCAACCCGTTGCCACACAGGTTTGCCCGTGCGCCGTATCCATCCCCGGGGTTCGAACGAACGGCCAGAAGTAACCGGCTGCATCAAGTCAGATTAGTTTACCTTCGAGTACTTGGATGTGCTCACGGCAGATTGTCTCGACGGTCGCCTGAAGCAGCTGTGTCTGTCCGATCAGCCATGACAGCGCCTCATCGCTGATCTCGAAATGTTCCGAGTAACGCGCCTTCACATAGGCTTCATTGAGCACATTATACCAAGCGGTAAACCTGTGCTGATCACGCGGCCAGACTTCCACCAGCTTCCGATCTAGGTCTTCGGCCAACCCGCGCAGGAACTTTAGATTGTGCGAGGGAGGGCTGTAGTTGGTTAGAGTCAGAAGTAGGCAAGAATAGAGAGTTTCGGTCGCTTGATGAAGATTGAAGGCTGCATGATTTAGCATACCATCTGCAACAGCATACCGCGCTAGTTGGCAATAGTAGCGAGCGCTACCTGCCTGCCTATCAAAATGGGCCCGTGCGATTTTTAACTCATCGAGAGCTGATAGATTTTTAGGCTCTCCCAGTGGCTCCTCATCGATCTCGTGCAGGACGATACCTTCGCGGCGAATATCGGCGAAGAAATACTGGCCGTCCTTTAGAGCCTTATTGACCTCCCGCAGTCCATGCACGATCAGGCCAACAGGTGTCTTCACACCGGGATCCCACAGAAGGCGATCCTCCGCCTTGTCCCAGTATTGGCGGTCGGCGAGCTTGCCGGTGTTGACGATGACAAGGACGTCATAGTCGGACCTGTAGCCCTTCATCGTATGGGGCTCGTCGACCCAGGTTCCCCGTGCGTAGGACCCGAAGAGGATGATCTTGAGGATGCGGCCGCGCTTCTTGAAGTCGGCTTCGGCGCCGGAAAGGGCGTCTGCAAACTCTTCCTCGATGATCTCGACGACGCGAGCAAGCTCACGCTGTTTCTTTTCCGGGAGGTGCTCAAGGCTCGATTTCATAGCCAATCGATAGGACAAAGGTTGTGCTCCGTCTACTCGCACATTTCATAGTTTTTGAAGGAAAAGCCGCCGTCTTCTGTCGGCTTTTGTGTGAATCCCGCTCAAATCAGCTGGCGCTGGGTCGCGATTGCGATCGCCTGGGCCATGCTGGCGGCGCCAAGCGCTCGCCGGGCATTACTGAGGTGGAATGCGACTGTCGACAAACTGAGGCCTTCAAGCATTGCCGCGTCCCTCATCGTCTTTCCCTCGGCCGACCAGCGCAGGCAGACGGCCTGCATCGGCAACAGACTGACAGGCTCCGGGTCGCGGCCAACTGCGGGACGGTTTTGATAGCGCGCATACAAGAGTGCCACAACGGTCGCAGCCTTCACTTCATCGACCGGTTTCAGGCTGATGGCTTGGGTGGCAGAGGTCAGTATCAGAACGGCGATGTGACCGAACCCGGTCTCTATCGGAATGGTGAGGCCAAAGCGCATTCCACGCCGGTGAGCATCATCCAACAGGAGCCTGGCCGATCGTGACGCAATCTGCCGCAGGGTAGGAATATCCCAGCTAAATACACTCATTCTGCCGCGTGCCAGCGCTAACATTGGATCGACGCAATTGGCGGTGATGTCGAAATACAGTGTCTGCCAGTCGGGGTGTGTATTGGTGACAAAATTGGCGCCATTGGAGCAGGAGTGCATATAGGTAAAGTACTCAAAGCCCGCCTGCTGGATGACCTGCGCCAGTTCTTCGCCAAGCTGATCCGGATTTTTTGTAATTGCGACCCTATCAATGATGGATTGAAGCCAGGAACTCACGCAGGATCTCCTCGTCTGATTGATGGCCGTCTTGTCTCTCACGCGCCTGCGTCGCGGATCTCAGCTCTCACCACTTCGATGGCAAGGCAAAGATCACGGATTTGCGCCTCGGTGTGCGATGCAGTGAGGCAGATGCGCAAACCGGCATCGCCGCGCGCCACTGTCGGGAAAAAGATCGCAGACGTGTAGAAGCCGAGTTTCAGTAGCTGGCGCGCTGCAGCCACCGAAATAAGCTCGTCGCCAAAGCGGATAGTGCGGATCGGCAGGTCTATTGTTCGGTCACGGGTCGGCAGCAACTGGTCAAGCAGTGCAAGATTGCGTCGAAGTGCATGCTGACGCTCTGCCAGCTCTCGACTTCTGTGGATTTCTGCCGACGCCGCAGCCGCCCCGATCGCAGCCGTGTTCAGCGACGCCGAAAATGCATGTGCCACGGCAAATCGGCGAAACAGCAGTTCCTGGGCAGCGGTGCCGAGCATCAGGATACCACCGGACGCACCGAAACCCTTGCCAAGCGAGGCGGCAACGATCGTCCTGTCGCCAAGCTCGGCAAATTCGGACCGGGCAAAACCAGATCCGTTTTCGCCAAAGAGTGAAATGCCATGGGCATCATCAATGTAGAGAAAGAGGCCATACCTCTCCTGCAACGCGCGAAGCGCCTTCAACGGGGCGCTGCCGCCCATGGAATAGACGCCGTCACAAACATAGGCGACGCAAGGATGGCTGCGGCAAAGCGCCTCCAGCGCGATCATGTCATTGTGCTGGATGGTATCCACTGCCGTTTCGCCGGCGACGGTAGCCTTGTGCTGGGCAAGCGTCGCATGAGCGGACCGGTCGAAGACGACAAGTGGTTTTACGCCGCCGGTCAGATGGCCGGAGGCAAGCAGAGGCAGGGCGCTCATATTGGCGGCCAGCACGGTGGTGAATGTGATGACTCTTGCCTGGAACAGATCCGACAGGTTTTCCTCAAGCTCGCCCAAGATGCTGAAGTTCAGCCTCGTCCTGGCACAAGACCAGTGCAAGGTCCCTGCATCATGGACCGCCCTCTTAGCGCTCGCAACGATTTCCGGATGATTGTCCAGACCGAGATAGGAGCAGCGGACAAAATCGGTGATATCGCGATCCTCCGCCGTGAGCCGAACCGTCCGGCCGGACACAGGCGCCGCATAGAGCGCCATGATTCCCTGGTAGTGCGCTTCCTCGAAATTGGCACCTGCTGCATCGATCATCGTTGCAGTGTTGCGGAAATGGGTTGGAAGTCTTGGACCATCCGGCGGCTGAACTGCATTGCTCATATTGGCCTTCCTTGCTACTTTCGCGAGCAGTTGGCCATTGTTTCCTTTTTGTGACAACGAAGCTTGTGCAAAGAAAACTTCAAGATTGTTCAAAGATCTGGAGGGTTCAGCCTCCCGATCCGCGGACAACCGCGACATAGCCGCTTGATCTCACGGTGCGGATATGGGTGTGCCCAGTTGTGGCCGCCATGTCGCGCCGCAGATTTGCAATGTGCACATCAACGGTGCGGGTGCTGACATGGCTGTGCCCGGGCCATGCCGCTTCGATCAATTCGGCGCGAGACACAACATGACCGGCCGTCTGGAGAAGACGCCGTAGCAAGCGGAACTCGATTGGGCTCAGTTGCGCGCTGCCTTGTGCGCTGCGGACAAGCCGGGTCTGGGTATCGATTTCAATATCGCCGAAATGGCAGACAACAGGAGCGAAACCTGCCTTCTCACCGGTTTTGGTGTTGGTGCCCGCCAGCCCGTGCAGATAGGCGAGGACGCGCTCGGGCGAGACGGGCCGCACAAACCCCTCATCTATGCCTGCTTTGAGCAAAAGGAGATAACTCTGCTCGTGGCGGGCCCGTATCAATGCAACGATTGGCAATTGCGCCGTCAGACCATGTGCTTTCACCTGACCACAGAATCGGACCAACTGATCGACATTGTCGCCGGTATCGACAAGAATTGCAGCAATTGTCGGCGGTGGCGCACTGAGGATCGAAGCCAGGTCATCGGCTGGCATTGTCCTGAACCCAGATGAAGACAGGATATGGCTCATCAGCATGTAGAAATCCGGATCCATGGAATAGATCATTACCAGATCAGTCATCAAACCCGCTCGCCTCCATGTGTGTGGGATCTTCATAGACCAGCCAATGCGATCACATTGGCTGGTCGACACTCAATCCTCGCATGCCGGTACCGGCATTCATCGAAGAGGCTCGGTCAGCGTACCCAGTTGTTCCAGCGTTGCAGCAGCATGGCCGCATTGGCGTTGATCCACACCGCATCTGGCACGATGACATTGGTCTTGATGTCCTCGGGTGTCGGCATCGACTGACGGGTTTTCTCTGACATCAGCGCGATCGCCTCGGTGCTCGGCGGCGTGCAGGACAGAACATCGCAGGCCTTCGCCTGGACCTCTGGATTGTCGAGCCAGAAGGCGATCAGCTTCAGGGCATTCTCCCGGTTGGGCGCACCCTTGACCACGGCGACGCGGTCACCCACTAGGAACGAAGCCTCATAGGACCAACCGATCGGCAAGGCATCGTTCTTCATCGCTCTTGCGCGTGTCAGCCAGATCTGTCCGAGGTCGTATTCTCCATTGCGGAACCCTTGGACACTCTGGTCGCCGGTCTTCCACCAGACTGTGACCTCGTCGCGGATCTCGTCCAACTTGGCAAAGGCGCGGTCCACATCAAGGGGAAAAAGCTCGTCCTTTTTCACGCCATCGGCAAGAAGAGCCGCGGCCAAAACCCGCCATGGATCGTCAAAGTTCGGAAAGGCGCGACCACCGGGAAAGGCCTTGGTGTCCCACATGTCAGCCCATGTCCGGGGATGTTCATTCATGCCCTCGTCCTGTCTGTAGGCCAGCAGGGTGGCAGTCGATTGCAAGAGCGCACCACCGGCAGCGCAGGCATTGCTGGCAAGGTCCGCCTTTGTCGAAAATTGTCGGCAAAACTCGGTCAGGTCCTCCGTCACCAGCCGGTGGGCTTCGGAGGCCGCCTGGATTTCGCCCTCAAGATAGAGATCCCAGGTGACATTGCCCGCCTTGACCATGGCCGCAGCCTTGGCGCGCATTTCCGCATTGGTGGCGGACACGATCGTCACGGGAATGCCGGTCTCAGCAGTGAAGGGATCGAACCAGGCTTCCTTCAGTGCGCGGTCATAGGCGCCGCCGGTCGATGCGATGATGATCGGTTCTGCAGCATCTGCTGGTCGGTCGGCCGCAAGCGTGCCGACCAGAAGGCTCAAGGCAGACAGGCTGATTGCATAGATCGTCCTCATGGATGTTCCACTCCTGTAGGGTTCTGGGGATTTGCGGCCTTCGCGAGGAAATGCATGAGGCCGATGAGCAAAAGGGAGGCGATAACCGTGACGCTGGAAGCGGCCGCGATCACCGGGGTCAGGTTGAAATCGATGTCTTCGAACATCTTGCGACCGATGGTCTTGCCGCCAACGTCGGAAATGAAGAAGGCAACCGTTGCCTCATCGAAAGACGCGAGGAAGGCGAAGACGGCACCTGAACCAATCCCTGCGCCGATATTGGGAAGGGTCACGTGGAAAAAGCTCTGGAGGCGACTTGCGCCACAGTTGAGTGCAGCAAGTTCAAGGGCCGGATCCAGTCGCTTGAGCGCCGCAGACACAGTGATGATGACGAAGGGCACTGCCAGCACCGTATGTGCCGTCAGGAACCCAACCAGCGTGCCGGTCAACCGCATTGGCGCAAACACCAGATAGAGCGCCACACCCATCACGATGTGCGGGACAATCATTGGTCCTAGCGCAAGCGCATTGAGCAGCCCCTTGAAGGGCATGTCGCCACGCTCGATAGCCAAGGCTGCCATGGTGCCGATCACGGTTGCCGTAAGGGACGTCGCAATCGCAATCCGTAGACTGAACCACATTGCCGCCATCCAGTCGGGATCCCCGAAAAAGGCCCTGTACCAGTCGAGTGTCAGCCCCTCAGGTGGAAACTGCAGATGTGTGGACATGCTGAGCGACATCGGCAGGATCATCAGGGTCGGCAACACGAGAAAGAAGAGGATCGATGCCACGATAAGCCCGCCCACGATGGTGAAAGCCGATCGCAATCCGTATCTCGCGATCCGCGCCTGGGGGACTGGCCGGTTCCCTACCGAGACAACGGGCGCTATGTTTCTATCAACGAACACTGTGGAATCCTTTGTTGAGCGACAACGCCTTGCGGAACAGGAAGACGACGAGGAGCGTCACCGCGAGCAACACGGTCGACAATGCGGCAGCGAACGGCCAATCGAGGAGTACGGTGGTCTGTTGGCCGATCAGCGTGGCCATCAGCATGGAGCCGGGCCCGCCCAGCAGAGCCGGCGTGATGTAGAAGCCAAGAGCCAGGACAAAACACAAAAGGCCGGCGGCAAAGACACCCGGCAGGCTGAGCGGCAGGATGATCCGCAGGAAAACCTGAGCTGGATTGGCACCGAGATTGGCCGCAGCGCGCCGATAGTCCGGCGGCAGAGTCTTTAATGTCGAGAAGATAGGCAGGATCGCGAAGGGCAAAAGCACATGAATCATGCCGAGGACGACGGCACCATGGGTATAGAGTAGCTTCAGCGGTTCATCGAGCAGGCCCTGATCGCGAAGGAAGCCATTGATTGGTCCATTCCGCTGCAGCAGCAGAATCCAGGCATAGGATCGGATCAGCACCGAGGTCCACAGCGGTACGAACACGCAGGCCGCAACGGCCAGTGCCGCTTTCGCCCGCAGCGACGCCATTGCAAAGGCAACGGGATAGCCGAGGGCCAGGCAAAAGCTGGTCACGGTTGCCGCGGTGATCACAGTGTCGAACAGAATATTCAGATAAAGCGGATCGTCCCAGATGCGGAAATAGCTGTTGCCACCATCCGCAAAACTCAGCCCCACCAGCTTTGCCACGGGATAGACAAAGCCGAGTGTCAGCGCGGCTAGGAGGGGTAAAGTGAGAATTCCCGAAATCAGTGGCGAAAAGTGCCCGGCATCGCGCGCCGTGACCATTCTGGAAAGACGCGAGCCAGATGTAGGTGAAACTTGCATGGTCATCGCTGTCTCCTCATCGGGCATCGAAAAGCAACGTGGCATCTGCCGTGATCCGCAAGGATACTTCGGCCCCGCGCTCAGGCAGTGCGCCCAGTTGAGCTGGCAGGGACGCACGCATGACGACTTCAGGCGCTCCACGAAGGCGGATGAGGGCCGTGCGCGAAGCGCCGGCAAAAACGATCGTCTCGACTGTGCCGGACAGGCCCGTACCCATGGTTCGCTCCACGGCGTGGCCATCCTGGGAGATGGATCGTGTTCCAGATGCGGATCTCGTGTCGACTTCGACATGCTCCGGCCGAACACCGATCCTCACCGACGATCCTTCACCCGGCAGTTCGCCGGAGCGGATATTGGTTGGGCGAGTTTCCAGAAGGGAGAGGCCGCATCGGATCGTCACCGCTGACTTCTCGGTCCGGCAGACAATGCCCGGGATAAAGTTTATCGAGCCGACGAAGTCGGCGATGAACGCGGTTTCGGGCCGCGTGTAGAGCTCGACCGACGTGCCGATCTGTTCAAGACGTCCGGCATGCATCACGGCGACCCGGTCCGACATGGTCAGGGCCTCTTCCTGATCATGCGTGACATAGATGACGGTCGCCCCGATCCGCTCCTGGATCTGCTTGATCTCGAATTGCATGCTTTCGCGCAGCTTCTTGTCGAGCGCACCAAGGGGTTCGTCCATCAGGATGACCGGAGGATCGAAGACCAGGGCACGCGCGACGGCGACGCGCTGCTGCTGGCCGCCGGAAAGTTCATGGGGGTAGCGCGACTGCAGGGCGCCGAGTTGCACCAGATCGAGCATCGCATCGACCCGCCTGTCGGCGTCCCGTCCCTTGGCCAATCGGCGCATCTTGAGAGGGAAGGCAATATTCTGCCGCACGGTCATGTGCGGAAACAGCGCGTATTTCTGGAATACCATGCCGATATTGCGGTGATGGGGCGCAAGCGATGTTACATCCTGATCGCCCACGACGATGGCGCCGGCGGTTGGCGTCTCAAATCCGGCAATCATCGTCAGAAGGGATGTCTTGCCGGAGCCAGATGGGCCGACGATAGAGACAAATTCTCCCGCTTGAACCTCGAGACTGGTGTCGCGGACGGCCCAGACTGGCCCGTATCGTTTTTGGACGTGGCGCAACGCCAACTGTTGTCCCATGCTATTCCCCTTTTGTTTTTTTGAATGCGACTATGCTTGGCCGATCAGTGCGTGCTGAACGGCGTGCTTTCCCGTCAATTCTGACGGGCAGGTGACTTGAAATGCGCAAATTGCTAATGTTTGATCAGGCAAACTTTGCTGAAACTTCACAATTCCATTTTTTGTTACATCAAAAATTGGGCCTGTCAACACGCTCAGGACGAAACATGACGGAAATCAATACGGACTACTCGCGCCGCGAGCAGCCACCAAATATTGGCGATGCCACCTATAGCCAGCTGAAGGACCGCGTCAGTCGCGGCGCTTACAGGCCGGGCGACAAGCTGTCTATTCGCTCAGCCGCCGAAGTCCTGAACGTCGGCTTGTCGCCTGCACGCGATGCGGTCAATCGCCTCGTGGCTGATGGCGTGCTGGTTTATGCCGGCCCCAAAACCGTAATCATCCCCGTTCTGTCGGATGCAGACCTGCGTGAGATCACCCTGATACGGATTGCCCTGGAAGGCCTTGCCGCCGAGATGGCGATCGCGAATTGCAGCCAGCATGACATTGATTTATTGGGTGAAATCCAAGCTAAGATTAACGCTGCGCTGGAGACTGGGGCCTATGGCGACGCACTTTGGCACAACAAGGAGTTCCATTTCCATGTCTACGGTCTGTCGCGCCTGCCACACCTGATCTCGATGATCGAACCTCTTTGGCTAAGGGTCGGCCCTTCTTTCTATGGCCTCTATCCGGAATTCGCCGAGGCTCGGCATGGCGTGCGAAACCATGAAATGGTGATCGAGGCACTGGTCGACGGCGACGGCGGCGCGCTGCGGGCCGCGATCGAAAACGACATCCGCGACGGCTATCGTCGCCTGCGCCAGGCACTTCGCGAGCGGTAGGACTTTCAACGATTTTTGTTATACCAGCTTGACCTTTTGTATTTTTGTTATATCAAAATCGACAACTTTGCAAAGTAGCCGATTTTTCAGCAACACAAAGGCAAGCACAGATGTTACCAGAAATGGCAGTCGGGACTGCGGCGCGCGAGCGTCCGCGGTCCGCCGACCTCTATCGCCGTGGCCGCGGCGTCTTCCCTGCGGGTGTCACCCGCTCCACAATCGAGCTCGACCCAGAACCGATCTACATGGCTTCGGGGACAGGCGCCTATGTCTTCGATGTCGATGGCAATCGCTTTCTCGACCTGAACAACAATTTCACCACCCTTGTGCATGGACATGGCTATCCGCCTATCGTCGAGGCGGTGAGCGAGCTTCTTCGAAAGGGCTCGTGTTTCTCCAATCCGACCCAATACGAAATCGCGCTGGCCGAATTGCTCATTGACCGTATTCCGGCCGTCGAGCGGGTTCGGTTCGTCAATACCGGCACGGAGGCGGTGATGTTCGCCATCAAGGCCGCGCGTGCCTATACCGGTCGTCCGGCCATCATCCGCTTTGCCGGCTGCTACCATGGCTCCTATGACTGGGCAGAAACCGGCCAAAACGGGGTGACGAAGTCTGGAGGCCTGGGCGTCACCATCGGTCTTCCCGCTTACGCGGGCGCGCCTGTGCAATCGGCCGACGATGTCGTTGTGCTTGAATTCAATGACGTCGAGGGGCTGGAGCGGGGAATTTCGCAACATGCCGACCACCTGGCGGCTATCCTGATCGACCCCATGCCGAGTCGGGCGGGGCTGTTGCGTCCCATTCCGCAATTCTCCGAACGCCTGACAACGCTTGCCAGGCGTTACGGCATCCTTGTCATTGCCGACGAGGTTCTCAACCTTCGGCAGGGCTATCAAGGCGCTTCCGCACGCCATGGGATCCAGCCCGATCTATTGACTGCCGGCAAGATCATCGGCGGTGGTTTTCCCATCGGGGCAATCGGCGGCCGGTCTGATGTCATGGCAGTCTTTGGTGGTGACGGCCGGCCACCGCATGTGCCGCAGGGTGGCACCTTCTCGGCCAATCCGGTGTCCATGGTGGCCGGCCTCGTTGCCATGCAGGCAATGACACCTGCGATTTTCGATCGTCTTGAACGCATGGGCGATGCCTTGTGCCAGCAGCTCCGCGACTGCGCGGCGCGACTTGATCGACCATTCTCAGTGGCAGGGGCAGCGTCTCTGTTTCGCATTCATCCAAAACCGGTCGTCCCGACCACCTATTCCGAGAGCCGCATGAATGCAGGGGAGGAGGAATGCATGCATGACCTCACACGCTTCTTCCGTGACCGGGGCATCCTGCTCCCGTACGGAGCCGCGGCGTGCCTTTCCACAGCGATGACCGACCGTGACATCGATCAGGTGGCATCCGTGTTCGAACAGTTCCTTAAAACTCACGATGCCCGCCGCTGGGAGGCAAGATCATGAATTCAAATTTTCTCCAAGAGACTGTCGCGGACCGCGTCGCCGATGCCTTGTTGCGTCATCAGGTGGAATACCTGTTTGCCCAGAGCCTGCCGTCTGCGGTCGTCCTGTCTGCGGAAGCCCGTGGTATTCGCCAGATCTCCTATCGGCAGGAGAATATGGGCGGGGCGATGGCCGATGGCTATGCGCGCATTTCCGGAAAGGTCGGCGTCGTTGCGGCGCAAAATGGACCAGCAGCAACCCTTCTTGTACCGCCGCTTGCCGAAGCCATGAAGGCCAGTGTGCCGGTCATTGCACTGGTGCAGGAAGTGGAGCGTGATCAGGCCGACCGCAATGCGTTTCAGGAACTCGATCATATCGCGCTGTTCCAGTCCTGCACAAAATGGGTGCGGCGCGTCCAGATCGAGGACAGGATCGAAGATTATATCGATGCGGCCTTCACGGCGGCGACCTCCGGGCGGCCCGGGCCTGTCGCCCTACTGCTGCCGGCAGATCTGCTGCGTTCCAAAGTCCGCACCAGCTTGTCATCGCGCAATGCCAGCCTCGGACACTATCCCCTTGATCGCCCCCGGCCCGCAGACGCACTGATTGACCAGGCGGCAGATTGGATCGCTGCGGCGAACCATCCGGTCGTGCTCGCAGGTGGCGGCGTGCATGGCGCGGGCGCCTCACAGGAACTGGCACGTCTGCAGGAGATCGCGAGCCTGCCGGTCTGCACAACCAATATGGGCAAGGGCACGGTCGATGAACATCATCCGCTATCGGCTGGCGTACTTGGATCACTGACCGGGCCGACTTCGCTTGGCCGGCATACCGTGTCTTTCCTGACCAATGCCGACCTGATTATTCTGATCGGCACGCGCACCAATCAGAACGGTACCGACAACTGGTCGCAGATCCCGAAGACAGCCCGTGTGATCCATATCGACATCGACCCGAGTGAAATCGGCCGGAATTTCGAGGCGCTGCGACTCGCTGGCGATGCAAGAGAATCGCTGATTGCGCTGAACGTCGCGCTTGGAAGACGGGATCTTGGCCATAGAAATGCCGAAAGACCTGACCTTGAGAATCGCATCGCACGATGCTGGCAGCAGTTTGAAACGGCGCGTGCTCAGCGTTACGGTTCGGACCAGTCGCCGATCCGGCCTGAGCGGGTAATGCGCGAGCTTCAGCCCTGGCTGAACGACGATCTGACCGTCGTTGCCGATGCGAGCTATTCCTCCATGTGGGTCACGGGCCAATTGCGGGCTGTGTCTTGCGGCACTCGGTTCATCACGCCCCGCGGGCTCGCAGGTCTTGGATGGGGACTGCCGCTTGCGATCGGGGCAAAGCTGGCCCGTCCTGACGTGCCGGTTGTTGCCCTGGTCGGCGATGGCGGTTTTGCCCATAGCTGGGCCGAGCTCGAAACCATGGTTCGGTTGAACATTCCTGTGACTGTCATAGTCCTCAACAACGGAATTCTCGGTTTCCAGCGTGATGCTGAAACGGTGAAGTTCGGTCGCTACACCACGGCCTGCCATTTTGCTCCCGTCGATCATGCTCTAATCGCCGCCGCTTGCGGATGCAAATCCGCTCGCGTTTCCGACCCGGCCGAGCTCGCCGACCTCATCCGGAGCGGCATTGAGGCAGAAGGTCCCTTCCTCATCGAGGTGATGACGGATCCGGATGCGCATCCGCCGCTGTCACTGTTTGCCAAGATGGATCAGGCGGCCTGATGGATCAAATTTCGCAGCGTATTGCTGTCGTGACTGGTGGCAGCTCGGGCATCGGGCTTGCCATTGTCACGCAGTTGTTGGCTGCGGGATACAAGGTGGCGTTCTTTGGTCAGAACCCCGCCCATGTCGATGCAGCACTGTCTGTGCTGCATCGACAGGTCGATTGCCCCGATGTACTCGGCCGATGCACAGACCTGACTGAGGCGGGTGATGTGGCTTCCTTTTTTGCCGATGTCGCAGATGTCTGGGGAGTGCCGGACACCTTCATATGCAATGCCGGGATATCGCCGAAGGGACCAGAAGGCGCCACGCCCTTTGCAAGCATCGGGATGGACGAGTGGAATACTGTGCTATCCGTCAACTTGACCGGCAGCATGCTTTGCTGCCAGGCCGTTATTCCATCGATGATGTCGAACCGCTTCGGTCGCATCATTCTGGTCGGGTCGATCGCCGGCCGTACCCTTCCGAAAGTGGCAGGCGCCGCCTATGTCGCGTCGAAGGCTGGCCTCTCCGGACTATGCCGCTCACTTGTTTCAAGCTGCGCTGGGACTGGGGTCACCGTCAATGTGGTGGCGCCGGGACGCGTTCTGACAGACATGGCAGGCGACGCCGACAGTCCGATCAACAGGGCGATACTGACACGCATCCCCGCCGGCCGCCTTGGTGCGCCCGCCGATATAGCGAACGCGATCAGCTTCCTCGCTTCGCGTGAGGCGGGCTTCATCAATGGCGCCATTCTTGATGTGAACGGTGGCGAATTTGCCCCCCTTTGAGCGAGGACAACTGATGACAATCCTCATTTGCGTGACAGACGCGCAACTCTTCCTCCTGCTTCGCTACATCCTTGCAAACGAAGGCTTCGAGGCCATACTTGTGACGGAACATGATGAACTCCCGCAACTCACCAGTCGAGGACCGGTCTCGGCCATGATCGTCGATCGGGTCAAGCCGGGACCGGGCGCCGACGCGTTTATCATAGCTGCAAAAAGCGTGTTTCCAACGGCTGCGATCGTCTGTCTCCATCGGCGCCATGCTGGTGGAGAGGCGCTTTCAAACGCATGTGATCTGCGTCTCGAAAGCCCTTTCAATCCCGGTCTTTTGTTGGGCTTCCTTCTTCGACTGAGACACCCCCTTGTGAGTAAGAAAGACGAGGACGCCGGCCACATACTTCGCTTTGCCGATCTCTCCATGGATATCGCCGCAGTCAAGGTCCGCCGGGCCGACCGCGACGTTGTGCTCACGGCCCTGCAATTTCGCTTGTTGCGCCGTCTGCTGCAGGAACCTTCGGCGGTCTGCGAGCGCGAGGACCTCATCGAAGCCTGCTGGCCAGAATCCGCCGAAGTCGAACCGCGTACGGTCGATATTCACATCGGCCACATCCGACGGGCGCTGACGGGTTCCGGGCCGGACCTGATCCGGACAGTGCGGGGCAGGGGCTATGCCCTCGATATACCAAGCTAGTTTTTCAACCTTCTAAACAAACCCGCAAGCTCGCGAAATTCAACTTCCTCCCCATCCAGCCACGCGTCGAGGGCGCAGTAGGCGACCGCCGTCGGCGCGTCGCTGCCATACAGCGCGCGCACCCGGTGTGTGGCGCGCTCAAGTCCATCGGCTTCACCTGAATTGGGCTTACCGTTCTCCTTGGGGCTATCCTGACGATTTCGCGACAACGCACTCTCCCTGCGTCCGGCAGAGGAGTTCCAAACAGATGCCCGCCGGACGGTGTCGCACAGCGCACGTCCAACATATGGGCGTGTGTGCCGTCCCTGGCGAAAGGGTCGTTGCTTCTCTGATATTATATCTCTCCTTCCGATTGGCAAGACGTTGACGGGTGCGTGTTTACGATCTGCCTCCGGTACGGGCCGGCGCACCCGGGGAAGCTCCGGTACTGAAACGACCAACCGGACACCCTGCCCGTGGATGGTTTGACGGTACGGCTTCGGGCAAAGGAAAAGGAGTTGTCCTGGGTCGAACAGGAGCTCGTGCGGGTGCGTAGCCTTAGCGGCCAGCAGTTGATCCAGTTCAATCGTCTCGCTGAACTGGAACGGCTCAAGGCGCAACTCGACGGGGAGCGGGGCCAGCTGATTGCCGAGATCGTCAGGGCCGGCACGCGCGTCACGGAGACGGAGCTCCAGAGTTTGCAACTCGATCAAGATCGCCGAACCGAAATTATCACCGAGCTCAGGGACGTCGATAACAAGTTGGCTGAGCTCGAAGAGCAACAGGTAACGGCAAAGGACGAACTGAAACGGATAGAGATCCGCGCGCCACAGGCAGGGATCGTGCACGAGCTTGCTTTGCACACGGTCGGCGGCGTGGTTGCACCCGGCGAGACCGTTATGCAGATCGTGCCGATCAACGACAGCCTCGTTGTCGAGGCCCGCATCCAGCCGGCCGATATCGACCAGGTCAATCCCGGGCAGGGCGCTGTCCTACGTTTCTCGGCGTTCAACCAGCGAACCACCCCGGAAGTCCTCGCCAAGGTGGAAACGGTCGCGGCGGATCTCGTCACTAATCCGCAGACCTGAGAGCCTGACTCGAAAAGACCTCAATAGGCATGGTACCTTGCGAGCCTCCGAGTGAGAATGCGGATATGAGCGATAAGCATCCAGGCTTCAGCGGAAGCGATTGATTTTTCCCAATCCTTGGCCAGTCGTCTGCATCGGCCAAGCCAGGCGAATGTGCGCTCCACGACCCAGCGACGCGGCAGCACTTCAAAGCCTTTTGCCTTGTCTGTTCGCTTGACGATTTGCAACGTGAACTTCGCGACCTTGCGCAATGCGGCCCGCAGCTTCGGACCGGCATAACCGCCGTCAGCAAAGATGTGCCTGAGCCAAGGCCAGCGTCTGAGGATGGTTTTGAGAGCCGCCACTGCACCATCGCGGTCTTGAATGTCAGCGCTGTGGACGGCGAGCCCCACCATCAAACCGAGCGTGTCGACAACGATATGACGCTTGCGGCCTTTGATCTTCTTGCCCGCGTCAAAGCCCGCAATCCCGCCGCTTTCAGTCGTTTTGACGCTCTGACTGTCTATCACGCCTGCCGTCGGTGAGGCTTCCTTTCCTTCCAGCTCTCGCGTCTCCATAACGAGATGATGGTTGATCCGCGTCCACAAGCCAGTCGCCCGCCACTCGTAGAAGTAACCCTGCACAGTTGAATAGGGTGGAAAATCTTTCGGTAGCATCCGCCATTGGCATCCGGTCGACGCGATATATAGCAGTGCGTTTAAAACTTCGCGCAATTCCGTCTTGCGCGGTCGACCAAGCCTACGGGGCATCGGCATAAACGGAGCAATCAGCGACCACTCCCTGTCCGTCAGATCACTTGCATAACGCCCCGTCCGTCGGCCATATTGGCGACGGGTGAAATCAGTCCAGCCCATTGCGGTCTCCATCGAATCCTAAGCAAATCCGAAGGAATCACAACTGGCTGATTTCACTCAATTCTTTTTCGGTCAGGTTCTGAGAGGCCTGGTATTCGATCCGCGCCCGCATTTCGGCACAGGAGTTTGCAAAGCTTGGGCCGCTGACCTTGCTGTCGGGCATGCCGGTAGAGGTCTTCATTAAGACAGGAGAGCGGACGGCGATGTCCTATTTGTTGAAGCTGCTGGCAGACCAGCTAGCAAGAGCTATGGTGGAAGAATAGAGAAGTCGTGAGCGGCTAAGCTCACAGTGTTCTAAATTTCATGGTCGACCGTTGTTCCGCGGCAGGAAAACAACGGGTCAGCGGTTTGAATTGGTTCAAGGCGGATGAGGTAAGTTCCGTCAAGCTGATGGTTATTCTGCGGCGTTTATGGAATCCATTGAAGGAAAACCCTGCACCCGGATGTGCAGTGGGCCGATACAGTGGTGATGTCTATGGACTGCAATCGAGGTAACCGCTATTCGCGATCCTTCGTACGTCGCCGAGACGTCCTGTCTATACACCAAGGCCGCTTGAAATGAAAAAAATCCAACGCAGTTTTGCCGTCGAGTATAAGTCCGGGCGGCGGAAGACCGGTTCCAAGTCCACGTCGATCTGGGGTAACGTGGACCTTAAATCCGTTGCGCGCGACGTAGAGGAAGAGGTAACGTTACGTTTGTCGGGCGGCCCGCAGGAGCAGGAAGCTGTCGGCGAAGTGCCTTTACCTGCAGCACAACAGGCGGGACCATTGTTGACACTGCTGCACGGGCAGGAGCCAACTGCATCGGCTTTAACGGAGACAATGATGGCCGGCGAAAGCGATCCGATGACCAAGACCGATGTGCCAGCCGTCGTCAAAACCGAACTTGCGCCACAGACGCAGCGTAAACCCCGCGCCAAGAAGGCAACCCCTGAAACGGTGCTTGTCGAGGTAACCACGGAGCTTGGCGCAGCTTCGAGCGTATCGGATGGAAGTCAAAAGAGGGGACGCAAGGCCAAGTCGCGTGAAGCTGTGAGCAGTGCCGAACGCGCGCCTAAGAAACGCAAGACGATGCCCGCGCAGACAGTAACGATGGCCCCGACGGCGGAGGGCGATGAGATGGCGGATCTCCTGCAGTTGGAACAGGAAAACCAAAGTCTGCGCAAACTGCTAGCCGAGAAACTCCGTGCTGAGAATGCCGATCTGCGAAAGCGACTTAAGCTCGGTTGAGAATAACAGCCGGCCAGTCGTAGCCACATTTCCACGCTTTTCGGGCTGTAAATTTGCGGCAGTTACGGCTCTCGCCAAGGCCGGAACTTGCAGCCTGCGTGCGGGAAAGAACGTGAGGTCGAATAGTTGGCGTCTCCATGGTGTCCGTCTGGGGCGTGAAGTGACATGGCGTGGTTGTATGGAGCTGCAACGAGGAGAGCCGTCCCCGTGGGGTAGTCGCGGGAGCGGTACCCCTTCGGATTATCATCTGGTCTTGGAGGGTGGCTGTCTCCCGATAAAATGAAGTCGGGCTCTCGACTGGACGCGGAGCCCAGCATCAAAGGAGAACAGCGATGGGAGAATATATCGGCCTCGACATGTCAATGAAAGAGACTGCCGTTGCAATCCGCCGCAATGGCTCGATAAAGGGCGCCAGCAGCGCCAGACGCTACCACCAGACAGAACCACACAAGCCTGATAAGTCCGCTTCACATCGACCAAAGAATCGAGAGGGGTGCAGCCTGCAGGCGTTCGGCGAACGGCGTGATGCGATCATGATCATGCAGGACGAGGCCTCGCACGAAACGGTCGCCGACCGCTGCCTGCAACTGACGCAACCCGCGAAAATCATCCGCCTTGACGGTCGCAGACGCCTTGACCTCAATACCAATAATCCTGCCGCGCCGATCTTCGATCACGACATCGACCTCGTCCAGATCCTTCGTTCTGTAGTGAGAAAACGACACGCGCCTTTCGGACCATGATGCCAGCTTCATCAACTCGGAAACGACGAAACTCTCTAGCAGGGCGCCAAATCGGGTCTTGTCATCGGATAGCCGGGCCAGCTCATCCTCACGCAACGCAGCCAGAAGTCCTGTATCGATGAAATGGAGCTTTGGCGTTTTGACAAGCCGACTGAGCCGGTTGTTCGACCATGGCACCAAGGTTTTGACAAGGAATAGCCGTTCCAGGATGGCCATGTATTTCTGAGCGGTGACCCCGGACAGTCCCAGCGCCGAACCGAAGCTGCTATTGTTGATCAATTGCCCGGCATGTTCCGCCAGGACATTTAAGAGGCGTGGCAAACGATCGAGCTGGTCGATATTGGCAATGTCGCGCACGTCGCGATCCAGTATCAGACTGACATAGTCTTCGAGCCACGAGACGCGCCGGGCCGGCGTGGGTCGCCTCAAGGCTTCGGGATAGCCGCCAGCCAGAACCATGCTCATCAGGTCCTTGCCCAGAACAACTTCACCATCAATGACTGGTTCGTCTCCTGCGAACAGTCGATCAAGCATGAGGCCTGGACCTGAGCGAATTTCAGCCTGCGCAAAGGGAAGAAGCGGAATGACTGCCATTCGGCCGGCGAGCGAGTCGGCAATTGCAGGAATGGTCGCGAGATTGGCGGAGCCCGTGAGCAGAAACCGTCCCGGCTCCTGATCGATATCCACGCTTGCCTTGATCGCAAGCATCAGATCTGGGGCTCGTTGGACCTCGTCGATAACCGCGCGCTTGATCCCCCGGATAAACCCGATCGGGTCGGCCTTCGCGGCGTTCAAGGTACCCGCATCATCCAATGTGATGTATGGTCGATCCTTGTCCGAGAACATGCGCGCGAGCGTCGTCTTCCCAGCCTGCCGAGGCCCGGATATCAAGACGACACGGGTATCGGCCAGAGCTGCCTCCACGAGAGGCAACGCTTTTCGATCGACGAGGGACATTGAATTTGAGTGCTCAGACATGCGACCATTCTTAACTCAATATCCGTCTGTTTTAAAGTGAAATTGCGTCCGCTTTAAATCACGCAGGCGTCCAATCTTGAGCGCCATCACTTCTGGCCCCCGATCCTTGTGAGATCGATTCGGATACCCGCGTCGTCGGGTTTGGTCGGCGCCTCATCCAATATTGTCGAAGACCCGTTTTCCTCGAACGCGCCAGCATCATCGGCCTCTACCGGCAAACGCTGTACGATCGCGCCACCGGGACCCTCAGCCCGAAACACATTCTCACCCTCGAACTTGCCGGTCCGCCAGGAGTGGATCGCGTCATCGAACAACTGTGGGAACACCTCTTCGCTCGTTGGATTTCCATACCACTTCGCAACGATGCGCAGGATCTTGGCGAACATTGCCGTACCCGTCCGCAGGTTGGCGCAGGGTTCGACGAGATCTACTTTCAGCTCCGACGCATCCTTCACCCCTATGCCCGCCGGGATCTGGGTGAGACCAACCCGCACAATAGAGCCGGCAACGTTCTCTCGGACAATCTCGATCGCTTCCTCGGGTGTTTTCGGTTTGCGAACGAGGATCAGACGGCCTCCGGACTTCACCGTGATGGCAAGCGGATCGTCCGAACCGACCGCCTGGACGAACTGCTCGACGATTGCAGGCTTCAACGAAGGATCGGCACATTCCTTGATCAACGCAGCATCCAGCATGCGAGCTCCATGTTTCAAATGTTGAATGAGATGACGAGAGGAAGATCAAACAGGCTGGCCCAGGCCTCGCTGCTCGCCCGCTGAATGTCGATGATCGACGTCCCCGCGGTCCACCAACCGTTTCCGACTGTAATGATAACGTCGGGGCGGTGGAATGCCGATTGCAAGATCGGCCAGACGAGGAGTTGTTCGTAGCAGATCAGCGGCGCGACTTTTGTGGTGGCGACCTCTACGACGGGATTGGCGAAGAAATGTGCCCGTGCGCCAGATCCATCACCACCACCAATCCAGGCTCTCCACGGCTGCCACATCGATCCGGGCACCGGCATTCGCTCCCGGTAGAGAATCTCTGTCTTCTCAGCGGATATCGTCACGAGCACGTTGTCGTATCCGCGACCATCGATGAATGCGGCTCCAGCGATGACCGTGATATCGGTCCCGGCGAGCCCTTTCTGCCAGAAGCGAGCAACCGTCGGCGTCCAGAAACCGAGAGCACTTTCCGGCAACACGATCGTCGTTCCGGGCGGTCGGGCGCGAACGACATCGATCAGGTCCTGTTGCCGCTGGAGACCTGCTTCGCGGCCGAGTGACGCTCCCATTTCAAGCTCGACACCGCTCCACGACGCAGGTAGAATCGGCGTCGTCCACTGAGCGGCGGACCAAAGCCATAAGCCTGTCAAGGTAATGGCTGCAGCCGGCCGATATGGCGTCGTCATGACGCCGAGGCCGGCTACCATCACTACCAGACCCCACCATCCCCAGCCCGGAAATAGAACGCCTGTGGCGATGATCGGATGTGCCCATCCCAGAATGCCGAAGGGTGGAACTGCCATCACAACACACGCAGCCAGGTATCGGAGCGGCTTCTGCCATCCTTTGCGATCCGTCCAGAGCACGGAATGGACCATAACGAAGGCGGAGGAGGCGACGAGCCAGAGCAGAACTCCGGGCCAGATATCCTGACCATAGAAGTTCGCCACCCCCTGCGGCAAACCACGCGATGCCGCGAGGAAGTAGGCTGCGGAGATCGCCGTCGCCTGGAGGCGCGTCCGCGCCAGGGACCAAAGCATCGGAAAGGCCCCTGCGACGGGAAGAAGGAGCACATGACCGCTCCAACTTATCAATCCGGCGCCGGCTGATAATGCGACGAGGACACCCGTTCGGAAGAGCTCAAGGCGCATAGGTCCAGACCTCCTGCGCCAATCCGAGGATGCCATCCATCTGCAGAGGACCGAAGTACCGGCTGTCGAACGACCCCGGGAACTCGGAATGGAGAAAGACCGCGCCGGGCGGAACGACACCACCATCGTAGTGCACCATCTCACGCCTCTGGCCGTCCAGCCGTGCAACGCGCGACTGAGGCAGCGGCCGGCCATCGACGCGCACATCATCAGCTATCTCGATCGCCTGCCCGGATGTCGCCACCACCGTCTTGATCAGCGGCGCGACCCAACCGGCGCAAAGGCCGAAGCGCAGATATCCACGCGCTCGCGCCTCGCGCATCCCGTTGGTATCAGGTGGGCAGATGAAGATCAGATCGCCGACCAAGATCGGACGATCGGGTTCGACGATCCGCCACAGACCCAGCGGCTCACTCGGCGTAAGATTGACCCTGAGCCCTGCGCTCCCAAGCAGCCCGATCAGTCCAAGCGTGAACAGGCTGACGCTGCTGATCCGATAGAACCAGACGAGCCGTTTCATGCGCCGTAGCACTCTGTGTCTATGGCGCATCTTCATTTGAGGGTGAGCCCCTGCGATCTCGTCTGACGCAATGCTTCAGTCTGTTTGAGTGCCGTCACGCTGCGCTCGTGGGCAGACAGTTGCTGCACCGTCCGCATCGTGTTCCAGGCCTGTTGCACCTCACTCTTCTGGGCGGCGTTCATGCCCGACGTCACCCGCTGGAAAGCCTCGCCGTTGGCGTCCTTCGCTGCAAGGGGTAGGAAGGTTCTCTCTCCGAACCGTTCGGTAACCGCCTTGGCGAAACCTTCGAGTTCAGCCTTCACCATCTTGTCGGCGAGCGCGAACTCAAGACCCGAGGGGAGGTCGTTGCGGTCGATGGCATCACGCACCCGTTCAAGCACGCTTCTCGCATTGGACGAGAGAGCGGGGATCTCCAGCGCAACCTGCCTGCGCACAGCAAGCTCCTCGGCGTGACTTCTCCGTTCGGTATCGCCGCGCTGGCGTAGATAGTCGCTGATACTGTCCGCGAGCGGCCTCACATTTTTCAGCGCCCGGTCCCGGTCCAATTTGTCGGCACGGTTGGCGAAGACACCGGTCTTGCCTTTCAGGGAGCCGAAAGCTTCCGGCTCTGCAGTGATCCGTGAAAGCGTCTTCGCCGCGGTCGCCGGATCGCTCAACATTGCATCGAGATTCGCCGCCTTGAACGCCGCTTCGGGCTGCGCGTAAACGTGGTGGAAGCGCATGGACACTTCCTCCCACTGCTTCTTCAATGCCGGATCGGATGCAAGCTTGTCCTCCACTGCCTGATCGATCGATTTCGGGAATGTGGTGATACCGGCCACCATGGGCTTGGCCTCCTTTGCTGAAGTTTGAATTGTGCTGGCCGCCGACGTTGCGAAACCGAGCCTGGCGCCGAGGACTGCAAGCCGGCCGGCGAGATCGACAAGCTTTTGCTTCTGCCGAGCCGTCCATTCGAGACGATCGCGCGCAACCGTTCTGGCGACGTTGACGATGTGAAGCCCGCGCGCTTCGGCAAAGCGGAGTGCCTGCGAGTAGATGCTGCCGCCGGCGTAATCGAGCGTGGTTTCCTTCGAATTCTTGCGCGACAGGATTTCGACCAGGCCTCCAGCCTTGGCGAAGGATCGGTGGCCGTAATAGACGCCGAGATCCTCGCGATGACGGGTCATCGCGACATAGGTCAGATGACGATCGAGGGAGAGTGAAGCCAACACCTTGACCCGGTCGACCGTCGCGCCCTGGCTCTTGTGTACCGTGGTGGCATAACCGTGATCGACATTGTTGTAGAAGCGCTGCTCGACGATGACCTGGCGCAGGTGCTCACCCTCGCCGATGACAGCGACGATACGACCGAGCGCTGCTTCCACCACCTTGCCCAGCATGCCATTCTTTACGCCGATCGCCCCTTCGTTCTTCAGGAAAACAATCTGGTCACCGGCTGCGAAGTGTCGGTTGCCGTCGGCGGTCTTGAACACAAATCCCTGCTCGATGATGCCGCGCTCGATCAGCTTAGCGCGTGCCAATTCATTCAGCATGCGGACGTCACGGCGCAGATGCGCCAGGATCAATGTGGACCTGGCAGGATCGTATTCTCGGTTCCAGTCGGCGATGAGGTTGGTGACCGCATCGGCCTTCAGCTCTGAGCCGATCATCTTGCCATTGGATTGATAGGCTGCGACGGCTTTGCCGACATGGCCGCGCGCAAAATCGAGCGATGCATCGCGCATCCATTGCTCACGCTGGCGATAGATCGTCTCGAGTTCCGCATAGCCGATCCGATCGGCAATGGCGCGGAAGGCAGCACCCGCTTCGATCGGCTGAAGCTGTTCCGGATCGCCGACAAGCACGAGCTTGGCGCCGGCTCTGGTGACGGTCTCGACGAACATCGCCATCTGCCGCGACGAAACCATGCCAGCCTCGTCCAGAACGAACACAGTCTTCTCGTCGAGCATCCCGCGACCTTGGCTCCAGCTGAGCTCCCAGGACGACAACGTGCGCGAGACAATACCCGCTTCCTTCTCCAGACCTTCTGCCGCCTTGCCGGCGAGGGCGCCACCGACGACACGGTAGCCGGCCGCCTCCCATGCCTCGCGCGCCGCCTTCATCATCGTGGTCTTGCCCGCGCCGGCGCGGCCGATCACGGCGGCGATCCGCTCACCACCGGCAACGTGTTCGATGGCGGCCTTCTGCTCGTCGGACAGCCGTTCGTGGCGCGCGAACGTCGCCTCGAGCACTGGTTTCCGGACGCCATGCGACGACCGCTGCGAGAGCAAGATTGCCCGGTTGGCCATCTCGGCTTCGAGGCGGATCAGTTCGCGTGTCGTGTATTTTTCCGGCGCACGGACCCCGGTCACGAAGTCCAACCGCTCGCGATCAAGACGGAGGGTTTCCGGGTTCTGCAGGATGCGCGCCATCAAGCTTTGGAAGAGACCCGCATCATCGATGTAGCGATGCAGCACCTTGGCGACGTCGCGCTCGTCGAAGACACTCTTCTCCCGCGTGATCAGGTCGAGCACCAGTTCCGGATTGCGCTGGATCCGACGCACGTTCTCGGCCCGGCGTTCTTCCTGTAGCTCCAATCTTTCGAGTGATGCCGCCTCTCCCTTCCCGTCCGCTTTTCGCTCGACCGCCTTGGCGCCGACACCCAGATGGATCGTCGGCGTAAGCTCGATACCCTGCTCCTCGAACGAGCGGCCATCGACACGGACATCCAGCCCGGCAATCGCGAGATGCCTATTCTGGCAGGCGAACCAACCATCTCGGAACGCATTGAAGTTTTCGAGCCCGCCGGCCCAAAGCTTATAGACGATCTTACCCGCGTCATTGCGGAGTGGCTGGCCGTCCGGGCCGGTGACAGCGACCTTCTTCGACCCGAAACCGTCTTCGGTCAGTGGCCGCAATGTGGTCATCAGATGGATATGCGGATTGCCCGGCGCATCATGGAAAACCCAGTCCGCGACCATCCCCTCTGCGGTGATATGCCTGCCTACGAAATCCCGGACAAGCTCGATATTCTGCAGGGGGGATAGTTCGATTGGAAGCGCTATGGTCACATCCTTGGCAAGCTGCGCATCGGAACGCTTCTCGAAGTCCTCGACCTTGTTCCAGAACGCCTCCGAAGCACCCGACACCGAACGATCGGCAATCATCGATTGCAGCCATTCCGGTGCATCCGAAGGGATGACAAACTCCTCGTGCAGCAGTCCCTGCTTGGCGCGATAGTCGATCGCCCGGGCTTCCCGCTCGTAGTCCATTTTGGCGCAGTGCCGATACGCCGCCGACAACACGGCGCTGCGGCCGGAGCCACGGGCGACGATGCTGACTGAGAAATGCGGCACGGCCATTGCGACGAAGCTCCTTCAATCGAACAAAATCAAAGTGTTCATCGAGAGCGGACGACCCTGCCAGGGGGCAAAAGCAGAGTGTCGCATCAGCGACGTATAATTGCGCCCTTCGGATCCGCTCTCATCGAGCGGTCGGGATCATGCTCAAAAGCGTAGGCTCCGCCTACTCGCATTTCTGCTAGTAGATCGGCATGCCGATCTGAAGGACTCTGGTGTCGTGAACCAAGACAAGCAACATCAAAGGACAATCCAGAGATGAAGAAGCCATCCTCCAGGATCCGCGAAGAGATCGCTAAGCTCCAAGAACAGCTCAAGCACGCGGAAACGAGAGAAGCCGAACGCATTGGCCGCATTGCGCTTCGGGCAGGTCTCGGCGAGATCGAGATCGATGAGACGGAACTACACGCGGCGCTCGAAGAGCTGGCGAAACGCTTTCGCGCAGGCAAGCCAGGTGCGATCGGAAGGAAGGGGTCAGGGGAAAGCAGATCGAGCGGCGGACAGTCCGAGACGGCCGCGTCTGGCGCGGCTCCGGGCAGCGTTGGCGAGGATTGAGCGGATGAGCAGGAACGCAACCTCCGACACCCGGAAGAAGGACACCCGCGAAAAGATCGCGCTTGGCGGCCTGATCGTCAAAGCGGGTCTTCGCTTCGAGAAACGCGCGCTCCTTCTCGGAGCTCTGATCGAACTGCAGCAGCGGCTGAAGTCCGACGACAGCGAGCGAGCGCGGTTGACAGCGATCGGAGCGGAGGCGTTCGGCAATGAAAGCGAATAGGATCGTGCTCCTCATTCTCCCCGTGGCCATGATGATCGCAACTGTGTTCGTTGTGACCGGCATCGACACTTGGCTTGCCGGCTTTGGCAAGACAGAAGCGGCGAAGCTTGGACTGGGGCGGGCAGGGGTCGCGGCACCTTACATGGCGGCTGCGGCACTCGGACTGATTTTTCTGTTCGCGGCGGCGGGATCGGCGAGTATCCGCGCTGCAGGCTGGGGCGCGGCGACCGGAAATGCCACAATCATCCTGACGGCTTGTGCAAGAGAGGGTCTCCGACTTGCAGCGCTTTCATCGCAGGTGCCGGCGGGGCAGTCAGCACTATCCTACCTCGATCCAGCAACGATGATCGGCGCAGCGGCGGCATTGATGTCCGGCTGCTTTGCAATGCGCGTGGCGATGGTCGGCAACGCTGCCTTCGCCCGCGCAGCACCCAAGCGCATTGTCGGCAAGCGTGCCCTCCACGGCGAAGCCGATTGGATGAAACTCGCCGAGGCGGAAAGGCTGTTTTCTCAAGCCGGCGGGATTGTCATTGGCGAACGATATCGCGTCGACCGCGACAGCGTTGCAGGTGTATCGTTCCGCTCTGAAAACAAGGAGACATGGGGGGCAGGGGGCCAATCGCCGCTTCTCTGCTTCGATGGTTCGTTTGGCTCCTCTCACGGCATCGTCTTTGCCGGATCTGGCGGTTTCAAAACGACCTCCGTGACAATCCCGACGGCACTGAAATGGGGCGGTTCCCTCATCGTGCTCGATCCCTCCAACGAGGTCGCACCGATGGTGTCGAAACACCGCGAAGACGCCGGCCGACGGATCCGGATCCTCGATCCGCGCGAACCCGCAACCGGCTTCAATGCGCTCGATTGGGTCGGCCAATATGGCGGAACGAAGGAGGAGGATATTGCATCGGTCGCGTCATGGATCATGAGCGACAGCGGTCGTCCGACTGGGGTCCGCGACGACTTCTTCCGAGCATCGGCCCTGCAGCTTTTGACGGCGATCATTGCCGACGTTTGCCTCTCCGGCCACACGCCCGAGGAACAGCAAACGCTACGCCAGGTCCGTGTCAATCTATCCGAGCCCGAGCCAAAGCTCCGTCAGCGCCTGCAGGATATTTACGACACTTCGGGATCGGACTTCGTGAAGGAGAACGTGGCCGCCTTCGTCAACATGACGCCGGAAACCTTCAGCGGTGTCTATGCCAATGCGATCAAGGAGACGCACTGGCTTTCATACCAGAACTATGCTGCCCTGGTCTCGGGTTCAACATTCCAGACCGACGACATTGCTTCCGGAACGACCGACGTGTTCATAAACATCGATCTGAAGACGCTGGAGACCCATGCCGGATTGGTGCGGGTCGTCATCGGATCATTTCTCAATGCGATCTACAATCGCGATGGCGCAATGGAAGGTCGAGCCCTGTTCCTTCTCGATGAGGTGGCCCGGCTCGGCTACATGCGCATCCTTGAGACCGCACGGGACGCCGGTCGAAAGTACAGCATCACACTGACGATGATCTACCAGTCCATCGGCCAGTTGCGTGAAACCTACGGCGGCCGAGATGCATCGAGCAAATGGTTCGAGAGCGCAAGCTGGATCAGTTTCGCCGCTATCAATGATCCAGAGACGGCCGACTACATCTCCCGGCGCTGCGGCATGACGACAGTCGAGATCGATCAGGTCAGTCGCAGTTTTCAATCACGGGGTTCGTCTCGGACACGTTCAAAACAGTTGGCAGCCCGACCACTGATCCAGCCTCATGAAGTTCTGTGCATGCGCGCCGACGAGCAGATCATATTCACGGCAGGTAATCCGCCACTTCGATGTGGTCGTGCGATCTGGTTCCGACGAGAGGACATGAAAAGCTGCGTCGATGCCAATCTGTTCATGAAGGCCGGTGCGTAGCTCATCCATGCGGGGCGTCACTTTGCGGGACCGACAGCCACGGCGCGGCTACTGGAGGATCGCCACCCGAAGGGGCGAAGACCGCCTTGGGCTTCGTTCGCAACAGCGAATAGAGCCCTATATAGAAGACGGAACGCCCGGGCTTAGCTGGTATTCATCAAGAATATGAATCGGTGTCCAACGACCGATTCAAAACAGTCGTTGGACACCACGGTTCGTGCGCGCGATTCTGCCGCGATGCTCACACAACGCTTCCAGCTCTACATCGAACGCAGAGACACAGAAAAAAATATGGCCCGATTTTATGCGATGGCGATCGAGCCAAATCTGTTCGGAGAAATATGCCTGACCCGCCGCTGGGGCCGCATTGGGACAACGGGACAAATGATGATCCATCATTTCACGAGGGAAGAAGAAGCAGTGGTCCTGTTTCTCGATCTCGTTCGCCGGAAGCGCGCAAGAGGATACCGACCGAAGGCGCCGGAACGCGGCCATACGCGCCTCCGCGAAACTGACGTAACCAGAAAGCAATAATACCAGAAACTGGCCAATGTCGAGGAGGAGGGCCGAGCGCAGGATGCACTATCTTGTGCGGCTTATCTCGGATAAAGACGCCCGGCGCGCAACGAACTCTTTCAGGAGGTGCAGGAAGAATCCCTTGCTGAAGCGACCGAGCGGCGGTTCGGGTTCAAGGTAGAACGGCCGTTCTTTGACGTCGCCATTGAACTCGTCAAGGATGATCCAGAGGCGCAAAACGAAATCGAGGTCGGCGCGGCGTTTTTCGATCGCTGGTATTTGCACGGCGAACCGGATGCGTTCCGGCTGCTTTGTCATAGTGGGAAGCTACCGGACGGTTCTTGTGATCCTCCGTTTCCCCCTTGCCCGCTTAGCGGCTTCACAAGAAAGGATACCGGATGACCGCAGCCGTCTGGATCTCGTCGTATCCGCTCATCGACTCCACGCATCACTATCGACGTAAACCGCGACGACGCCATCAAATTCGGCAAACAGTTCGTCGGGCGTGGTCTCGATTGTGCGAGTGGCACGCATTTCGGATTTTCCGCTGGCGCAAGCACACGAAAATGTGGGGTCACTGGGTGTGGCGCACCTCGCTCAATCGACTGGGGCAGACGGCTTTGCGAAGGCCGCGCGCAATTCGGCCGACATCGGCAGACGCATGTTGATGCCTTCTGGAGGAACAGGTGCGTTGAACCACTTCTCGTAAAGCGCTTCGATCCTGCCGCTCGCGTATATTTCTCGCAGAGCGGCGTTCACGGCGTCTTTAAATTCGGTATCCTCCAGCCTGACCATAAGCCCATAAGGCTCCGGCCAGCCGAGTGCTTCGCTTGATATTTTAAAAGTCTCGGGATTTTTCGATTTCGCCACCATGGCCGCGAGGAGAATACCATCCATCACAAAGGCTGCTGCACGCCCTTCGCTCACCAGTTGGAAGGCATCTTTGTGGGTCTCAACCGGCATGACGGCGATGTGCAAGGCACGCTCGCGATTGAGGGTGTTCAGTTGGCCGATGTTGGTCGTGCCTGATGTGGCGGCGACCGTGCGGCCGGCGAGATCGGCGATTGTCTTGAGGTTGTTTTTCTTCAACGACACGAACTGCGTGCCGGTGACGAAATGCGGATAGGAAAAGCCGACACTCTTGCGCCGCTCGGCATTGTTGGTGCTGGCCACGCATTCGATGTCGAGATCGCCTTTGCGCAGCATGGTGACGCGGTTGCGCGGTGTGCGCTCGACATATTCGATCTTCACTGCGGCAAGCTTCAGGGTGCTCTTGATGTTCTCGATGACATCAAGGCAAAGTTCAGTCGAATACCCGGCAACGGTGCCGTCGGGCTGGCGGAAAGAGAACGGGAAATCTTCCGCGCTGTATCCGATGCGAACGACGCCTGTCTCAGCGATCTTCTTGAGCGTCGAGGCCGGCGCTTCTGCATGGCCTGGTACAGTCGTCACAAAGATCGAAAGGGCCGTGATGGTACCTAGAAGCAGTTGCGGTATCGGCGTTTGCCGTGGAGTTTCTTGGCTCATGCGTCAGTCCTCTTCAATCCAGATAATCCCTTGGAGCGGCAAAGGCGGCTTTCAGGGCAGGGGACATGGGCAAGTTGAGGTTCATGCCGTCGGGCGGGATCGGCGACATGAACCAGGTCTCGTAAATCGTGTCGATGTCATGACTGGTGAAGACCTGTTTCAGTGCCATGTTGACGACTTTTCGGAACTCTTCGTCACCGTGTCGCACGAGCAGGCCGTAGGGTTCCGGTAAGCTTAGCGTTTCTTCCGACAGCACGAATTTCGATGGATCAGGCGCCTGTGCGATCATGGCGGCGAGCAGAATGCCGTCCCAGACGAAGGCCGAGGCGCGTCCATCGGCCACAAGGCCGAAGGACTCAGAATTTGTCTTGGTCGGTATCACGCCGATATTGAGCTGTTTCTCGCGGTTGATTGTATTCAATTGGTCTATGTTGACGGTGCCGGAGGCCGCCGCGACCGAGCGGCCGGAGAGATCTTCTATTTTGACGATGCCGTCCTCGCGCCGCGTCATGTACTGGGTGGCAGTGGTGAAATGTGGATAAGAGTAACCTACGATCCTGCGCCGCTCGGCATTGTTGGTCGTGGCGGCACATTCGATATCGATCTTGCCGCTTTTAACCAGCACGAAGCGCGTGGCGGAGGTGGCAGCAACGTATTCGACGGTCAATTCGTCTAGCTTCAGGTGCTGTCTGACCGCTTCCACCACGCGGTTGCAGAGATCCATCGAGAAGCCGATGATCTTGCCGTCCGGTGTCTTGTAGGAGAACGGCGGTTCGGCCTCCCGATATCCCACCGAGATGACGCCGGTTTCGGCAATTTTTTTCAACGTGCTGCTCGTCTCGTCTGCCATGGCCAGCGCGAAGGGCGCAAGCGAGGCCAGGGTACACAACACTGTAGGTGCCAGTCTATGCATGTCGTTTCTCCCATCTGGGGCGCCTGGTGGTTCCACTATGGCCGTTCTTAGTGTTGTTCATTTCGACGACGTTTCGCGCCTTTCCGCTTGCGGCCTGAGCTCGATGTCGGCGATCGGGCGCGGTCGGGCGAAATAGTAGCCTTGCGCGTTGGTACAGCCGGCTGCCCTCAGGATCAGCAGCTGTTCCTCTGTCTCAACGCCTTCGGCGGTAACCTCCATGCCCAGTTCGCGGGCGAGATTGGTGATGGCTGCCACGATCGCCCTTGAGGTCGCATGCGTCGGCAAGTCGGCGACGAAACCTCGGTCGACCTTGATCTTGCTGAAGGGCATGTCGGCGAGATAGCTGAGGGAGGCATAACCAGTGCCGAAGTCATCAAGCACGATGGAAATACCCATGTCGCCAATCGCCTGTAGGGCTTGGCGGCTGTCTATTCCGGCCAGCATTACCGTTTCGGTTACCTCAAGTTCCAGCCGCGCGGCCGGCAAACCGGACGCCTGAAGGGCCGCGCCGACCGTCTCGACGATCTCGCCATGACGCAGTTGCACGGGCGACAGATTGACGGCGAGCCGTATCTCGCCAGGCCATGTGACCGCGTCAGCGCAGGCGCGTTCCAGCACCCAGGCACCGAGCGGAACGATCATCCCAGTCTCCTCGGCCAGTGGTATAAAGCGGTCCGGCGCAATCAGGCCTTGCTGAGGATGGCGCCAGCGCACCAGCGCCTCTAAACCGCAGACGAGGCCATCGACGATATTGACAAAGGGCTGGTAATGCAATTCGAATTCACCACGCTGCAGTGCGAGCCTGAGGTCGATCTCCAGGGCATGCTGGTCCTGGACCACCATGTCCATGCCGTGTTCGAAGACGATGAGGGTGCCACGTCCGGCGGCCTTGGCGCGATAGAGCGCGAGATCGGCGTTCTGAAGCAGATGGCCGGCGCTTGTGCCATGGGCTGGCGCACAGGAAATGCCGATACTGGTGCCCACCACTACCTCGTGGCCTTCCAGCATAAAGCCGGCGGAGAATGTCTCCAAGATGCGGGCAGCAAGTCCGCGCGCCTCGTTGATGGCGTCCGTGCGCACCCGCTGGATGATTGCAAATTCGTCGCCGCCAAGCCGGGCCGCCAGGTCGCCGTCGTCGAGCACCTCGCGGATCCGCTGCGCTGTCGTGACCAGCAACTGGTCGCCGCAGCCATGACCCAAGGTGTCATTGACCACCTTGAAGCGATCGAGGTCGAGCAGGAGGACGTTGAACCCACCTGTGTGGTCGATATCTTCGAGCGCTGTGTCCAGCGTTTTCATCAAGAGCGCCCGGTTGGCGAGCCCGGTCAAGGCGTCGTGATGAGCCATGTGTTCGAGCTCTACCGCCATGTCACGGATTTCCCGCAGCCGGGCGCGCTCGACGACCGCCTCGCGCAGGGCTTCGATGGCGCGCGCCATATCGCCAATTTCGTCGCTGCGGTTCTGGAAGGGCGTCACCGTGTCGGTCACCTCACTGGCAATCTGCAGCGTGGCCTGAACAAGCGTCGGCACTGGCCGGAACAACCGCCTGGCCAGGACGGTGGCGACGACGCCGGTCAGAAGCAGGATCGTTAAGACCATGACCAGCGAATTGCGAAGCAACTCCTCCTGCGCGCGATTGAGGATGGAGGCCTTGCCAATCGAGACTGCCACCGCGCCCAGCAGCGCGTTATCTGGGCTGACAATCGGCAGCAGGCCGATAAAGTAGCGCTCTCCCGCAATTGTGGCGAACCCGCTGGCGACCCGCCCTGCCAGCGCCTCGCCGGTGAAAATAACTTCATCCGGCGCTACCCAGGGCGTTTCGCTAGGCGAGAGACCCGATGACGCCGCCACATCCGCAAAACTTCCGGTTTTGGGGTCGAGGCGGAAAAGCCATGCCTCATTCTTGGTCTGTGCGGCCACCAAGGCCAGCACGTCAGTCGGGGTGAAGCCGGTGAAGAGGATAGAGTCGTCGTCGCCGATCGGCTGCCCGGTGACGATCCCCTCCACCTGGCCGCCCGTGTCGGTCTTGATCGCCACATAGGTATAGATACTACGCAGGGTCGAACTGGCGATCTGGGTGTTGATGCGTGCCTGGTTGTTCCATTGCTCTTTTGCTGCGTCGACGAACATCGACCAGCCAACCCATGCGCCTAAACTATAGGAAAGTAGTGCGACGGCGAGAAACACGATGATGATCTTGGAAAGCAGCGAGCGATTCCAGGCTACCAGCCGCGAAACGCCCGAGCGCAGGAACCGCAACAAGGCTCGCGGTCCAGCGGCGGCAACAGAAAGTTGTACATGACAAGCGTCATCAGCCATCAGTCAATTGCCACACAGATCTCATCGTAATCTCTTCAACTGCTGATCTCGCCCCAACTCTGTCAGTCTACGCGACATAGCTTGCGAAACTAGAAACAAGCTTTCAGCTGTCACATTTTGCAGATTCTTCGTTTATGCTCTCTTAAATTGTGCACGACCTGAGTAATTCCCGAAGGTCCTGCCGCATCAGGGATCGGCCGAGAAGGAGTCGAAGGAAGATTTCATGCCCCGGGTCGATTGTAGCTCCCTGGGAATAGGGATTAGAACTCCGGGTCTCTGAGTACCCGTACACATGACGTCATGAAGCAGACGTTTATATTGATGCAATGATTTCCGAGGAAGTATTTCTGCGCTTTGAACCGTACCGCCACTCAGTCGACAAAGAGCTAAATACTCGCCTGAGATCAGATGCCGAATTTGTAAAAGCTTATGCCACAGCTATGGTATCGTACTGTAAACGGGGATCGATCCGGACCCACGTCGATTTTTGCGCCGTCTCTTGCAGGACCCTTCAGCGGTCTGTGAGCGCGATGAGCCTATCGAAGCCTGCTGGCCATAATCCGCCGAAGTTGAACAGAGCACTGTTGAGATTCACATCAGTCATATGCGTCGCGCGCTCTTGGACTCGGGAACAGATCTGATCCGGACCGTGCGGGCTCGGGGCTATATACTGGAAATTCCGAACTGGTTTTTGAGCCTTCGAAACAGGTCCGCCAGTGCACAAAACTCTACTTCCTCGCCATCCAGCCACGCATCCAGGGCGCAGTAGGCGAGCGCAGTCGGGGCATCTGCGCCAAAAAGCGTACGGGCCTGCCTCCAGCTTGCTCAAGTTCATCGCTCAAACCTGAACTCGATTCACCGTATTCCTGCTCCAGACATCTTGGAGGATTTCGTGACAACGTGCTCTCCCTGCGTCCGGCAGAGGAGTTTCAAACGGATATTTGCCGACGGTTTCGCAAAGCGCACGACCGACATATCGGCGTGTGTGCAGTCCCTGGCAGAAGGGTCGTTGTATTTCCGAGAGTATAGCTCTCTTCCGATTGGCAGGCCGGAGATGCGTCGCACGCGCCCTGCAATTGCTCATTGATGGGCCGCGACCGCTCGTCGCAGGCGAGAGCCCAATACAAATTCGGGGCCATAGTAAAGAATGGCATGCGTGCTTTTGAAATGAGAATTTAGGCTCCGCGAAAATATCGCATGACCCGATGCCAGTGCCATCTGGAAAAAGGACTGATTTCGATCCCATGTAGGGTGCGATCACTTCATCGGAGCAATTGCAATGGCAGAGCACGTCGCCAGAGATGTGAGCGACACTGTGTTCGAGATCTTGCCGCCATCACGCGCGCGTAGTCAGGAAGTGATTGCCTGTGATTGTTGTCGAAAGCGAAAGTTGGCATGCGAATTTGACGAAGATGGTTTTGGCATATGCTGTGAATGCCTCTGCTCGGATGCTGTTCTGGCTGGCTGGGATCATTGGACGGAAGCCGACATGCCGCCGCCATCATCTGACACTGACAATTTCAGTGCGCTCTGTCAGATGAAATCGTCCAGATTCGCCTTATCCGAAAGCTGCGCCGAAATCCGCGAGTTGACAGTGCCGTCGCCACGGTCAAAAACTCATATTGCTACCAAGGGAGATACTGATGGCTGACGAAACCAGTTCTGAAATTGTTGCCGAAATTGCGGTGCCAGATGCGCCGGTAAAGGCAAAAAAGACGCGTGGCCCGAACAAGCCAAAGTCAGAGGCCAGCAAAGCCGAACCTGCGACAGTTGTGGCCTCATCGACTAAGCGACACAAACGCGCAGATGTGGATGTCGCGAAGCTAGGCACACCGAAGAGCACAGCGAAAGCCGTCGTCATGGCAACGCTTCGTAAGCAGACCGGCACGTCAGCAACGGCGTCGGCCCCTGCTAACGCTGGTGACGAGTTTGCAGACCTCATCCAGCTAGAGGAGGAAAACAAGACACTGCGAAAGGCGCTTGCAGACAAACTGCGCCAAGAGAATTCCGACCTTCGCAAGCGGCTTGGCATCACCTGATCGCATATTGGAGGACAACCGGCGACGTGGTGAGACTTGTCCTGCCCCGAATATGTCGCCTAAGTAGCAATGCCGGGTTCGCATCGCGAACCCGGAGACCAGAAGCATATGTAGAATGCGCGAATGATGGCTTTGTTCGAGCGCTTTGATGGTGTTTGACGTTGACATCCATTGCAAAGACGGGACCGATGAAGAAACCACAACGAGACTATGTCGTCGAATTCAAAGCGGGACGCCGGCGGTCAGAGACGCGTGTCACCTCAATCTGGGGCAATACGGATCTTCAGGCGCTTGCGCGGGCGGCAAAAGAAGACGCACCGCATCTGTTCGACGCACCAACCGCTGTGGCCATCGGCGTCCAACCAATCGCCACCGAGCTGGGGGCAGCGATGCCGCCCGTTCTTGCACCTGAGACTTCTTTCAAAGGGGTTCAGCCAGTCGATGAGCCTTTGATCGCGCTAAAACAGCCGGCCGCTCCCGCGGACGGTTGTGGCGCAGCATCCTCTGCCGCTGCACTACCCAAGCAACGGGGCTCCTATCAAAGGGGCGGAAAGGCACCACGCAAACCAAGCGGTCGCAGTCCAGGCAGGATGATAACCGAGAGACCCAATGTCGGCTCGTCAGCCTTTGACGTGGAAGTGTCGATTGAGGAACTGGATGCGCTGACCGCGGAGAACCTTCGCCTTAAAACGCTGTTGGCTAAACAATTGTTGATAGGGCCAGATCATACCACAGACGAGCGCGGCGAGGTCGCGAAGGAGCACAAAGTTTAACCGCATTGAGGTAGTGGATGGCGTCCGGCAACTCACCTGCTTCAAGCAGGCCACGGGTGAGTTCAAAACTCGCTTCCGCTGTCATGGGGAGATCGTTGTCGGATTTGGGATCGCTCCCGTCGCCGAAGCTGCGAGCTTGCTCATCAGTCTGGAGACGACACATCGGAAATGTTTCTGTGGTGATCGCTTCACCTGCGTCGTGGACGCGGATACGCCCTGGATTGAGGGAATGAAAGTCCGTATTGCCGATATCCACGCTCCCGAGATCAGCGAGCCGAAATGCGTATCCGAGCTAGCGCTTGGAAGTAGCACAAACGAGCGCCTGATCTTATTGGTCAATCGGGGTCCCTTCAAGCTTCGCGCACGGCGCGGACGCGACGAAGAACAGGATTGATCGCGAGCTTCAGGCCGAGTTTACCCTTGCCGAAAAGTGTCAGATCACCCTGCCAAGGGAGGAACGCTTGCGGCCTGTGGCTGCGAGGCGTTGCATGGTGGTTTCTCCTTGTCGATTGCTGACATTGCGGGGATGGGCCGCATGCCGGGACAAGCAGGACTGCACTGGTACGGTCGCAGCGAAGCGGAGGACTTATCTAAATCTTAGTTTTAGAGCGCGACGAGATGCGAAGCGCCTCGGTGAATTCTGATGGCGGTCAGTCTCTGCCCGACGACCGGACTGCAACATCCCCCAGGTCGACGACCTCACTCGGCAAGGACACCGTGGAAGGTCTTTCGCCTTTCGGCACAGAAAACAGCCAATGGCTGGCTGTGTTGTCTACCGCCCTCAGAAGGGCGGCTCGGCATCGGCGCAACCGTCTTGCTCTGCCGCAACAACCCTCAACTCAGCCTGAACCAGTTCCAACTCGGTCTGGATTTCTCGGCGCTCCGCAGCGTTGCATACGTTCTTCAGCTCGGCGCGCAGTTCTTCGATGTGCTGTTCGATCGTCATCGCCTCATCTCCTTGAGTTTGTGAAAGACGATCCCGCGAGACGGGGCGGGATGGCGGGGTCAGGGATCGCGGATGCGACCGCCAGCGGCGGCGAGTGGGGGAGGCGATTTCGTGTGGGCGCTGGCCAAGCGTTCACGCAAAATTGGAGGAACCGCTCGTCCTTGAGGCCGTCATTGCGGCCCGGCATCCTCGCGCGATCTGAGCAGCTATCCCCGTTCTCGTATGCCACCAATACAGCCGAAGGCGGGTTCGACGCCCGTCTCCCGCTGCCCAATATGGGGGAGAAGGCTCCGCCCGATGGGCAGAGCCTCTACGTCTCAGTCCCGGTTCTGGCGGGACCAGATCAGCTGGTAGCCATCCTCGCCTTCGACTTCGGTCAGAGTTGCGTAGATCGGAGCCGGGAAGCTCGGGTCGTCCAGCTTGACCGAGAGGTAGTCGCGGTCGCTCTCGGTGGAGCGCTTCTGCCAGGCGGCGCCCAGCTCAACTGCGCCGGCGTAGATGCGGAACTGCGGGCCCTTGTCGGAGGGGTTCTCGACGCGGGCGATGCGTGCCTTGACGTTGAGGGCGAGGGTGCGGATCGAGCCTGTGAAGCCGGTTTCCGTGGAGGTGAAAGTGCCGATGGTCGCCATGGTGATGTTCCTTATCTTCTGTTTCGAGCCGCACCATTGCGGCCTCGATGGCAGTCGCAAAGACCGGGGACGATCGGACCGCACCCGCCGAATGGCATAGGGCCGCAATGCAATGGAGGACGGCAAGTCGCAGATTTGTGAGTCGGCGAGGAGGATGGCGCAGCCAGCCGGGGTCAAGAAATCTGCGACTTGCCGTTGCGGGAAGACGATCGAGGCCCAGCCGCTCCCCGGTCAGACATGCCCCATCGAGCCCGCAGATGGAGCGCCAGGAACTGGGGGAAGGGACATGGCTATGGCGGTCGTGCACGGACAGCAACTGCTCGGTACCGGTGCGCTGGTCGTCACCTTGCACCCGCTTCAGCTCAGACCGTACCAGGTTCCGCGACCTGCTCCGTGCAGTATCAGGTGTCCCTCATCGGTCAACGCGCGCAGATGATCCTTAACGGTATTCCGGCTTGCACCCGTGGCCTTGGCCGCGTCCATCACGGTCACGCGCCCACGCTCTCGCGCCAGTTCCAGGATAGAGACCGACAACTCCGGCATATCGCCGAGCAGGATGCGCTCACGTTCCATCTTCCGCTCGAGGCGCTGCTTCTGTCGCTGCAGGCTTCGCAGGAAAAACTCAACCCAGGGATTCCAGTCCTGTCGATCCGTGCGGATCGTCCCTTGTGTGCGGCGAAGTGCCAGATAGTAGGCTTCCTTGTTCTGCTCGACGATGCTTTCGAGCGAACTGTAGGGCACATAGGCATAGCCGGCGCGAAGGAGCAGCAGGGTTGTCAGCGCCCGTGACAGGCGGCCATTGCCATCCTGGAACGGATGGATCTCCAGAAAGACCACGACGAAGACGGCGACGATCAAGAGAGGGTGGAACGTGCCATCCATTTCCTGTGTCTGCTGCCAGGCCACCAGCTCCGCCATGCGACGCGGCGTATCGAATGGAGAGGCTGTCGCAAAGACGACGCCAAGGCTCACACCGTTCTCGTCGAATGCCTCGACATTGTTGGAAAGGGTCTTCCAGTCGCCCCGGTGTCGCTCGTCCTTGGTCGAGTGGGCGAGCAGATCCCGATGAAGCTGGCGTATGTGATTTTCGTTGAGAGGGATCGCGTCGAAGGCGGAGAAGATCGTCTCCATCACCTCGGCATAGCCTGCGACTTCCTGTTCGTCGCGGCTCGAGAAAGAGCCGATCCGCAGGTTGACGAGCAGCCGCTCGACCTCGCGGTCACTTAGCTTGGCACCCTCGATGCGGGTCGACGATCCGATGCTTTCGATCGTCGCAACCCGGCGCAGGCTCGACAGGCGGTCGGGCGCAATGCGGCCAAGGGCCCGCCACGCGCCCTTAAACTCGTCGATCTCTGCGATGAGTGACAGGATCTCGGGTGTGATCCGCAATGTCGAGAGGTCGAGAGCCGGCATCCAATGTCCCATCCGTTTCCATCCGAAACGGTATGACACATCGATATCCGTTCTTCCATCCAATTTCATCCGAAAAAGGGATGGGGACGACAAGCAAGGAGAAGGCTCCGCCCGATGGGCAGAGCCTCTACGTCTCAGTCCCGGTTCTGGCGGGACCAGATCAGCTGGTAGCCATCCTCGCCTTCGACTTCGGTCAGAGTTGCGTAGATCGGAGCCGGGAAGCTCGGGTCGTCCAGCTTGACCGAGAGGTAGTCGCGGTCGCTCTCGGTGGAGCGCTTCTGCCAGGCGGCGCCCAGCTCAACTGCGCCGGCGTAGATGCGGAACTGCGGGCCCTTGTCGGAGGGGTTCTCGACGCGGGCGATGCGTGCCTTGACGTTGAGGGCGAGGGTGCGGATCGAGCCTGTGAAGCCGGTTTCCGTGGAGGTGAAAGTGCCGATGGTCGCCATGGTGATGTTCCTTATCTTCTGTTTCGAGCCGCACCATTGCGGCCTCGATGGCAGTCGCAAAGACCGGGGACGATCGGACCGCACCCGCCGAATGGCATAGGGCCGCAATGCAATGGAGGACGGCAAGTCGCAGATTTGTGAGTCGGCGAGGAGGATGGCACAGCCAGCCGGGGTCAAGAAATCTGCGACTTGCCGTTGCGGGAAGACGATCGAGGCCCAGCCGCTCCCCGGTCAGACATGCCCCATCGAGCCCGCAGATGGAGCGCCAGGAACTGGGGGAAGGGACATGGCCGCGCCGCATGAAACGCCCATTTCGATAGCGGCTCACAAGCGTGATCGCCTGAAACCGCCCGTTGATTGCGCTTCATCCCCAGCCGAAACGCTTGCCGGGCGCAAACACAGTTGCGGCCACGACTACGCGCGCTATCGTCTGTCAGCGAATCGTCGTTCGGAAAATCCATGCGCCAGCAGACAAAGCCGTTCACCGTCGAGCGAAAATCGTCCGGTAAACTCAAATCCGATAGCAACTGGCCCTCGACCTGGGGAAAGTTGGATCTCACGATGCAGGATCCGCACGTTGAACGGGTCCTGCTAGAGGAAACGGCCGCCGGCGGGGACGAAGGCCGTCGCTGATCGTCTGGTTGGCCTCAAGCCGCCCTGCTACCGCCTTCCGCTGCCCCCTGCAGGTCATGAAGAAAACTCACGCCGCGCTGCGCATGTGCCGCCGCCTGAAAGATGGCACGCTTGTCGTCCGAAAGGACGCGCAGTTATCCGCAGCAGCTCATAATGCGAAGGAACGCCACCAGATTGGCTCAAGTCTGGGGTTTTAGGCCGCGTTCCTCCGCATTATTTCAGAGGGTATCCAGCCAGACGCTTAGGGTAGCGGCTCATATTGCTCGGGCAAACGGCCGGAATGCGCCAATTGCGCTCACGCTAAAGGAGTGGCGTTCTTTTGCCGATGTGGTTGCTATAGCCCTTACACTGTTGTTACCCACCGTGCATTCTTCGCCGCCACATCGAGAACGAGTATGTGATGCAACTCAACCCGCATAAATTTGGGACAATATGGTTCATGCGCAGCCAGTTCGAAGCGCACGTGCCCAATCGAAGCGTTCTCGCTTCTCGGCAAGAAGGGCCTCATTTTCCCAGTCATAGGCAATGGACAGAAACTCAGTACGCCAATAGCCAGATTGTTTTTCGACGATTGCATATCGGGCATGCGGCGCCCCGGCTTCATTGCGATGCAGATAAGGATGAGCCTCTTCATAGGCCGGCAGGCCAACACTCCCTGGGTTGACGACGAGACGCCCATCGGCAAGGCGCATTTCACGCGCGAGATGCGTATGCCCGCACAAGACGACCGCTGCATCGACGCCCGAGAGCCTACCTTCAACTTCCGAGGTCGTGGCCACACGACGGCCATCCGGCTCGACGGTTTCCAGGAGATATTCAAGATCGCTTGCAGGCGTTCCATGAAACAGGAAAACTCCATGGCTGAGCATCAGCTGCTCGGGCATACCCCCGATCCACGCCATCTGTTCGGCGGATAGCGTATCCCTGGCAAACGCATCCGACAGGCCCAGCTCCGATCTGGGAAGTGACAAGAGTTGGCGTTCATGGTTACCGCTCACGGTAGGAAGGCCAAGCGGCATGAGCCGAGCGGCCGTTTCGCGCGGATAGAGCGGTCCGGAAACGATATCCCCCAGATTGACGATCATGTCGCAATTCCGCTCGGCAACATCCGACAAGACAGCATCGAGAGCGGCAATGTTGCTGTGAATGTCCGCGATGACGGCGATTCTATATAGACCGGTCGGCATAATCCTATCCCCAATGGCTTGCAGATTGGAGAACAGTTGCTTGGCAACCCGGCCCGTGACAACCCTTGGTATCGTCCGCTTTGCCGATTGCAGCAAGAAACGTAAACCCGCCCGTAGGTGTGATGGTTGAATGTCGGACCTGCCTGACTATGATATGCGGGTTATGTTCCGCCTGTTGTCACCGGGGAAGCAATGACCACATTCGTCATGATCCACGCAGCGTTCCATGGCGATTGGGTTTGGAGCCGTGTGTCGGATCACCTCATCAAGATGGGCCACAAGGCAGTCACTCCCTCCTTCGCCTCCTGTCGGGCGGGGAATGGTGCAACTTTGTCGTCTCATGTGGCCGAGCTTCTTGGTCTGCTTTCGCACTTGACGCAAACCCAGGTAGTCCTTGTCGCACAGAGCTACGGCGGCCTTGTTGCGACTGCCGCGGCTGCACGGGTACGTTCTCAAGTGGCAGCACTGATCTATATTGATGCCGTTCTCCCCGAGCATGGAAAATCGATGCTCGAAACGATTCCTGTGGAGTTCGCCAATACGTATCGCGCCCGCCGATCCTTGGACGGCGGCCTGCCTGTTATCCTGCCCGCTCGTGGGCATACACCGGAACTGCGGAATGCTGGCGACCGTTCATTCGTGGCGGGCCATATATCACCGCAGCCGTTTGCGAGCTTCGACGAACCTGCCGACCTTTTGACGCGAGACGATGCGCTGGCAGGCATTCCGCGCCATTATCTCCACTGCTCGGCACACTCGATTGACCCATCGGCGTCCCTGTATACGGACTTTGCACGCCGGGCGGCGACTGGTCGAGGCTGGTTCCACCGCAACCTGCCCTTGGGATTCTATGGCGTGCTGAGCTCACCCGGCAGTATGGCTGAAGCCATTGTCGAAGCCACCCACGGTGTTAGCGGCGGGTTGTCGAGCCACTGTCTGCGGCGCGTTCTGGATGCTGTGGAAGAGAGGGATGGAAGCCCGATCTCGTTGGCGGAACTCGCGAACATCGCCGGATTGAGCGCTTGGCATTTTGCGCGTTGCTTCAAACAAAGCATGGGTGTTCCGCCCCACACCTATCTGCTAACGCGGCGGATAGAAAAAGCGGCCCGCCTGCTTCAGCGAGGGGATCTGATGCTGGGCGATGTCGCACGCCTAAGCGGGTTCAGTAGCGCCAGCCGATTTGCGACAGTTTTCCGCCAAGTGGTAGGGATGGCCCCGCGTACCTTTCGCAATCTGCAAACACCTTGAGAGCCTTTGGGGCACCATAGATGTTCCAGTCCGAAACTTCGGCGTTTTGCGACCAACAGCATGGCTGCTTCGGGCCGCAGGCCGTCATTGCTGAAGGCGGGCACAAAAGACCACAGTAAAGTCGAGAGGTGAGCGTCTCGGCGTTCCGATGGCAAACTTCTACAGTCATTTTGACCAGCAGAGGAGCCATCCATGCCGAATAGCAGTGACCACCTGATCACAGAACTCAGGACCGAACTAACCCGCCAGCAGTACAGCCGGGCGGTCGTCGACAATTATTGTGCCTATGCGCGCGGATTCCTTGACTACCTTTTACGCCAGAATACCCCGGTTGCGGATGTGAGCGAAGTGCAGGTCGCGCAATACCTGCGTGACGCTATCGCGCTGTTCCAGGAACGCCATGGTCGATCTCCGGGGCCATACTGGCACTCGATCCCTCGCTCGGGAATCCATGCATTGCTGCGGCTCGCACAGGGGCAATGGCCACCCACGCCGATAGCGACCTGCGCTACTGACGCACTACGCTTGGCCATCTGCGAGGAGTACGAGACCTGGCTGCGCGAGGAACGAGGTCTTGCTGTGGCCAGCATCGACGCGTTGATGTGGGAGGGTCGAAACTTCCTGGCCTGGCAGCTCAATCGGCATGGCATCGATAGTCTTATGACAATGACCGTGGGCGACATCGATGGCTATATGGACACACGCAGCCCTCACCAAACGCGCAAGTCCATAAAGGATGTGGCGGAGCGCCTTCGTTCGATGCTGCGCTATCTCCATCGGACGGGTCGCACTGCAATCGACTTGTCGCCGCACGTCGTCGCCCCCTTGCTCTATGCTTATGAGGGGGTGCCTTCGATCCTTACGCCAGACCAGATCGCCGCGGTTCTACAGACCTCGGGCACGGACAAGACGCCCGCGGGGTTACGGGACCACGCAATTCTGCAATTGCTTGCCACCCACGGCCTCAGGTCCGGCGAAATCTTTAACCTTCGGGCCAAGGATATCGACTGGCGGGCGGAAACGATCCGCATCCGGCACACCAAGACTCACGCCACCTCATATCTGCCGTTGATGGTGCCAGTCGGCGAAGCGGTGCTCGCCTATTTGCAGACGGGGCGGCCTATGACCGATGCCCGAGAAATCTTCATCCGTACACGAGCGCCCTATCGCAAACTCAGCATGCTCGCCAACATAGTGCAGCGACGACTTAAAGATGCCGGGGTCAAACCGGCTGGCAAGAACGGCTCTCATATCTTCCGCCACGCACGTGCAGTCGAAATGCTGCGCGCCGCTGTGCCCCAGAAAGTGATCGGCGACCTGCTCGGGCATCGTTCTGCCGAGTCTACGGCCCCTTATCTCAAGCTTGCCACCGAAGATCTCCGTGCCATCGCGCTCGATGTGCCGGGAAAGGAGGTGCGGTCATGACGAAGTGGCCCGACCCTGAGCGCACGTTGATCGCCCGGTACATTGCAAGCCTCAACCTACGCACCACGAACAGCCCTATCTACTACAGGCAGGCGCTCAACAAATTCCAGGATGTCGCCGAGCGCTATGCCACGCTCGACAAGAATATGCTGGTGGCCTGGTTGCGTGTAGCTCCAGGCAGGGCGCCGACGACGCGGCTACACCGTACCCGGATCGTCGACCGGTTCCTCGATCACCTTCAGGAAACAGGGGCAATCGAACGCAATCCCATCACCGTGCTGCGTGAAGCATGCAATATCAAGCAGTGCATGCCGGTGTGGCGGGCGCTCGCCGATCGCGATCCCGATAACGCGCTTGCCGAACTATCCCAGCCAAAGGATGCCGGTGCCTCTAGCACATTCCAAAGCAATTTCCTCTCGCTCTCGGAACGTCAGGCTGCGGTTTTTGAGTGGTGTTGCCGAGGGTGAAAGATTTGTGGGAGGCATGCCGCCTGAACTCCGAAACCACCGGTTCCCAACGGGGGCAGAGACGCCGGCTTCCACAGCGGCATCCTCGCTGGACAAGCCAGCCGCTACTTCTCGCCAGAACCGACACAGGTTCTCACGCTGCCATACAGGTGGCCGGCCAGGCGAGGATAATTTCTGCCGCGTTGAACGCTCCGATTTCCGTCTTCCCGTAGCCATTCACACCTCCTAGTTTGGCGGTGTTGCGGCGACCGGTTGAATCTGCCCAATACGTGTCCATTCGCTATTCTGAGCGGCTGGCGGAGGCGGAGGCGGAGGCGGAGGCGGGCATTGAGCCGTCTTCGGAAGCGTTGGCGACAGTTATGACAACGCTCTCGCCGAAACAATCAACGGTCTTTACAAGGCCGAGGTCATCCATCGGCGAGGACCGTGGTGCAACTTCGAAGCCGTGGAGTTCGCCACGCTCGAATGGGTCGATTGGTTCAACCATCGCCGCCTTCTGGAACCCTTCGGCAACATGCCGCCCGCCGAGGCAGAAGAAAGATACTACGCCGTGCTGGACGCGCCCGCGATGGCCGCATAACTTAAACCAAACGGTCTCCGGGAAAGCCGGTGCGGTTCAAAGCTCTTCAAGAGGTAGATTGAAAGTGCGTGCAAAATGTTCACACGGTCGGAGGACCCACACTCAGGCGCTTGGATCAGTCTGTTTCACCGATCGTCACGACTGATGAACGCCCATGCGCCGATACGAGCAATCGCGCATAGAGCGCCTCCATATAGTTGGTAATGTGCAGCATATTGTGTCGGTGCTGTTTCAGCGTCGCGTTTGTCTCGAAATCAATGGAGGCTTGCGAAGGGCCATTTGTGTTGGCTGGCTAAAGGTGAGGGAATGCGATGAGCCCATTCATCGGAAGGTCTTTCTGGAATATTCGATGCTTCTAAGAAGAGCCCGGCCGTTTCCGGCCGGGATCGTTATTCATGCCGCGTGTGCCCCGTCTTCGAACCGCTCGAACATGTGGTCGAGGCCGTGTTCGAGCGGGATGATGCCGTGGGAGAAGGTCGGATCGAAAGACGTTCCAAGATCCGGCACGGGCTGAATCTGGTTTGCCCGGATCGATGTGGTCTTGATGCAGAACTGCTGGTCGCCGAGATGGAAAGCGATGATCTCCAGCATCGTCGCTTGGCCTCGGGCGATGGCTGTTGCCTCCATCAGAATTCCTCCCAGCTATCTATGGCAGCCGCGGTCGCTCCCTTCCCGCCAAAGGCGCCTGCGAGTTTGCGGCCAAGCGCGCGAGCGGGGGAGGGGACCGGCCTGCTGTCGGCGACGACGGTGCGCGGGGCGGATGCCGACCCGTCGAGCTTGAAGCGGGCGATCAGCCGGGCGAGGCCGGAGGCCTCTTCGGCCAGCCGATTGGTGGCGGCGGTGGATTCCTCGACCATCGCCGCATTCTGCTGCGTCACCTGATCCATCTGATTGACAGCGGTGCTGACCTCGGAAAGGCCGGTCGATTGTTCCTTGGCAGCAGTGGCGATCGAATGGACGTGCTCGTTGATCTTGATGACATGGCTCTGGATTAGGGTGAGGGCTTCGCCTGTCGCCATTACCAGCTTGACGCCCGACTGAACCTCGCCGCTTGAGCGGGAGACCAGCGCCTTGATGTCCTTAGCAGCGCCTGCCGAGCGCTGGGCAAGTTCACGGACTTCCTGGGCGACGACGGCAAAACCTTTGCCGGCATCACCGGCACGCGCCGCCTCGACGCCGGCATTCAGCGCCAAAAGGTTGGTCTGGAAGGCGATCTCGTCAATGACGTTGATGATCCGGCCGATTTCGCCGGAAGCCTGCTCTATCCGCCCCATCGCCGAGACCGCATCTTTCACCACGGCACTCGACTGCTCGGTCGAGCGGCGCGCTTCGTCGACCATGTGGCTGGCCTCTGTCGCCAGTTCGGTCGAGCTCTTGACCGCGACGGTGATTTCCTCCAGCGCCGAGGAGGTCTCCTCCAGCGAGGCTGCCTGCTGCTCGGTGCGCTTCGACAGATCGCCGGAGGCGGTGCGCATCTCGCCGGCGCCGCCATTGATCGTGTCGATGGCAGAACGGACCTCGCCGAGTACCGAACGCAGGTTGGCCATCGTCGTATTGACGCTGCCCTTGAGTTCACCAAAGGCGCCCTGGAATTCGCCGCGCATGCTTTCCGTTAGATCGCCCTCGGCCAGCGCCGAGACCACCCGCCGCGTTTCGGCAACGCCGCGATCGACGGAAGCGACGAGCCGGTTGAGGCCAACGATGATACGGTTGAGGTCCGGATAGCCGAAGTCTTCCGACGCGCGACGCGAGAAATCACCCATTGCCGCCGCTGCGATGACTGCGTCTAAGCTCTCCTGCATTTCGGTCACCTTCAGGCGCTTGGCCGTGCCCGCCGCGTCCAGTTCGCGCACCTTGATGCCGTTCTGCTTGAACACCTCGACGGCGCGGGCCATCTCGCCGATTTCGTTCGTCCTGTCGGTGAAGGGGATTTCAACCGAGAGATCGCCGTCGGCGAGCATGCGCATGACGTCGGTGGTCCGATTGATCGGACGGGAAACGCCGACGATCGCAAAGGCCATCGCGCCGAGGCCCACCACGCAGGCGATGCCGAGCAACGCGAAGGCCGCGATGCGGGCGGTCGCGTAGTCGCCGGAACTGTCGTCGAGGCTCCTTTCAGTTCCGGCGGTGTTTATCCGAACGAGGTGCTGGATAAGGTCCTCCATCACAAGATAGGCATTGCGTACATCCCCCAACACGAGCTTGCCAGCCTCTTCGCGTTGCCCAGCTTTGAAGTGTGCAACGACACGTTCATTGAGCTTCAGGTAGACGTCCACCTTTTTCTTGAACGCCTCGTACGTCGTTCGCTCCTCCGGCGCAGAAACCAGGGCTTCATAGGTCGACATTCGCTCGCGAAGCGCGGCCGTGTCCTCGCCAATGGCATGCTCCGTCTTCTCCACGGCAGATGCATCGGACGCGAGGAGCAGGCGTGTCTGCGATCCTCTGAGATCCGCCATCGTTATGTTGATCTTGTTGGCGATGTCGACGCTCGGCACCCATTTGCTCGCCAAAGTCTGAACCTCGCCGTAAACGCCGTCTATCGACGAAAGCGCGAAAAGGCCCTGGCCGGAGAGCAGGAGGAGCAGCAGCGAGAATGCACCGGTCAGGGACGCTTTGAGTGAAAAGGATGATAGTTTCATTCGAGTTTTCCTGTAGGCCCGTGATAGGAAGGCCTCATGCTTCCAGGTCAAAATTTTGAGGAATGGCCGCTCGAATCATTCGAGGGGCGGACAGGCTCAGCGAGGCAGACGTTGCATGCCTGTCGGCGAGCACTAGGCTTGTTACCGTTAGTCAATTGTAAAGCTTAACAACGCCTAACCTTTACCACCTTAGGGTAGCAAAGGGTGCGGACTTCGGACAATTCTTCTGAAATTGGATATTGGGTCGATTTGACTAGGTTCGTGCTGTTCGTCTTTTAGTGTCCGACGGTTTTTCCCCATAGGCTTCCCGATAGGCACCGGAAAAACGGCCGAAGTGAAAGAAGCCCCATTTCAAGCATATGTCTTTCACGGTCTCTTGATTTGAAGGACCGAGAAGATCCCCACGGGCCCCGCGAAGGCGGATAGCATGCAGATAAGCTGAAGGTGTTGTGTCCCTAAGAGGCCCAGTCGGCCCGAAGCTACGATTTTGGCCAACTGAAGAACGCTGTGGGAACATGGCGATGATAGTTGACGGGTAGCCTGGCAAGGAATGACGGTCCGCTCCGGCAAACGGAGGGGAGTTATGAGTTTTGGTCTTTCGAGTACCCCTCTCTACAGATATGTGGCGGCAAGGTTGGAATGTCCGCCATTGTGCAAAGCTAAAGTGTCCGGTCGGCTTGCTACGACACGACGATCAGCCCCGATCTGAGCGGCTGATCCCGCTTGCAAGATCAGATCGGGGCGGGTGGGACACACCGCTTCGGCTTTAGCTGTGAGTTCATGTTGAAGCGCGACTTGCGGGCATGGCGAAGCTATCCGGCATGCCTCAGCTGTGCGAGCAGTTTCTTGCGGAAGACTTCTGCCGGCGTTCGATAGCCGAGACATTTGCGCGGTGTGGCATTGAGCTGATTGCAGATGGCGATCAGATCGGCATCAGTCACGGATAAGGGATCGACCTCTCTCGAAAGCCATTTCCGCGCTCGCCTGTTGGTGTTCTCAACCGTGCCTTTCTGCCAGGGTGACTGCGGGTCACAAAACCAGGTCTGTGTGCCGATGCTGGCTTGCAGATAGGGCCAGTCGGTGAACTCAGTGCCACGATCGAATGTGATTGAGCGGCGGGCGAGGTGGGGCAGCGCTTGTAGCGCTTGCACAAGTCCGTTCATAACCGGCCGGGACTGCCGATCATTGTTGCGCAGAAAGATGGCAAAGCGGCTGACTCGCTCCACGAGGGACGTCATATTGGCCTTGCCGAACTTCTTGCGAAACTGGATCAGATCGCATTCCCAATGCCCAAACTGCTTGCGATCGGCAACGACATCCGGACGGCGTAGAATGTTCAGTTCAGGGCTAAACCTTTGGCCATACTTGCGTCTTGCATGTCGCGGTCGCCGTCGAGCCCGATGCTCAGGCAGATGACGCCACAGCTTGATTGCATGTCCGTCGGACGAGTATGCGAACTTGTAGATCGTTTCGTGACTGACTGAGATCGGGTGCCGTTCCAAGCGCATCCGGCCAGCGATTTGCTGCGGCGACCAACCATGGATGATCCGGTCGATAACGGACTGCCTCACAGTCGAGAAGCGCACCAGCTTCCGGAGCTTGGCCCGCCGTTCGCAAGCCATTTCGTGCGCCGTCACGCAGTAGTAGCCATTGAGATCGGGGACGACCTTGTCGGCGAACGTGTTGCGCTTGATCTCACGAAAGATCGTCGAGCGATGTCGACCAAGTTTCTCGGCGATGACCTCGACACTCAGCCCAGCCGTTCGCCAGCGGGCAATCTTACGACGCTCATCGAGATCAATATGGGAGTAGGTGCGTTTCATTGCAGCTTCCTTGCGAGTGACAACCCATTGGTATCATTCGCAAGTCGCACTTCATCCTTGAACCCACCCACCTTACAAGATAATGTCGCATAACAGGTATTATGGAACTTTTTGTGATCATTGAGGCGGCAACTCAGTCCGGTGTCTACACATGATACGCTTGGGGCCGTGCGGGCGTAAGTGGTCGGACACGTCTTCGCGTCGGCCTAACTAGACACACCAACAGCGGCAAAGACCGTGCGCGGTCATTGGCTCACCTAAAACGAGCCGGTCGGAACAACGGCTACCTAAGCGAAATCCTTGCAATTCTCGTATGTTAAGCTGGATTCAGCCCTGGCGACTCATGACGAGAATCCATCCGAAACGAAAAGACGGTCGGCAAACGCCTGACCAGAAATGTCTACCTGAGACGGGCAAAGCCATCCCTTTTCCGCGCCACTTATCCAATCAGCGCAACAAGTGTCTTTCGTGCAAGGAATCTGACGGATCCGTTAACCTTTGGAGTTCTTTAGTCGTCGTGCGCAGGCACATGACGAGCATGATTTCGCTCGGTACGCCCTGCAGCATGAGGGTGTCAGCCGCACCATCAAACCGTCTTCACCGCTTGAATGATTCGGGCGTCAATCAACACACGATGCTGGAAATATCACGGCTTTGATTGAGGTCGGGCGCGAATAGTCATGCGGAAAATGAAGGAAAAATGAAATGAAACGACCAAGTGTAAAACTGTCCCTTATCGCCTCCGCCGCCGGGATGGTGCTCTTAACCGGTATTCTCTCCTGGGTATCGATCAGTTCGCTGTCGACGATCGACGTCAACAGTGACCAGATCATCGAGGACTGGATGCCGAGCGTCGAGCGCTCGAAGGAAATGGATACGGCTGCGTCCGACCTGCGCATCGCCTTCAACATGCATGTCCTGGCCGCAACGGATGAGGAGGAACTTGCGTCGGAAAAGACGATCGAGGAGGAAAAGTCCCGGTTCCTTGGGGCGGTTGACAACTACGCCGCGCTCATTGACGACGAAGATACAGAGGAAAAGGCGGAACTAGCGAAAATCAGCAACACGGCCGGTGCGCTGATCGAGGCCAGTGACAAGATGATCGCGGCTTCGAGAGAGAGCAGGGACGAGGACGCAAAGCGGATCATTTCCAAGGAAATGGCGCCGCGCTTCGCTGCAATCGCCAGTTCGATCGACACAATCGTCGGCATCAACAAGGAGGGTGCGGCCAAATCCGGCGCAACTATCCAGCAGCTTCTGGAGAATGCGCTCAATCTCGTCTACGTCCTCTGCGGTATCGCCCTTCTCGTCGCGATGAGCGCCGTCGCCTTCGCCGTTGCCGGGATCGCCAACCCGATCAGCCGCATCACCGCTGCCATGCGCAATCTTGCTTCCGGCGATACGGCAAGCGCCATTCCCTTCGGCGGTCGTCAGGACGAGATCGGTGCGATGGCCGAGGCCGTCGAGGTGTTCCGTCAGAATGCGCTTGCCAATGCCCGTCTCGAACAGGAAGCCAACCAATCCCGCAGCGTTCAGGAAGCGGAGCGCGCCGAGGTGCAGCGCCGCACCGAGCGTGAAGCCGAAGAGTTGCGCTTCGCCTCCGAGAATCTAGCTGCCGGCCTGAAGCGGCTCGCGAGCGGCGACCTCGCCTTCCAGATCGACGAGACCTTTGCGCCGGATTTCGAGCCGCTGCGCCAGGACTTCAACCAGTCGATCCGTCAGCTTGGCGCCGCATTGTCCTCCATCGCCGAAAGCATCGGCACGATGGACAACGGCACCCGCGAGATCGCCTCCGGCGCCCAGGACCTCGCCAAGCGTACGGAACAGCAGGCTGCCGCGCTGGAGGAAACTGCCGCTGCTCTCGACCAGATCGTTGCGAATGTCGGCTCGTCGACGAAGCTGACGGAAGAGGCGCGCGACGTTGCGACCCAAGCGAACCATAGCGCCGCCAAGTCCGCCGAAGTGGTGTCGCATGCCGAGGAGGCGATGCGCCGCATCGAGGAAAGCTCGCAGCAGATCTCCAACATCATCGGCGTCATCGAGGAGATCGCCTTCCAGACCAACCTCCTGGCGCTCAATGCCGGCGTCGAGGCGGCCCGCGCGGGTGACGCCGGCAAGGGCTTCGCGGTCGTCGCCCAGGAGGTGCGGGAACTCGCCCAGCGCTCGGCGCAGGCCGCCAAGGAGATCAAGGGGCTGATCCAGACCTCGACGACCGAGGTGGAAAGCGGCGTCAAGCTGGTGCGCGATACCGGCCAAGCGCTGAATGTGATCGGCGGCTTCATCGGCCAGATCAATGGCCACATGAACTCGATCGCTGTCTCGGCCAAGGAGCAATCCACCGGGCTTGCCGAAATCAACACGGCGGTCAACTCGATGGACCAGAGCACGCAGCAGAATGCGGCGATGGTGGAAGAATCGACCGCTGCGGCTTCGAGCCTGGCGCAGGAAGCGGCCAAGCTTCGCGATCTCATTGCCCGCTTCAAGCTCGATGGTGCTTCAGGCCCACGCGGCGTCAGCGCCAACAGCAAGCCGGTCGCTTCTCCCGCACGCGCGCTCGGGCAGAAGCTGGCTGGCGCCTTCCGTGGAAGCACCGCGACAGCAGCAGCCGTTGATTCGTGGGAGGAGTTCTGATGGCGGCGACGACATCGGCCTCCAGCCAGCAAACGACGTTGGAAATCATCGCCTTCCATCTTGGCAACCAACAGTTCTGCATCAAGACGACCTCGATCCGGGAAATCCGGGGATGGGCAGCGGCCACGCCGCTGCCCCACGCACCGCCTCATGTCCTCGGCGTCATGAACCTGCGCGGCTCCGTCATTCCGGTGATCGACCTTGCAGCCAAACTCGCCGTACCGAATGCCGTCGATACCAGCCGTAGCGCCATCGTCGTTGTTGAGGTGGGGCAAGGTGTTCTCGGCCTGGTGGTCGATCAGGTCTCGGATATCCTGTCTATCGGCACCGACCGCATCCAGCCGGTGCCCGATTTCGCCGCGAGCTTCGACCCCGCGTTCTCATACGGGATCATCCCCCACGAACACAGCATGGTCTGCTTCCTCAACCTCGATCACATGTTTGCCAGCCTCGATGAAACGGCGAATGCCGCCTAAAACCACCCCCGCACGATCGCATCCGTCATCCTGAAGAGAAAGAGAATTCGTAAATGCCTCACCTCGCCGCACGTCCGCCTTGTGAACGGTCGCAAGACAGCGATTTAGTTGAACTCCCAGGGATATCCAGCGATGCCGAGATCCAAGCGCGGCTAGAACGTGAGCGTGAGCAAATGCTCTGGGCAGTCAATTTCCTGGAGGCATTGTGCGCCAAACTCGCTCGGTCCAACAGCGGCGGACAGCCTCTGGCCATCGTCGCCGCGAGCACGCCGACAAACGCCACGCAGACGGCAAGTATCAATCCCTCGCGGTCGCGGTAACGTTGATGCCGCCAGGTAGATGACGGCACGATCTTCATTTTTCATTTCCGGAGTTTTCATGCCGTTCAACAAGACTCGCAAACACGTTCGGGCCCAGACTTATTCCGTCATCGCGGTGACGGTCTCTTTTGTCGCCGTCGCTCTCGTGCTCACCGGGCTTATGACGCGTGTCATCGCCACGATGACCCTCTCGGCAAACGATATCGACGACGCCCGCGCCATCAACATGACCGATACGGCCATCGCTGAGTTCTCAGAACGACTGGGCGCGACGACGAGAGACAATGCGGTCTGGGATGATGCTTATGCTGCCATCGGTTCACTCGAGGCCGCAGATTTTGCCTACGAGAATTGGGGGAAAACAAGCGAGAATTACCCGCTCTATGACGGCGCGATCGTTGTCGGACCTGACGGCGGCACAATCTCTGCCTATGCCAAGGGGCAACCATTCCAACCGAGCGTTTATTTTGGAGATGCCTTCAGACGGCAGGTCGAAGCCGCCGCAAGCCCGGGACAGGATCCACTAGTCAATTTTTTCAAGACAAAGAACGGTGTCGCACTGGTCGCGTCGCACGCGCTTCAGCCCTTCGAGATCAGCACCAAACCTGCGCAACTCAGCGTGCTTAGTTTTTACAAGGAGATTACGCCGGAAGTCCTCGATGCGTTGGCAGACAAGTACGAACTGGATGGCTTGCGGCTTCAATCAGCCCCCGAGCCAGGACTCTTAAGCGCCCCGATCAAGGACAAGAAAGGTATTCCTATCGCCTACCTCGTCTGGCCGAGCGGGGCTCCTGGAAACGCTGTCCTGAACGAAGTTCATTCCGATGTGGTTGCAGCCGCTTCAATCCTCGCCCTGTTTCTGGTGGCTGTCCTTCTCGCTGGCGCGTCTGAGGCGACACGCCTTCGCCGACTGGCGGAAACCGCTCGTTTTGAAGCAACCCACGATAGCCTGAGCGGTCTGCTCAACAGGCACGGACTGCTTAATGCGCTGGAACAGTTGGAGGTCTCGGAGCCCGTATCGCTTTACCTGATCGATCTCGATGGCTTCAAGGCTGTCAACGACGCCTGGGGGCATGCGGTTGGGGACGAACTGATCCGAATTGTCGCCAATGCACTGCGGGCCTGCCATCCGGAAATCCTGGCCACGGCGCGGCTCGGTGGCGACGAGTTCGCGCTGGTGCAGATCGGATCGGTTGGCCACCGCGAGATAGAAAAAGCCATCCTGGCACTCTTTGGCGCGCCATTCAGGGTCGCCGGACGGACAATCGAAGTCGGAGCTAGCATTGGGGTTGCCGCTCGAACCGGGAATGTGGCAGCGTTGGAACTGCTCCGCAGAGCCGATATGGCCCTCTACCGTGCCAAGGAGAACGGGAAGGCACAGGCAGTCGTCTACGATATAGAGCTCGATCGAGAACGCCAGCGCGTCGCTGAGTTGGAAAGCGAATTGCGAACAGCCATAGACAGCGGCACAATCGAGCCCGCGTTCCAGCCTCTCGTTTCGGCTTTGACGGGGGAGGTCATTGGGCTTGAGGCGTTGGCGCGTTGGCGCGGCGCCGCCGGGAACATCAGTCCGGAGGTCTTCATTCCACTTGCCGAAAGGTCCGGTCTCATCGATGCGCTCGGCGTTCACATGCTGCGAACCTCGATCCGTCACGCAAAGAACTGGCCAGACCTGGCCTTGTCGGTCAACGTCTCGCCAGTCCAGTTATGCAATCCCGACTTTGCCGCGAATGTGATTGCCGTGCTCCGGGGGGGCGATTTCGATCCTAACCGCCTTACTCTGGAGATAACCGAAGGTGTACTGATGTCAAATCCCGAGCAGGCGCGCCGGTCGATAGACCAGCTCCGGCAGGTTGGCATCAAGTTCGCGCTTGACGATTTCGGCTGCGGCTATGCAAGCATCGGCGCGTTGCGTCAGTTCGGCTTCGATCGCATGAAGATCGACCGCTCGCTTGTGTCAGGCCTGGAGGAGAACGAAAACGGGATTGAAGTTCTTCGAGCGACGGTGGCCTTGGCAACGGCCCTCGACATCCCTGTAACCGCCGAGGGTATCGAGAACCCGCACCAGGCAGCGATACTGCGAGACATCGGCTGCGATCAGTTCCAGGGTTATCTCGTCGGCAAGCCGATGTCGGCCGACGAGATTTCCAGGAAACTGACGCAAGAAGAGGTTAGAGGTGGCTCGGGAAATCTGCACAGCGGGGATAAGTGGAATTCTGCCTGACTTCGGCTTAGATGCCGGGAACAGGAGGTGGCATGAAAGAGGCCGCGCCCGTTGAGAGAACAGATCCCTGAGATGCAGATGATGATCGAGGGACAGTCACACTTCCAGCCTTTCGGCTTATCCTATTGGGGTTTGCAAGATCTCAACAAGGGAGTTGGAAGCATGACTGCCTCTTATGAATACCATATCGGCGTGGACTACCACAAATCCTACAGCCATCTGGTGGTGCAGGATTCGGCGGGTAAAACGCTCAGATCCGGCCGGGTGAAGAACGATCGCCAGTCGCTCGGCGGCTTTCTCGAATGCTACCGCGAGAACAGCCACGCGGTTGTCGAGGCGACGCGCAACTGGATGGTGATGTACGACTGGCTCGACGACATTTGCGATGATGTCGTTCTCGCCCACCCGTTGAAGGTGAAGGCAATTGCCGATGCCAAGATCAAGACAGACAAGATCGACGCCACGGTCTTGGCGCATCTACTGCGAGCCGACCTGGTTCCGGAAGCCTGGGCACCAAGCGAGAGATCGCGCGACCTTCGCGTCGCGCTGCGCGAGCGGATGTTCTACGTGCGGCTGCGCACGATGACGAAGAACCGGGTCGTTACCGTCTTTGATCGCTATCCGGAGCAGACAGCACTGCTGAGGAAGCTCGGTGACCTGTTCGGCAAGACCGGCCGCGTCCAGCTGGCGCAAGTGAAAGTCTCGGAGATCGACCGCATCCAGATCGATCGTGGTCTCGACTTCATCGGTGACATCAATGAACGGATCAAGCAGTCGGAGACGACGATCCGGGCGATGACCAAGGCCAATGCCAATGTGAAGCTGTTGAAGACAATCCCCGGCATCGGTGAGTTCTTCGCCCGGCTGATCGATGCGGAGATTGACGACATCAGCCGCTTCCGGAATGCCAAGAAGCTTGCCGCCTACGCCGGGCTTGTACCGTCGACCTATTCCTCCGGCGGCAAGACCTTCCACGGCAAGATCATCAAGCAGGGCAACAAGTGGCTACGCTGGGCGTTCGTGGAAGCGGTCGCACCTGCCATCGCCACCGATCCGCGGCTGCGCGTCCAGTATGAGCATCTGAAGACTACCCTTTTGCCGGAAGTCGGATGTTGCAATGGCTTTTGAGAGGAGAAGGGTTGAATGTCGGGCGGCTTCACGTCGCCACGCTGATGAAGAAGATGGGCATTGAGGCAATTTACCGTCGCCCGAACACCTCGAAGCCGGCACCAGGTCATAAAATCTATCCTTATCTCCTGCGCAAGCTGGCGGTGACCAGACCCAATCAGGTCTGGGCGATGGACCTGACATATATTCCGATGGCGCGGGGCTTCGTCTATCTCTGCGCTGTCGTCGACTGGTTCAGCCGGAGGGTTCTGTCATGGCGGCTGTCGATCACGATGGAAGCCGCTTTCTGCATAGAGGCGGTCGAGGAGGCGCTGGCCCGTTATGGCAAGCCCGACATCTTCAACACCGACCAGGGTTCGCAGTTCACCTCGGTGGACTTCGCTGCCGTGCTGAAGAAGGCTGAGATCGCCATCTCTATGGACGGCAAGGGCGCATGGCGAGACAACGTCTTCGTCGAGCGGCTTTGGCGGTCGATCAAATACGAGGAGGTCTATCTCCACGCCTACAAGACTGTGTCAGAGGCTCGCGCTGGCATCGGCCGATATCTGAACTTCTACAATAGTCGACGTCCACATTCATCCCTTGACCGGAAGACGCCGGATCAGGCCTTCTTCAACGCGCTGACGCCAATGATGGTGGCGGCATAATCGAGGCGGAAATCCACTTAGCAAAGCGCCCGAAACTGTTCAGACAAACCGAGCCACCTCTGATAGAGGCTCCTAATTATTCATTTTCGGCGTTCATCGAAACGCACGTCCCAATGAGATTTCAATATATTGATAAGAAAATAGTCGCCGCGAGAAAGGTGAAAATCTGCTTGAGCCTCGGCAGCAGGTCGACCTACCTCAAGATTGGCCAGGGCTTTCAGTGACTCATTGCTACCGAGCATCCTCGCCAAACAAATGAGCCGTCAACGAGACAGACCCACTTCAGCGAGCAGGTGCATAACCAATGGATCGCAGCAGCGGTAGAATATCGTTTGCCTATTTCTTCGTGCGCGCACAACGTCAGATTGACGCAGCTTGGAGAGGTGCTGTGACAGCGCAGACTGGCTGATGTTTAGATCAGTCGCCAGTTCGTTCACCGACCACTCTCGCTCCATCAATCGAAGAAGCGCGCCGAGTCTGATGGGGTTCGAGATGCTCCAGAACAATTCTGCAGCTTTTTCCAGATCCATCATTTTGGATTTCGGATGGCCTGGATCCGTAATATTTCGAAGTGCTATCGACATAATGCCACCTAGTTACCGTACAATAATTCTACCTAGAATATTAAAGTATGGTAAATAATTAATTAAGAGCAAGCTTGATCAGCATTCACGACGAGCCGCGCCAGAAACGTGATCAGCAGGGTGGGAAAGGCCATGTTCTCTACTACGCCACCTTTTTATTTCGACCAGGCGCCACGGTTTGAGCCCGTGTGTTGAGTTTCAGCAGGATTTGACCCATTTTCCGTTTCGCGTTCACCCACCGAATTCGTTGCAATAAACTGTCTGCAAACACCTTTTCGCTTCCTGACCGGATCACAGCGAAATGGAAAAGTTGCTTAAACTCACGCGACAACCAACACCGTGCTACACTGCGTGCAAAATCGAGGGTAGTTCTCCCTCGGACACATAGCGGTCACGTCCCGTGGTCTTCGCACGATATAGTCTGGCGTCCGCCAGGGCCAGCAAGGCATCCCGTCCGACGACTTCCTTGGAACACGCCAGGCCGATGCTGGTTGTTATCTTGAGGCCGGGGGCGATGCGCGTCCATTCATAGCTACGCGTGCATCGCAGGAGCTTGTCGCCAATTAATGGCAGGTCGTGCTCCTGCGCGTCGCTGACCAGGATCACAAATTCCTCACCCCCGATACGGGCGACCAGATCGCTGGCGCGGAAGCAAGTCGAGACCATATTGGCAAAGGCCTTGATGACTTCGTCGCCAACGGCATGAGAATACTCGTCGTTAACCGCTTTGAAGTGATCAAGGTCGGCGAAAACCACGGCGAACGGGGTGCCGCTGGCAATCAGACCATCGAAGTCCTGTTCCATCCAACGGCGATTGGCAACGCCGGTGAGTGGGTCCGTCAAAGCGTCCCGCTTGGACTGCTCCGCGATCCGGCTGGTCATTTCGGCCAATTGGCGGAGCTTTTCCGCCTCGTAGAAGATTTCGGCCACGCGCGCGCGGCTTTTGACCTTCTCGCCCTCGAATTGCTGAACCTCCCGGAAGAATCGTTTATGAAGTTGAAGCGCCTTCTCGAAGTCACCCATCGCTTCGTGGATTTCCGAAAGTGCTTTGGTGCACAGATGTTTCAGATCGGCCGTTCCAATGTCGGCCGTCAACTGAACGGCCTGCTCGCAATATTCGCGCGCCTCCCCGATGCGGCCTTCCCGCTGCAGGATTTCCGCATAAGTCTTGAGATACTGGATCCTGCGACGATTGGAGACAGGTCCCTTCACCATCGTCCATTCTTCAAGGGCGCCGTGTGCTTCCTGAAAGCGCCCAATATAACAAGAGTATTCAGCTTTGTTGGTAAGGGAGACGCGACGCGCCCAGCTGTCTGAATTGTCGCGTGACAGCGCCAAAGATTCGTCGGTAAGCGCAATCGCTTCCTCGTGACCCGAAATGAAAATGGTGTCGTCGCCGTTTTGGCGCGCTTCCCTAGCCTCGTCGGCCACCATGCACCCACGCCCGAACAGACACCAGCAAAGGACATGGGTGTCGGCAAGTGTTCGGGCGATCGCAATAGCCCGCTGCGAAGTGTCCAGCGACAGTGGAATGTCGCCTCCCATCCAGGCGATGAGTGCGGAGACGTGTAGGGCCAGCGCCAACGCGAAGTTGTTGTCGCCGGTTTCAGCCAGATTGACAGCCGCGCGGGCGACCGAATAGCTTTCGTCCGAAAGACCGAGGTTGGACAGGATCCACGCCCCCAGTGTCAATGCGCTCGCTTGCGAGGAGTGATCAAGGGTTTCCGATAGGCTGCGTGCCGTTTGGACATGTTCGAAGGCTTGTTCGGTCTCTCCCAGCTGGAACAAAATCCAACCCTGTAGCCACTCGTAGCGAAACAGCAACTGCGGGTCGTTTTGTGCAGTCACGACAACATCAACGGATCGGAGGCGGGCGAGTGCTTGAAGCGGCTCGCCGGAACCACATTCCAGCCAAGATTTCTCGAGTTCCGTCCTCACCATCCGACAAACTGACCCAGTCCATTCTGTCTCTGCGTCACGCCGCAGAATCTTCAATTCAATCAGGGCGAAGTATCGCACCGCCTAATTAAATGTTCTCTAATCCGAGCCCGGCTGCTATGTATTTCGGCCGAAACAGAGGTGGTCTGGAAATTCGGCCGCTTCGCTCGTTCTATCGCAACGGCCGCTCGCAATCCAAACGCGCACGCTCGAACTGATCGGGATCATTTGAGCGCTCGCATCACTGCTGCGGCAAGATCACAAGGCGCACCGGACGCAACCCTCACCCTCGTACCGTTCGCAAAGTCCACAACAATAGTCGCCGCACCACCGTCGCCGCTGCCAGGAACGTCCAAGACAGTCGCCGGCACGAAAGCGGGACCATCTTTCACAGACAGCGCTTGGCGCCGCCACGTGTAAAGCAGCCCCGTCGAAACATCAAAACGACGCGCTACTTCCGAGACATTTGCCCCCGGGGCAAATGCTGCCTCAAGAATTTTCAGTCGATCATCCGGTGACCAACGACGACGCCGCTCTTGACCCGTCAGCAAAATGGCCTGTGCCATAGTTCCTCATTGCGCTCTTAAGTCCACTCTCAAGAGCGCAAAACACGATATCGCCAAAAACTCGCAAGGCGGTCCACGCCGGAGGGATACAGTTCGTCGGGATCGAGGCTTACGAGGCGGCAGGCGGTGCGATCACTGGAATACGCAGATTGCCGATGAACACCCGGTTGATAAGCATTTTAAATGCAGAAAGGATGATGCCTCCTCGCTTCCTATTCCCTAAAGAGAGAATAGACGCCGATTGGCTGGTCGATGCCCCGAAGCAAATGATTCCCCATATATTCCGAACGGTCTTGGCAACCCGCTAATCTGACGAAGGCGTCAGAGCATAGAACCGTGCATTTAAGTTCCTTCGCCAAGCCCTCGATGCGGGAGGCCGTGTTTACAGCAGGCCCGATCACTGTAAAATCCAACCTGTTCCGCGACCCGATGTTGCCATACATGACTTCGCCGACATGGACACCGATACCGTAGCCGACCACAGTTCGGCCGCACTCTAAATTTCGCTCATTCATCGCCGCAAGCGACACTCTCGCTTCGTCAATCGCCCTGATCATCGCTTGGCAGATAGTGACATTTTCGAGAGGGAAGATCGCCAGCACCCCATCTCCCATAAATTTCAAGATCTCTCCTCCATTGGCCTGAATTGGCTCGGCCAGAGCGTCGAAATATCCGTTCAGAAGACTGATCGTCTCGTCGCGGCTCAGCTTACAGGATAGTGCCGTAAAATTTCTAAGATCGCACATCATGATTCCCGCATTCACGGTAGCTCCACTGCCTCGCCTCGTGACGCCTTCCAAGATCTGGTTACCTGCACGGGGGCCGACATAGGTATCCAGCAGGGTTTTGGCTAACTGGTTCTTCAAGCGAATTTCGGTAACGAGCGCCAGGGCCGGGAGCAGTCCTCTGAGAGTGCTGATGTGCTGTGAACGAAAGCCGCCTGGAACATCGCTCAAGAAGGTAACGAGATGTCGCCTGTCACCCGTGTGATCGAGCGGTAACGCGATATAGTCGGTTAGACCTTCCGTCCGAAGTCCCGTGTAGATGGGATATTCCTTTGAGCCAGGCAGCGCTTTTTCAAGATGCTGCCGGACTTCGTCCGCACCGTCTATTATCGTTTTGAAAGGACTGAGGGTAAAAGCTGTTGTTTCTTCCACTTCGTAGGCAACGCTTTCAGTTCTACAACCCAGAATTGCCGCCTGCCATAGAATGCGAGACCCCAACCATTCCGGATTGTGAGTTCTAAAGTGAAGAGATGCTCGCGCAAGCGGAAGACCGGAACTCGCTAGCTTGACACACAAATCCACAAAGATCTTCTCTAAGCTAAGTTCGGTACGGGTTCCGACCAGCAGCCATTGAAGAATTTCATCCTCTTTAACTAAGGTGCCGCTATGCGCCGCCCGATCCTGTCGCATGTCCCCTCCTCTCGCATAAGCGACAGGTGTCGTGGCTTCGATCGCCGAATGTATCATTTATCGTCGAGGCGCAACAATTACATCCCTGCATCGGTCAAACAATGCCGGCCCTAAGTGTGCTGGCGATCAGATGCATTCTGTTCTTGGCACCGGTCTTCAGCATGGCATTTGCTATGTGGATGTTCACCGTCGCATCGGCGATTCTACACAGCCGACCAACCTCGACGGAGGTATGCCCTTCGGCGATCAGAGCTACGATCTGGAGCTCACGCAAGGTAAGGCCGAGCTTGTCGGGCCTCCTCAGGTCATCGGGGTTAGCCAATCGATCGGAGATTTGCGTCATCGTCCTCAGAGCCTCCAGATCGTCTCCCCAGGCGACCAAGGCAGTGGGCGTAGACAGACCCTGCCACCGAAGGACCAGCCCGGAAATACTTGGCTTCGCCTGCGTATGTAGCGAGAACCAAAGCTCTCGTCCGAACTGCGCCGCTTTTGAAAGCGTCGATATCAGTCTATCAAGGGTTTCACCCGGAAATGCCTCGATCACCGGCCCGGGTGAAGACCATAGAGTCCGGCGTCGGTCGAATGCCGGCCACAAAGCGTCTGACGGGTGTTCCCCTGCCGTTGTTCCGCCCCCGCCCATGCGCGAGGTGCAAGTTCGATGGGTCGATCTACGACCTGATCGACTGCGCCTCCCTCGCAACGGCCCACATGAAGCCACTCAGCTCACGGGCAATGGCGGTACAAACCACCGTCGTTCGCTTTCCTCGTCCGGTCAACGTTCGATAACGAGCCGTCAACCGGCTCTGAGCCTTCCATGCTATCTCCCGCACTTTCGGAGGCACTTGCTCCAGACGGTGCAGTTTCCTCGCGCCAACCTTTGGCGGATGGCGATATGTCCAAGCACTCTCTCGACCAGCATGTGCCGAACCCGACCGTTGTCTGCCTTGGTGATTGAGTCGCGTCTGACCGTCTCACTCGCTGATCGCTCACCAGGAACCAAACCGCGGTAGCCCATAATTGGCGGGGGCTTTCAAATCGGGTCACGTTTCCGACCTCCGTGGCGACGACGACGGCGACGGCGACGGCGACGGCGACGAACAAATCCACCCCTCGCAACGTCTGCAGAGCTCGAACGACTGGGGCCAGCGACCAGGTCGGAATGAACTCCTCGATCACCTTCTCCAACCATTCGACGCGCTCTTTCGAGACGCGCACCGCCTCGACCATTTCCTGAAGTGCTATTTGATGCGCCAGATGCTCGAACTGTTGCTCCTACAGTCAACGCAGGTAGCGCATCGTCCAGCCCTTCTTGCGTGGATAGATCCGACTTTGTTTGAGCACAAAGGCACTTATCTGTTGCCGGTGAACCCGTAATGCCTCGACAGCAGCAGCTCGAGCACGAACAAGATCGCGCATAGCTTCATGGCCCTCGTCGGGAACCCACACCGCCGTTAGCTCGCCAGCGCTCAATAGTCGGGCGAGCGCAAGCGTATCGCGACGGCTCGTCTTCACCCGGTCGCCAGGCTTCCTCGGGATCAACGACGGGGCGACAACCATACATCCATGACCAAGCGACGGGATCAGCCGATGGAGGCCGTAACCCGTCGGGCACGCCTCGTAGCAGCAATGTACGTGATCAAACTTCGCGTTTATTCGCTGGATTGTGCGGCCCATGCTGGTATCGGATGCATCAACCTCGCCGAAATAGCGGACCTCTCCGTCCCGGCCGGGTTCGGCAACAGCAATCGCATTCTTCAGCTTGGCGACATCGATTCCGACAAAAGCTTCTCTATAATCTGCCACGGCTCGTCCTCCTGTTATGAGGATCGGCTCGGCCCGTCCGAGCACTCCCTCGGAAGACCGGTGTAGGGCGGAGCCACCTCAGGCTCGAAGACGGCCCTACGCAAAGGCAGGGGTCACACAATGTCCAGACCAGACAAACATAAGCTGTCAATGCTCTCCTTCAACACGCTGTAGCTGGACGGCGGCAACGAGGTCGGCATTTCCTACTGCTCCAAATTCTTCAGATAGATCGACAGCAACTGCGTCTGCGAGGAAATGCCGAGCTTGCGGTAAACGTTGCGGCGGTGGACTTTCACCGTGCCGGTGGAGATGCCGAGCCTGAGGCCGATCGATTCAGAGGAATGGCCCTGCAGAACAAGCTCGATGATCGATGCTTCGCGTTCCGTCAGGTTGAGATTGCGCCAGACCCGGTCTGCCGCCGGGTGGAGTGGTTTGCGTCCGCCCTTGCCCTGCCTCAGTGCCGCATCGAACCGGCGGGCAAGGTCTGCCCATGCGTGGCGCACCAATCCGGCCACCATCGGCTCGGCCTTTTTGACCAGCGCGAACTCCGCCGCCGAAAAGGCGCCCGACTTTTCCCGGCGCATCAGCGACAGAACCACTGTGATGCCGTCCTCCAGCGCGATGAAAAAACCGATCTCCTCGGCGAGGCCGGTCTGTGTGTAATAGCTACGAAAATACTCACTGGAAAAAAAGCGATCCGGGGTGAGTTCGCGCATCCGCCAGACGCCCGGCTTCGGCTCCCGGGCGGCGTGATAGAACGGGTCGAGCAGGAACGGGCCGGCCTGATAGAGGCTGACGAAGACGACATGTTCGTCCGGTGTGAACGTGCTGTAGAGATCGAGCGGTCGCTCCTTCTCCCTATAGGCAAAGATCACGGCATAGTCGAACGCGACCAGTGCTCGCATCAATGAGTGGAAACCGCCGCCTGCCTCGTCGTCGCTGGTTCCGGCCGCGCCGATCATCGGACCGATCGTCTTGAACAACGCTTCCAGGTCAATGCCCATGCGCCCCACCAACCTTGCAAAAAAGAACGGCAATTGCCTCCGGCACATACACCTTCCACAGCAGCAAACGTCTTAAAATACCTCTTTCGGGGTATATACCGCAAACAGCCTGCTTGAATAGGTTAATGACAGACGGTGAGAAACGGGGCAGTCGCAGGATTGTCCGGTATTCTAAAAATACCCGCGGGGAATTGATACGTGACAGCCGCTCCAGCGAACGACATCGAGTTCCGTTCGGTCACCAAGCGCTATGGTAGCGTGACCGCCGTATCGGACATCAATCTGGCCGTCCCCAAGGGCGCGTTCGTAGCGCTGCTTGGCCCCTCCGGCTGCGGCAAGACCACGTGCCTTCGAATGATCGGCGGCTTCGAGCAGCCCAGCGAAGGCACGGTGCTGATCGACGGTCGCGAGATGAACGGTGTGCCGCCCTACCGGCGCGCCGTCAACATGGTGTTCCAGCACTATGCGCTCTTCCCACACTTCGATGTGGAGCAGAACGTTGCATATGGTCTGAAACAGGCGCGCCCGAAGTTGGCGGCATCCGAAATTTCGGCGCGGGCACGTGAAGCCCTCGAAATGGTCCGCCTTGTTGGCTTCGAAAAGCGCCGCATCCATGAAATGTCCGGTGGCCAGCAACAGCGCGTGGCGCTCGCCCGTGCTATCGTCAACAAGCCTTCGGTGCTTTTGTTGGACGAGCCGCTGGCGGCGCTGGACAAGAAGCTGCGTACCGCCATGCAGATCGAGCTTCAGACCTTGCAGCACGAACTCGGCATCACCTTCGTGCTCGTCACCCACGACCAGGAAGAGGCTCTGTCGATGAGCGACATGGTCTGCGTGATGAATGCCGGTCGCATCGTCCAGATGGCCAGGCCACAGGAAATCTACGACCGGCCGGCCGATCTCTTCGTCGCCGATTTCGTCGGCAAGACCAACCGGATTGCCGCAACCATCGAGGCGGATGGATCGACGCTGCGCCTGTCGAACGGCATGGCGCTGGCTGCGAAATGCGGTTTGAAACCCGGCGTGGCGACCGTAGCGCTGCGACCGGAAGCGATCGAACTGAGACGGCAGCCAACGGGCGACAGCAGCCAACTGGCCGGCACAGTCACCCACCGCATCTTTCTCGGTTCCACCGCCGAATACCAGATCAGCGTCGACGGCCTTGGCGATTTCCTCGTTACGGCCGACAGGCGCAGCGTGCAGGAAAGCGACCTCGTCGAACCGGGCGAACGGGTCGTACTGAGTTTCGACCCCGGCAAAGTGCATGTTTTTCCGGCCTGAGGAATGGCCGTACACGTCAAGACAAAAAAGGGAACGAAGTCATGACAAAGTGGTACAGAGAAAATGCCCCGATCACTGCAGAAAATCTGACGGAAGAATGGATGCGCCTGAAGCGCGGCTCGGTCACCCGCCGCCACTTTTTAGGCGTCACCGGACTTGGTCTTGCCGCAGCAGTCCTTGCCCGCCAGCCGGGCATCTTCAGCTCGCCGGCTTACGCTCAGGACCTCGGAACAACCATGTCGATCGCCACCTGGCCGAACTATCATGACCCGGCAACCTTCGAGGTCTTCACGGCCGCGACCGGCGTTGCCGTCGAGGTCAACGTCTTTGGCTCGAACGAGGAAATGCTCGCCAAGCTCCAGGCCGGCGGCACAGGCTGGGATCTGTTCGTTCCGACCAACTATACGATCTCCACCTATGTGAAGCTCGGCCTGATCGATCCGCTCGACATGTCCAAGCTCCCGGCCTTCTCGCAAGCCTCACAGTCAGCCCGCTTCACTTCGGAAGGTGCCGTCGACGGGACGACCTATGCCCTGCCGAAGAACTGGGGCACGACCGGCATGGCCGTCAACACCTCAAAGATAAAGACAAAGATCACCTCCTGGAAGGACTTCTTCGAGGTCGCCATGACCGAAGCCGACAACCGCGTCATGGTGCACGATTACCAGTTGACGACGATCGGCAGCGCGCTGGTTTCGCTTGGCTATTCCTTCAATTCGATCAAGCCGGAAGAGCTTGCCAAGGCCGAGGAACTGCTGATCAAGGTCAAGCCGCATCTCTACGGCATCAATAGCGACTACCAGCCAGGCATGCGTGCCACTGATGCGTGGATGACCATGTGCTGGACCAATGACGGTGCCCAGCTCAACCGCGACATGCCGGAGATCGCCTATATCCTTGGCACCGACGGCGGCGAGATCTGGACAGACTTCTACGCGATCCCGAAAAGTGCCGCCAACAAGCCGGCCGGCTATGCCCTGCTCGACTACCTGATGACGCCGGAAAACGCTGTCAAGGAACACATCGCCAACGGTGCGCCAACCACCGACAGCCGCGTGCTCGCTTTGCTTCCAGCTGACGTCACCTCGAACAAGATCGTCTATCCGGACGAGGCATCGCTCACCAAGCTCGAATTCGGCGCTGCCGTGACGCTGACCGATCCGGCACGCGCGGAACTGATGGCCCGCTTCAAGTCGGCTTGATTTCTCTTCTCCCCAGCGGGGAGAAGGTGGCCCGAAGGGCCGGATGAGGGGGCCGAAGACGATCATCCGAATATGACGTGCGCCTCCGGCTACGCCGTCGCCCCCCTCATCGCCTCACTGCGTTTGGCACTTCTCCCCGCTGGGGAGAAGAGATAGGCCGCAGACCCAGTGCACTACAAATACTCGACAGACGATTCAGCGACCGAAAGTACCAACTCCATGCCCCTCACCCCGGACAGAAAACGACAGCTTACGACCGCCGCACTCGTCGCGCCGGCCGGCCTGTGGCTGTCTGTCTTTCTCGTCCTGCCGTTCATGGCCATGGTGGTCTTCGCCTTTGGCGAACGGGCGCCGGAGGGCGGCTATCAGGCGGCCTTCACCTTTGCCCAATTCGCCAATCTTCCCTCGCGTGCGGCGGCCTTCTGGAACACAATGATGATCGCGCCGGTCGGCACCTTCCTCTGCCTGATCGTCGCCTATCCCGTCGCTTATTATCTGGCGATCAAGTCCAATCAGAAATACCGGCTGGTGCTCGTCTCGCTCGTCGTCGTGCCCTTCTGGACCAGCCTCTTGGTGCGCACCTATGCCTGGATGTATATCCTCGGCTCGCGCGGCATTCCCAATCTGCTCGGCATGATCGGCATTGAAGACGTCAGGCTCCTCAACACGCAAGGCGCGGTGCTGCTCGGCATCGTCTACGGCTACCTGCCGCTGATGATCATGCCGATCTATGTCAGCCTTGAAAAACTCGATCGCCGCCTGCTCGAAGCCTCGGCCGATCTCGGCGCCAAGCCGGTCTCGACTTTCTTCGGCATCACCCTACCGCTATCGCTTCCCGGCGTCATGACAGGGGTGGGGCTGGTGACCATTCTCCTCCTCGGCGAATACCTGATCCCGCAGCTTCTCGGCGGCGGCAAGGTATTTTTCATCGGCAATGCGCTGGTCGATCTCTTCCTGCAATCGCGCAACTGGCCTTTCGGCTCGGCGATCGCCGTGACACTGGTGGTCGTGGTGGTCATCGTCCTCAGCGTCGCCATGCGCATCGCCTGGAAAGTCTCCGGCTCCAGACAGGTGGATCTCGTCTGATGCGCGCGCTCGTCACCTTCGTCTACCTATTCCTCTACGCGCCGATCGCCCTGGTCGTGCTGTTCTCGTTCAACGCCGGCCGCAGCGCCAGCGAGTTCACCGGCTTCTCAACCATGTGGTACGGCAAGGCACTCGGAAACACCTTCCTGATCACCGCCTTGCAGAACAGCCTGATGATCGCCTTCACCAGCGCCGTGCTCGCCGCCGTCTTCGGCACGATGGCAGCGCTCGGGATGCAGCGGCTGAGCAGCCGCGGCCGCGCCATCTTCGACGGGTTGTTTGCCGCTGCCATCGTCGTGCCCGGCGTCGTCATCGGCATTGCAACGCTGGTGGCGCTGGTCGAGGTCTTCTCCTTCCTCAATCCGGCGCTGGCTTCGACCTGGCCCGGCGACAAGCCGCCGCAGCTTGGCCTCGGCTATGGATCGATCATTGCCGCCCACGGGCTGTTCTCGCTGTCGCTGGTGACCATGATCGTCAAGGCGCGCATCGCCACCCTCGGCCGCGATATCGTCGAGGCCTCGAGCGATCTTTACGCCACGCCGTTCACCACCTTCCGCCAGATCGTGCTACCGCAGATCCTGCCATCGGTGCTCGCCGGTTTCCTGCTCGCCTTCACGTTTTCGTTCGACGATTTCATCGTCGCCTTCTTCGTCGCCGGCTCGAAGACGACGCTGCCGATCTATGTCTTCGCCTCGATCCGCCGCGGCGTGACGCCGGAGATCAATGCGATCGCGACCATGGTTCTGGTCGCCTCACTTCTGCTCATCCTCATCGCCCGCGTACTGATGCGGGACAAGACAATAAAAGCGCAGGCCGGGGAGTAGACTATGATCCTGAAAGACCGGATCGCCATCGTTACTGGCGCCGGCTCCGGCATCGGCCGGGCGGGTGCTATGATTATGGCCCACGAAGGCGCCCACGTGGCCGTCGCCGACCGCAATGCTCCGGGTGCGGCAGAGACTGTGTCGATGATCCGCGATGCTGGCGGCAGCGCCGAAAGCTTGATCTTCGACGTCACCGACGACATTTCGCTAGAGGCGGGTATTGCTTCCGTTCTGAAACGCCACGGCCGCATCGACATCCTCCACAACCACGCCGGCGCGCAGATTGCCGGAGATCTCGAGCAGGTGGAGGTTGAGGGCTTCGATCTCTCCTGGAGCCTGAACGTGCGCGCCCATTTCATGGCCGCCCGCCTCGCCATGCCAGCGATGAAGGCGCAAGGGTCCGGCGTCATCCTCAACACCTCGTCCTCTTCCGGCGTGCTCTACGACCGCGAAATGATCGCCTACACCACCACCAAACACGCCGTCATCGCCATGACCCGGCAGATGGCCGGCGACTATGCGCGTTTCGGCATCCGCGTGAATGCGCTCTGCCCCGGCTGGGTCGATACGCCGTTCAACGGCCCCTTCATCGCCCAGATGGGCGGGCGCGATGCGATCGAAGCCTATGTGCGCGAAAAGGTGCCGATGGGGCGATGGGCCCAGGTCGAGGAAATCGCCGAGTCGATCCTCTTCCTCGTCTCCGACCGTTCATCCTACATGACCGGCCAGATCCTGGTTGTCGATGGTGGCGAAGCCGTCATCTGACATTCTGAACTCATGGCGTTTGTCCTCCAACGTAGCAGAACCATGTGACCGCCTTTAGACCCCATCAGGGGTGAGTAGCGGCCTGCACAATGGCAGAGTGAGGTCGCTAGAAAACTCTCTGGAGGCCAATCATGCCAATGACAGCAGATCAAACTCAAGCACAGACTGCTAGCCGAAGGCCTCAAGCCCGGTTGTCGCTAAAGTTACCGCTTCGATCGCCGAAGCGGGCGGCGGCCTTTCCATCGATAACTATCGTCATGCCTCACCCCATGCGCTCGGAGGCGTAGGAGCCGGGGCTTGCCGGGAACACCACCGTGCGGTTGCCGTTGATGAAGGTGCGGTGATGGATATGGGCATGGATCGCCCGCGCCAGCACCTGGCTTTCGACATCGCGACCGATCGAGACATAGTCCTCGGAAGACTGGGCATGGGTGATGCGGGCGACGTCCTGCTCGATGATCGGACCTTCATCGAGATCGGCGGTGACGTAATGCGCGGTGGCACCGATCAGCTTTACGCCACGTTCGAAGGCCTGCTTGTACGGGTTTGCGCCCTTGAAGCTTGGCAGGAAGGAGTGGTGGATGTTGATGATCCGGCCGGACATCTTCTGGCACATCTGGTCGGACAGGATCTGCATGTAGCGGGCCAGCACGATCAGCTCGGTGCCGCTCTGCTCGACGATGGCCATGATGCGAGCTTCGGCTTCCGGCTTGTTGGCCTTGGTCACCGGGATGTGGTGAAACGGGATGTCGTGATTGACCACCACTTTTTGATAGTCGAAGTGGTTGGAGACGACACCGACGATCTCGATCGGCAGGGCACCGATCTTCCAGCGATAGAGCAGGTCGTTGAGGCAATGGCCGAAGCGCGAGACCATCAGCATGACCTTCATGCGATGCGTGCTGTCGTGCATCTCGGCGGTCATGCCGAATTTCTCGGCGATCGGCGCAAAGCCCTGGTCGAGTTCGGCACGGCTGGTGCCCTCTTCCGAGATGAAAGAGACGCGCATGAAAAACATGCCGGTTTCAAGATCGTCGAACTGCGATGAGTCGACGATGTTGCAGCCCTTGCCGGCTAGATAGCCAGAGATCGCGGCGACAATCCCGCGCGTCGACTGGCAGGAAACGGTCAATATATATTTCATCGTCATGCTCCGGAAACGACCATGCGGATGGAAGGCACGGCACGCCGCCCCCGGTCACGATCAGTCTGCGTGGACAGTGTAAGGTCTCGGCTAAGCCGATGCCCGGAACAGGTCCGGGCATGGCCTTGGTTGAGACAGAAAGGTCAGACATCAAGCGTGGTCTGGTGCTCCCAAGCGGTAAACTGTGAGCAATAGGTATTCCACTCTCCGCGCTTCAGCTTGAGATAGGCAGCGGAAAACTCGCTCCCGAGCGCAGCCTGCAAATCCTCGTCCGCCTCATAGGCGCGCAGCGCATCGAGCAGGTTGAGCGGCAGCTTCGGCGCATCCTTCACCAGGTGGCCATCGCGGTACATGTCAATGTCGTGATGCGGACCCGGATCGGCGTCGCTCTTCAGGCCGCTCAAGCCCGCCGCGATGATGATGGCCTGCAACAGATAGGGATTGACCGCACCGTCAGGCAGGCGCAGCTCGAAACGGCCAGGGCCCGGCACGCGCACCATGTGGGTGCGGTTGTTGCCGGTCCAGGTCACGGTATTGGGTGCCCAGGTCGCGCCGGAGATTGTCCGCGGCGCGTTGATGCGCTTGTAGGAATTGACCGTCGGATTGGTGATCGCGGCCAGCGCCGAGGCATGTTTCATGATGCCGCCGAGGAAGGTCTTGCCCTTGGCAGACAGGCCGAACGGCATGTCCCTGTCGGCAAAGGCGTTCATCTTGCCGTCGAGATCCCATACGGAGATATGGGCATGGCAGCCGTTGCCGGTCAGGCCCTTGAAGGGCTTGGGCATGAAAGTGGCGCGAAGCCCGTGTTTCTCGGCCACGGATTTGACCATGAACTTGAAGAAGGAGTGCTTGTCGGCCGTCTTCAGCGCGTCGTCATATTCCCAGTTCATCTCGAACTGGCCGTTCGCGTCCTCGTGGTCGTTCTGGTAGGGCTTCCAGCCGAGTTCCAGCATGTAGTCGCAGATTTCGGCAATCACATCATAGCGGCGCATCAGCGCCTGCTGGTCGTAGCAGGGCTTTTCTGCCGTATCGAACTCATCGGAGATCTTCTCCCCATCGGCCGAGATCAGGAAGAACTCCGGTTCGACGCCGGTCTTCACACGCAGACCCAGCTCTGCCGCTTCCGCGACCAAGCGCTTGAGCACGACGCGCGGCGCCTGTTCCACCGGTCTGTCATCCATGACGCAATCGGCGGCAACCCAGGCAACATCCTTCTTCCAGGGAAGCTGGATGACCGAGGAGGCATCAGGAACGGCAAAGAGGTCGGGATGTGCGGGCGTCAGGTCGAGCCATGTGGCAAAGCCCGCAAAACCCGCGCCATCCTTCTGCATGTCGGCGATCGCTTCGGCCGGCACCAGTTTGGCGCGCTGTGCGCCAAAGAGGTCGGTATAGCTGATCATGAAATATTTGATGCCGCGCTCGGCGGCGAAGCCTGCAAGATCCTGTGTCACGTCGTTCCCCTGTTTTTATGGATTGAGACACATCGGTTGAAAAGAAAAATGGCCGCATCCCTGGGAGAAGGATGCGGCCATTCAGGTGTTAGAAGCCTCCCTTCCCGGGATACCAGCTGGTGCCGGCGAGAGGGATCTGCGCCATGGCGGCAGCTTCCATGGTCAGTGCGCAGAGATCCTCCGGCTCGAGATTGGTCAGCTTGTTCTTGCCACAGGCCCGGGCAATCGTCTGGGCCTCCAGCGTCATGACCTTGAGGTAGTTGGCAAGCCTGCGTCCGGCGGCGACCGGGTCGAGGCGCGCGGCCAGTTCCGGATCCTGGGTGGTAATGCCGGCCGGGTCCTTGCCTTCATGCCAGTCGTCATAGGCGCCGGCGGTGGTGCCCAGCTTCTGGTATTCCTCTTCCCACTTCGGATCGTTGTCGCCGATCGCAACCAGCGCCGCGGTGCCGATGGCGACCGCATCGGCCCCCAGTGCCAAGGCCTTGGCGACATCCGCGCCCGAGCGGATGCCACCGGAGACGATCAACTGCACTTTGCGGTGCATCCCGAGATCCTGCAGCGCCTGCACGGCGGGTCGGATACAGGCAAGCGTCGGCATGCCGACATTCTCGATGAACACGTCCTGGGTGGCGGCCGTACCACCCTGCATGCCGTCGAGCACGACGACGTCTGCACCGGCCTTCACCGCAAGGGCCGTGTCATAATAGGGACGGGAGCCACCGACCTTGATGTAGATCGGCTTTTCCCAGTCGGTGATCTCGCGCAGTTCTAGGATCTTGATTTCCAGATCGTCCGGGCCGGTCCAGTCCGGGTGACGGCAGGCGGAGCGCTGGTCGATGCCCTTGGGCAGGTTGCGCATGTTGGCAACGCGGTCGGAAATCTTCTGGCCGAGCAGCATGCCGCCACCGCCGGGCTTAGCGCCCTGGCCGACCACGATTTCGATTGCATCGGCGCGGCGAAGGTCCTTCGGGTTCATGCCATAGCGCGACGGCAAATACTGGTAGACCAGCGTCTGGCTGTGACCGCGTTCCTCGTCCGTCATGCCGCCATCACCGGTGGTGGTCGATGTGCCGGCAAGCGTTGCACCTCGGCCAAGCGCTTCTTTGGCGTTGCCAGACAGCGCGCCGAAGGACATGCCGGCAATGGTGATCGGGGTCTTCAGATGGATCGGCTTCTTGGCAAAGCGGGTGCCGAGGACCACGGACGTATCGCATTTTTCCCGATAACCCTCGAGCGGGTAGCGCGAGATCGAGGCACCGAGGAACAGCAGGTCGTCGAAATGCGGCACCTTGCGCTTGGTGCCGCCGCCGCGGATATCATAGATGCCGGTGGCGGCCGCACGGCGGATTTCGGCCAGCGTATGGTCATCGAAGGTGGCGGACTTGCGCGGCGGGGTGAACGGGTTGTGATAGCTCATGGCTGTTCCTCGCCTCAATACGCGTCGGCGTTGTCGATGTTGAAATTGTAGAGCTTGCGGGCCGAGCCGTAACGCTTGAACTCTTCCGGCTTGACGTCGGTGATGCCGGCCTGCTGCAGAAGCTCGGCAAGCTTTGCCAGATGTTTGGGCTTCATCTGCTTTTCGATGCAATCGGCGCCGAGGCTTTTTACCGTGCCGCGTATGAAGAGCTTTGCCTCGTAGAGACTGTCGCCGAGCGCTTCTCCTGCATCGCCGCAGACGACCAGATGACCCGACTGGCCCATGAAAGCAGACATATGGCCGATCGAGCCATGCACGACGATGTCGATGCCTTTCATCGAGATGCCGCAGCGGGACGCCGCATTGCCCTTGATCACCAGGAGGCCACCGCGCCCGGTGGCGCCAGCATATTGCGAGGCATCTCCCTCTATGATCACGGTGCCCGACATCATGTTTTCGGCCACGCCCGGGCCGGCAGACCCATGCACGGTGACGGTTCCGCCATCGTTCATGCCGGCGCAGTAGTAACCGACCGAGCCTTTGACCTCGACGGTGACCGGTGTGTCGATGCCGACGGCAACTGAATGGCTGCCGCGCGGATTGATCACCTCAAAGGCTGTATCATTGGCGCCCTGGCCGAGTTTATGCAGGGCACTGTTGAGTTCGCGAAGCGGCGTTTGGGAAAGATCGAAGATAGGCATCGGGCAAACTTCCTTGACGTAACGGGCTCAGGCATCAGGCAGCCTTGCCGTGATCCCAGAAATAGACGGTGGCCGGCTCCGGCTCCCAGACGAGGGCTGTCTCGATGCCAGGCAGATTGACCAGAGCGCGATATTCGGAGCCGAAGGCCACATATTGATCGGTCTCGGCCATGACGGCAGGCTTGCAGGCGATCGGATCACGCACCACGCCGAATCCTGATTTTGTGCCGACGACGAAGGTAAAGAAGCCGTCGAGATCGTCGAGCGCGCCGGTCAGCGCCTGACCGAGATCCTTGCCCTTGGCCATTTCAGCGGTGAGATAGGCAGCGGCCACTTCCGAGTCGTTTTGCGTTTCAAAGGCCATGCCTTCCCGCACCAGTTCGCGGCGCAGGTTGTTGTGGTTCGACAGCGAGCCATTGTGCACCAGGCACTGGTCGGCGCCGGTCGAGAACGGATGGGCGCCCAGCGTGGTGACGGCACTTTCGGTCGCCATGCGCGTATGGCCGATGCCATGCGAGCCCGACATCGAGCGGACATCAAAGCGGGCAACGACATCCTTCGGCAGGCCGGTCTCCTTGAAGATCTCGACACTCTCCCCCGAGCCCATGATACGCACGTTTGGACGGATACCGGCGAAGATGGCGCGTATATCGGCAAGCCGAGACACGTCGACTTCGACCACCGCATGGGTACTCTTGACAATGACGGATGCGGAAATCCCAGCCTTGCCGAGATCGGCCTCCAGCCCGGCAAAATCGACTGCCGGCTCCGCCGACTGGATCGTGACCTTGGCCCTGCCTTGGGCCGCACCGCGATAGATTGCGATGCCGGCCGAATCCGGCCCCCTGTCGGTCATGACAATCAGCATGTCGGACAGCAGCGTCCCGAGCTGCGGTTCGAGCGCCTTGTCTTTGAGGAACAAACCAACGATGCCGCACATGGCTGTCTTCTCCAATTTTCCGTGAAGACAGACCTAGCAGTGGCCGAAAACAAAATCAACCTTAGAGAATAAATTTTTCTTTTAAGGCAACTATCGCTGTTGCGGATAGGCGATGATCGAGAGATAGCGCGCCGGCAGTTTCACCAGTTCCTCCGGCCCATGCGGCGCATCTGCGTCGAAGAACAGGCTGTCGCCGGCTGCCATCCGGTAAAGGCTGTCGCCATGGCGATAAATCACCTCGCCCTCGAGCATGTAGAGGAACTCCATGCCCTCGTGCTGGAAGGTCGGAAAGACGTCCGATTCCGCGTTCAGCGTGATCAAATAGGGTTCGACGACGACGCCCGAGGTGTTGTTCTCGATGTGGCCGAGTAGACTGTAGTGGTGACCGGCACGGGTGCCGCGGCGCTCCAGGTTCACACCTTCGCCGGCCTTGACGAAGCTAGCACTGCGCGGTTCCTCAAAGCCGCGAAAGAAGGCGGTAATCGGTACGCCCAGAGCCTTCGACAGGGCCTGCAATGTGGTCAGCGAGGGCGAGATATTGCCGTTCTCGATCTTCGACAGCATGCCGACCGACATGCCGGTCGCCACCGCCATGTCGGCCACTGTGATGCCGAGTTTCTTGCGATAAATGCGCACCTCGTGTCCGATCGCCATTTCCAGATTGTTGGCGCGTGGTTCGCGGACGGCGTGCGGGTCCTGGGCAAGTGCCGCCTTGGCAGGGTTCGCCTGTTGTTTCCCGCTCTTTGCCATCTTTTGTCTTCCTCCCAGCCTCGGCACGTCTCAAGACATATGCTTGCTTGCTCTAGCGGATTTTGGCGTCAGGCCAAAATGGTCTTTGAAGACGCGGGAAAAATGTGAGGCACTCGAAAAGCCGGTGGCGAAAGCAAGTTCAGATAGCGAGAGCGGACTTTGCTCCAGCAGGCGCCTGGCATGATCGAGCCTGATCCTCCGATAAGTGGCGTGGAAACTGATGCCTATATGCTCCGCGAACAACCGATCAAGATGTCTCGGGCTCACGGCCGCGATACGTGCCATTGTGCGACGGTCAAGCGGCTGTTCGATTGTCGTTTCCATTTTCTCAAGAACGGTGATCAGAGCCGGGTGATGGGTACCGTAGCGTTGGCTGGAAGATCCCCGTTGAGGCGCCGTCGGTTCGGCAACGGCCGTATGCAGATACCAGTCGCTGACCCGGCGGGCAAAAGCGGAGCCCATCCGACTTCCGATGACGGCATGCATCATGTCGAGCGGCGCGACGCCACCGCCGCATGTAACCCGGTCACCATCAATGACGTAACGCGCCTGACGCGGTGACAAATTCGGAAACGCTTCGCACAAGGCCGGAGCGTGTTCCCAATGGATGGTGAAATCTCGACCATCGAGCAAGCCGGCAGCCGCCAGAATGAAGGATCCACTGGAAATGCCCCCGATGCGCACCCCTTGGCGGGCAAGTCGGCGCAGCAGCGGCAGAAGGTTGGCCGTTTCGCTCCAGTCTTCCGGATTGCCTCCGGCGACCACGAAGACGGTGTGGCAGAGCGTGCCGACGATGGCGAGGTCACCGCAGGGAACTTCAAAACCTGACGAGGATGGAACCGGCCGGCCACCGATCGACAGCGGCTTAGCCTCGTAAAGTGTGGTCTGGGCGAGCAGGTTTGCAGCCCGCAGGGGTTCTGTCGCCGACGCATAGGACATCAACGCAAAATTCGGGACCAGCACGAAACCGTAGCGCTGGGTGGTGGAAAGGGAGACCGTCATGTCTCTAATCTATCCCAAAACGGCTCTAATCTGCAATTTAAGTTTCCGACGCACCCCTAGGCTGAGCATCATTCTTCGAACCGGGCAAACACGGATGCGATATTCGGCACTTTCGATCTTTCTCAATGGGCTGTTCGGCAACCGCAATTGGGCTGCCCACTGGCGCCAGCCAGAGCCGAAACCGCACTACGACGTGATCATTGTCGGCGGCGGCGGTCATGGACTGGCAACAGCCTATTACCTGTCGAAGACATTCGGCGTCCGCAACATCGCCGTGGTCGAAAAGGGCTATATCGGTTCGGGCAATGTGGGCCGAAACACCACCATCATCCGCTCCAACTATCTGCTGCCCGGCAACAACCCCTTTTACGAGTTTTCGATGAAACTCTGGGAGGGCCTCGAGCAGGACTTCAATTTCAACGCCATGGTTTCGCAACGTGGCGTCCTCAACCTCTTCCACTCGGATGCGCAGCGCGACGCCTATACGAGACGCGGCAATGCTATGCGGCTCCACGGAGTGGATGCAGAACTCCTGGACCGTGCGGCTGTCTGCTCGATGTTGCCTTTTTTTGACTATGACAATGCCCGCTTCCCCATCCAGGGCGGTCTCCTGCAAAGACGCGGCGGAACGGTACGCCATGATGCCGTAGCCTGGGGCTATGCCCGCGGTGCCGACGGCCAGGGTGTCGACATTCTGCAGAATTGCGAGGTCACCGCTATTCGCCGCGAGGGTGGAAGGACCATCGGCGTGGAAACGACACGCGGCTTCATCGGCTGTGGCAAGCTGGCCGTCGCAGCCGCTGGCAACTCCTCGCGGGTTGCCGAAATGGCGGGCCTCAAACTGCCAATCGAAAGTCACGTGCTTCAGGCTTTTGTCTCGGAGGGGCTCAAACCCTTTATCGACGGAGTCGTCACCTTCGGCGCCGGGCACTTCTACGTCTCCCAGTCTGACAAGGGTGGGCTTGTCTTCGGTGGGGATATCGACGGCTACAACTCCTATGCACAGCGCGGCAATCTTGCGACCGTCGAGCATGTCGCAGAAGCGGGCAAAGCCTTGATCCCTGCCCTTTCGCGGATCCGCGTGCTGCGCTCCTGGGGTGGGATCATGGACATGTCGATGGACGGATCGCCCATTGTCGACCGCGTCCATCTCGACAACCTCTTTCTGAATGCTGGCTGGTGTTATGGCGGCTTCAAGGCGACGCCGGCCTCCGGCTATTGCTTTGCCCATCTGATTGCAAAGGGCGAGCCGCATGAGACCGCGCGGGCCTTCCGACTTGATCGCTTCCGCCGCGGTTATCTGATCGATGAAAAGGGCCAGGGTGCCCAACCGAACCTTCACTGAGTTTTCCGAAAGCGCAACGACGATGGCCAGCCGTATCCCTTGCCCGCATTGCGGGCTTCGTCCCAAGGAAGAATTCACCGTGAAGGGCGCCGCCTTGACGAGACCTGGTACCGAGGCCGGAGCGGAAGCCTGGCACGACTATGTGTATCTGCGCGACAACCCGCGGGGTGCGTACGAGGAATACTGGCACCACACGGCCGGCTGCCGACGCTGGCTGGTCGTGGCACGCAATACGGCGACGCACGAGATCGAGTCCTGCCGGGATGCATCCGACGCAAAGGCGGTGACGGCATGAGCTCTCACCGTCTCGACAATGGCGGCCTGATCGACCGAACCGCTCCGCTCAACTTCACCTTCGACGGACGCGCGATGAGCGGCTTCGCCGGTGACACGCTCGCTTCCGCGCTTTTGGCAAATGGTCGGCAACTTGTGGGACGCAGTTTCAAGTACCACCGCCCGCGCGGCATTCTTACGGCAGGATCGGCCGAGCCCAACGCCCTGATGACAATTGGCAGCGGCGGCCGTACCGAGCCGAATAGCCGTGCCACGATGCAGGAGCTTTACGAAGGCCTCGAGGCGCGCAGCCAGAACCGCTGGCCCTCTCTCGATTACGATATCGGTGCCGTAAATGGCCTTTTGTCTCCCTTTTTGTCCGCGGGCTTCTACTACAAGACATTCATGTGGCCGGCAAAGTTCTGGGAGAAGCTTTATGAACCCGTCATCCGCAAGGCGGCGGGGCTTGGCCGTGCCACTTACGAGGCTGATCCTGACGCCTATGAAAAATGCTGGGCCCATTGTGATCTGCTGATTGTCGGCGGTGGTGCCGCTGGCATGATGGCAGCATTGACAGCCGGGCGCGCCGGAGCACGCGTCATCCTTGTCGATGAAAACGCCGCTATTGGCGGTTTCCTCTTGAGCGAGACGGCAAACATCGGTGGGCAGACGGCAGCGGCCTTCGTCGCCGGTGTCGTCAATGAACTTGCCTCGCTGGACAATGTCAGAGTGATGCCGCGCACGACGGCTTTCGGCTGGTACGACGGCCAGGTGTTCGGTGCCGTGGAGCGCGTCCAGAAGCATGTTGCTTGCCCGGACGCAAACCGCCCGGTCGAGCGCCTCTGGCGGATTGCGGCTAGAAAGGCAATCCTGGCGACGGGATCGGAAGAACGCCCTTTGGTCTTCGGCGGCAATGACATTCCCGGCGTCATGATGGCCGGTGCCATGCGCACCTATCTGAACCGCCATGCCGTCGCACCCGGCCGGAAAACCGCAATCTTTACGACAAATGATAGTGGCTATGCCCTGGCTGCGGACCTGGAAAAAGCCGGTGTCGAGGTTGCCGTGGTCGTCGACAGCCGCCGCGACGCTGCGATTGATTTCAAGGGTAACGGGCGGCGCTTGCAGGGCGGGTTCGTGGCAAACGTTTCGGGCAACAAGCGTGTCGAAGCGATCGAGATCTGGCGCGAAGGGCAGACCGAGCGGTTTGCGGTGGACAGCCTTGCAATGTCAGGCGGGTTCTCACCCGTGATCCATCTCGCCTGCCATCGCGGCGGCAAGCCACGCTGGTCGGATGACCACGCAGCCTTCATCGCGCCGGACGGACTGGCGGATCTGCAGATCGCGGGTGCCGCTGCCGGTGCATCGGGTATCAGGGCCGCCATGCAATCGGCCAACGAGATGACCACAAAGGCTCTTGCCGAGCTTGGCATTTCTACCCGGGCCTGCGATATCCCAGCGGTTGAAGGAGACACGGTATCCGCGCCGGCCCGACCGCTCTGGTCCATTCCCGGCATCAAGAGCAAGGCCTTCGTCGACTTCCAGAACGATGTTCATGTCAAGGATCTCGGCCTAGCGGTGCAGGAAGGTTATGGGCACGTGGAGCTCGCCAAGCGCTACACGACGAATGGAATGGCGACCGACCAGGGCAAGCTGTCGAACATCAACGCGATCGGACTTCTCTCCGAAGCAAGACGCATCCCGCCCGCCGAGGTCGGCACCACCACGTTCCGGCCGTTTTATACGCCTGTCTCCTTCGGGGCCTTGGCCGGGGCATCGACCGGCAAACACTTCCAACCGGTGCGCAAGTCACCACTGCATGATTGGGCGGCACAGCAAGGCGCAGCCTCCGTCGAGACCGGGCTCTGGTATCGTTCGGCCTGGTTCCCGAGGGCAGGTGAAACCCACTGGCGGGAAAGCGTCGACCGGGAAGTCAGGAATGTTCGACAAAATGTCGGCCTGTGCGATGTCTCGACATTGGGGAAGATAGAGATCTGCGGGGCGGATGCCGCCGAATTCCTCAACCGGGTCTATTGCAACGGTTTCCTCAAGTTGCCGGTCGGCAAGGCCCGCTATGGCCTGATGCTGCGGGAGGACGGCTTCATCTATGATGACGGCACCACCAGTCGGCTTGGCGAGAGCCGCTACTTCATGACCACGACGACCGCCTATGCGGCGGGCGTGATGAACCATCTCGAATTCTGTGCCCAGGCGCTCTGGCCCGAGCTCGACGTCAGGTTGGCATCCGTCACCGACCAATGGGCGCAAATGTCCATAGCCGGACCAAAGGCGCGCGCCGTGCTGCAGCAAATTGTCGATGCGGATATCTCCAATGATGCCTTCCCCTACCTTGGCGCCAGGGAGGTATCGCTCTTCGGCGGACGGCTGACAGGACGGCTGTTTCGCATTTCCTTTTCGGGTGAACTCGCCTACGAACTCGCCGTCCCGGCCGATTTCGGCGAGAGCGTCGCCGATGCCATCATGCGGGCAGGCGAGGCTCATGGCATCTGTGCCTACGGCGTCGAGGCTTTGTCGGTCTTGCGGATCGAAAAAGGCCACGTCACGCACAACGAAATCAACGGCACTGTCGTCCCGGCCGATCTTGGCATGGCAAAGATGGTCTCCATGACCAAGCCGGACTTCATCGGCAAACACATGGTGCTGCGTGAGGGACTGGTCGATCCAGACCGCCTCCAACTCGTCGGCATCGTGCCACTCGACCCATCCGCAAGCTTCCGAACGGGAGCCCATATCCTCAAGAAAACCGCCGCCGCAACGCTGGAAAACGATCAAGGCTACGTCTCCTCAAGCTGCTTCTCGCCGCATGTCGGCTCGACCATTGGCTTGGCATTGGTGAAGGGTGGCGCATCCCGCCACGGGGAGGAAGTCCAGATCTGGAACGGGCTGCGCAACGAATTCGCCATGGGGCGACTGGTGAGCCCAATTTTCATAGATCCTCAGAACGAGAAGCTTCATGTCTGAATTTCCTACCTCCCCGGACCGTTTGAGGTCCATGGACATCGAGCGCCGTTTGCCACTGGCGGAGCTTGCCCGCATACTGGGCGACGGCACCCGATTGAACGTGCTGACGGAAGGCACGTTGCTGCTGCTGCTCTCGCGTCCTGGCTGTGTCGACAAAGACTGGATCGGGCAACATCTCGATGCAAGATCGCCCGCAGATCTGAGAGCCTTCAGCCCCGGCCAGTGGTTGCTCGTCTCAGACCATCTGCTCGATCACGCCGCGATTGCGGAAGCGCTGCGGGAAGGGATGGATGTTGTCGACCAGAGCCACGGCCGGGTTCGGCTGGAACTCGAGGGACGGAACGTTCAGACCGTTCTGGCGCAAGCCACCGGGCTCGACCTTCATGGCGCCCCTGTGGCCCTTGAACGATCGGCAACGACGATGATCGGGCATATCGGTGTTCATCTCACCCAGACAGGGGCGGACGTGTTCGAACTGATCGTCATGCGCAGCCTCGTCGAAAGCCTGGTGGAGGAGATTGCCCTGATGTGCCGCCATCCAGCGGGTCCGGCATGAGCTGATCATCCGGCTGCTTTCAGAGGCTCAGAGCCGAGAGCGACGAGCGCTGCCCCATCTGGCAGCACTCGTCGCAACGCTTTGTCGAAAGATGGAGAGATGGGATCTCGACCGAAGATCACAGCAGCTTGCTGTCCATGTGAACCTCACGACCCTCTATCCCATCTCCTTCAAGGGAGATAGCGTTACGAGCGGAACAGATGCGTGGCAGAGGCATCGAATGTCACATTCACCATGGCGGCTGGTCCGATTTCGGCGAGCACCGGATGGCCGAACGGCAGCTTGACCGAAAGTGTCTCGCCCTGTCCGAGATCCACGACGACATCGGTGGTATTCCCAAGAAAATGCATGTCCAGGACAATTCCACGCAGCAATCCAGCATCGGTTCCGGCCTTGCGCAACTCCAGTCTCTCTGGGCGCAGGAGAAGTGCTCCCTTGCCCCCATCGCCCTGCCCGTGAAGCGGAACACCGGCCACCTCCACCCCACCCTTGGTCATGATCCGGGCGGATGTCCCACGTGTTTCCACGATGTCGACGTCGATGAAATTGGAATCGCCGATGAAACCTGCAACGAAGCGTGTCGAGGGCTCGGCATAAAGCATGTTGCCCGAGCCGACCTGCTCGATGCGCCCTTGGCTAAAGACGGCGATACGATCGGAGAGGCGCAACGCCTCCTCCTGGTCATGGGTAACATAGAGGATGGTCACGCCCGTCTCGCGGTGAATTCTGCGGATCTCGAACTGAATTTCCTCGCGCAGTTTCTTGTCGAGGGCAGAGAGCGGTTCATCCATCAGCAGAATGGGCGGCTCGTAGACGAGTGCGCGGGCAAGGGCGACACGCTGCTGCTGGCCACCTGACATGAGCGCTGGCTTTCGATCCTCGAATCCCTCGAGCCGTACGAGCCTCAGCGCGTCCTTGACCTTTCTCTCGACCTCCGCCCGTGGCAGGCGCCGAATGCGCAACGGGAAGGCGACATTCTCACCAACTGTCAGATGCGGAAACAGCGTATAGCGCTGGAAAACCATGCCGATATTGCGCTTGTGCGACGGCGTTTCGAGCATGCTCTTGCCGTCGACCAGAATGTCGCCGGAGGTTGGGTTCTCAAAGCCGGCTAACATATAGAGCGTCGTTGACTTGCCAGAACCCGAAGGCCCGAGAAAGGTCATGAACTCGCCCCTGCGGATATCGAGGGTCACGTCCTTGACCGCCGCAATCGGACCGTAATCCTTGCGGATGTCGCGGATTTCAATGAAGGATGAGGTCATGTTTTCCGTCCCTTGCGGACCAGGGCCGCGATGACCATCAAGGCGATGGTGAAAAGAATGAGAAGGGTTGAGGCCGCGGCGATTACCGGCGTCAGGTCCTGGCGCAGCGTCGACCAGATCTTCACCGGCAGCGTCTGAAGCGTCGGACTTGCCATGAAGATGGCCAGAACCACCTCGTCCCAGGAGGCGAGGAAAGAGAAGACGGCCGCCCCGAAGAGGCCGTGGCTGATTGCCGGCACCGTCACCCGAAGTCGGGCCTCCCACGGGCTTGCGCCACAGAGGATTGCAGCATCCTCGATCGACTTGTCGAAGCCGTCGAGCGCACTGCCGATCGAGATGATCGAGAAGGGCAGCGCGACCAGCAGATGTGCGATGATGAAGCCGAGCGTGGTGCCCGCCAAGCCGATCTGCAGGAAGAAGGCATAGAGCGCCACGGCAAGCACCACGACCGGCAGGATCATCGGGGTAAGGAAAACCGCGCGCAGCAACTCCTTGCCGACGAAGCTTCCACGATTGAGGCTGAGCGCTGCCAGAAAGCCGATCACCACCGACAGAACCGTCACGACGGCGGCGATCTGCAGGCTCGTCAGCGCCGATGTCAGCCAGCGCGGATCGGAGAACAGTTCCCCGTACCAGCGGGTGGTCCAGGCTGGTGGCGGAAAGATCAGCCACTGCGACGAGCCGAAGGAAAGGGCTGCGATGAAGACGATCGGCAGCAACAGGAACAGGCAGACCAGTAGCGTCATGCCGAGGAGCAGCCATTTCCAGGCGCCGAGCTTGTCATAGTCGAGAAGCATGGTGGGATCTCCTCAATCGATGCGGCTTGCGCCGAAGAAGCGCAGTTGCACGGCGTAAAGCAGAAGGGTGACGACCAGCAGCACGAATGCGGCCGCGCCTCCCATGCCCCAGTTGACCAGCGACTGAACGAATTGTGCGATCATTTCCGCGAGCATCATGTTCGCCGTCCCACCGAGCAGCGCAGGGGTGACGTAGTAGCCCAGTGCCATAACGAAGACCATCAGAGCACCCGCCGCGACGCCCGGGAGGGACAAGGGAAGGAGGATATGGGTGAAGCATTGCAGCCGGTTTGCGCCACAGAGCGCACCAGCCCTTAAGATCGCGGGGTCGATCGAGCGGATGACGCCGACCAGTGGCAGGATGACGAAGGGCAGCATGATATAGGTCATGCCGATCGTGACCCCGACCAGATTGTTGACAAGCGCCAGCGGCGTGTCGATCAGCCCCAGCCCCATCAGCGTCTTGTTGATCACGCCGGTCCGTTGCAGGAGAACCATCCACGCATAAGTGCGGGCGAGCAGGTTGGTCCACATCGACAGGATGATGATGGCAAAGACCAGTTGCGACCAGTGGCGAGGTAGAACGGCAAGCGCCCAGGCAACCGGATAGCCGATCACCACGGACAAGGCCGTCACGACGCCGGCCACCAGGAAAGTGTTGGCGAAGATCCGCAGATAGGTACCGCTGCCGATCAGCTCGGCATAGTTCTGCAGGCCGAGTTCCGGCTCCGTCACGCTGCGCAGCAGAAGGCCCAGTACGGGGGTGACGAAAAAGAGGATGATCAGCAGAAGTGCAGGGACGGCATGAGAAAAACCGCTGTTGCGTTTTCCCAATCCCTGGGCCCTGCCGTTATCTCTGTCTGCCGTTGCGAGAATGGCCATGATGTTGCCCCGGTTCTTGTGGGCCGGCCGATCGAAACCGGCCGGCTTTCTCGCTTACTTGGCCTGCCAGTCGTACCAGCGCTTGCCAATTTCGTCGCGATTGTCGGCCCAGTAAGTCATGTCGGCATTGACTTGGCTCTCGGCCTGCATGTCGGGAAGCGTCTTGCGGACGGCTTCATCCATCAAAAGGTTGGCGTCGACATTGGTCGGTGCATATCCGGTTGCCATTGAGAACATCGACTGCTGCATGTCGGCGGTCGCATGGGCGATGAACTTCATCGCGGCGTCCTTGTTTTTTGCGCCCTTGGGCACGACCAGCGAGTCGGCTGCGGTGATGTTCTGATCCCAGGAAGTCTCGACCGTGACGCCGGTAGCGGCAAGCGCCGTCAGACGACCGTTCCAGAAGGAGCCGAAGGGTGCTTCACCGGAGGCCAGAAGCTGCTGTGAGGCAGCGCCGCCATCCCACCAGACGATATCGCCCTTGATGCTGTCGAGCTTCTTGAAAGCGCGGTCGAGATCCAGCGGATAGAGCTTGTCCGCAGGCACGCCGTCAGCGAGCAGTGCTGCTTCGATCACGCCCGGTGCCGACCATTTGTAGAAGGCGCGCTTGCCCGGGAACTTGGCCGCATCGAACAGGTCGGCCCAGGTCTTAGGGCAGGTGCCGGCCATGTCCTTGTTGCAGCCGATGACGAAGGAATAATAGAAGCTGCCGACAGAATAGTCGGTGACGAAACGCGGATCGAGCTTGGACTTGTCGATGATAGAGAAGTCGAGCGGCTCGAGCAGCCCTGCCTTTCCGGCCTGGACGGCATAATCGCCCTCGACGTCCACCACATCCCACGTGACGCTGCCGGCCTCGACCATGGCTTTGATCTTGCCGTAGTCGGTGGGGCCGTCCTGCACAACGGCAATGTTTGTGTTGCTCGTGAAGCTGTCGGCCCAGCTCGCCTTCTGGGCGTCCTGGGTGGTGCCGCCCCAGCTGGTGAAGACCATCTCATCGGCGAAAGCCGAACCCGAGAGGCCGATCAGGGCGGTAAAGACTGTGGCTACCAGTTGTTTTTTCATGTTCCCGTTCTCCGTTACTGTTCACTTTTTATGTGTCATGCAGGCAGGCTTGCACCGAGCGGCGAAAAGGCCGCCGGCTTCATGATCTTGTTGTCGGCAACCTCGATCAGGTCGCGGATCTTGGGCAGGAAGGCACGCCAGGCCGGGTCCGCCATCAGCGCGGCGCGCCGCTCCTGCCGCTCGTCCAGGCTGGCAAAGGCCCAGATGTGAACGATCTCGTTGATCGGGCCAATCTCGGAATAGAAATAGCCGACGAGGTGGCCGAGATGGCCTTTCTGGATCGCAATCCCCTCCTCCTCGACAACCTTCAGGTATTCGGGGATCGCGCCGTTCTTCAGTCGATAGGTCCGTATTTCGTAGTACATGGTGTCACCTCATGACGAAGGGATCGGGGATCGGATCGTCTGAGGTGCGCATCCAGACCGTCTTGGTCCGCGTATAGTCGAGCGCTGCCTGAAGTCCGCCCTCGCGTCCGTGGCCCGACTGGCCGAAGCCGCCGAAAGGAGCGATTGGCGATACGGCCCTGTAGGTATTGACCCAGACCACACCGGCGCGGATGCGCTTGATCATGCGATGCGCACGGGTCAGGTTCTGGGTGAAGACGCCGGCCGCCAGCCCATAGCGCGTGTCGTTCGCAAGCCTGACGGCATCCGCTTCGGTATCGAACGAAAGCACCGACAGCACAGGACCGAAAAGCTCTGTCTCGACTGAAGGCGACGTCACGCCGTCGCAGTCGAGGATCGTCGGGGCATAGTAGTAGCCCTCGCCTTTCGCCCTTTCGCCTCCGGTGACCAGTCTCGCCCCGGCATCGAGCGAGGCCTGAACCGTCGTTTCGATCAGTGTCCGCTGGCGCTCGGTGCAGAGAGGCCCGACCTCGGTCGCCATGTCGAGCGGCGACCCAATGCGAATGGCTTCAGCCGTCGCCTTCAGGATTTCGAGAAAGCGATCCTTCACCGAGGCCTCGACGATGAGGCGGGAGCCGGCGACACAGGACTGTCCGGTCGCGGCAAAGATGCCGGCCACCTGCGCATTGGCGGCGCTTTCCAGATCGGCGTCGGCAAAGACGACAAAAGGCGATTTGCCGCCGAGTTCGAGTGACGTGCTGGCGAGGTTTTCAGCCGAATTCCGAACCACGGCGGCAGCCGTGCCTGGACCGCCGGTAAAGGCGATATGGTCAACCTTCGGATGACGCGTGAGTGCCGAGCCGCAAGAGGGGCCAAAGCCGGTCAGTATATTGACGACACCGGCCGGGAAACCGGCGTCATGCACGAGGCGGGCAAATTCCAGAAGCGGCGCCGGCCCGTCTTCAGAGGCCTTGACCACCAGCGTACAGCCGGCCGCAATTGCCGGGCCGATCTTGACGGCCGAGAGAAACAGCTGGCTGTTCCACGGCACGATGGCCGCGACCACGCCGACCGGTTCACGCCGCAGCCAGACATCCATATCCGGCTTGTCGATCGAGAGATAGGCGCCCTCGATCTTGTCTGCGAGCCCGGCATAGTAGCGATAGTAGTCTGCGACATAGGCGATCTGGGCCGAGGTCTCGCGAATGATCTTGCCGGTGTCGCGGGTTTCGATCTCCGCCAGCTTCGGCGCATTCGCGGCAACCAGATCGGCTAGTTTGTAGAGCAGCTTGCCGCGCTGGGTGGCCGTCATCGCGGCCCAGGGGCCGTCCTGCAAGGCAGCCTCGGCAGCGTCCACTGCGCGATCGACATCCGCTTCACGGGCCTCCGGCATTTGCGCCCAGGGCTTGGCCGTGGCCGGATCGAGACTTTCGAACCGGCCGCTGCCGTCCTCGAATGTGCCATTGATGTATTGTTGGAAGCGCTGCATCAGACCCCCTCAGCCAAAAGCCGGCATGACGTCGGCGATGAAACGTTCGAGCGAGGCCTTCTTGCGCTCGAAGGACATGCCTGTGTCGATCCACATGGAATATTCGTCATAGCCCAGGGCCTCGTAGGCCTTGAGCCGAGCAATGACCTCGTCGGCTGACCCGATCGGCAGGTTTCGGCGCATGACATCCGGTGAGAGAGCGGCATTGGCGGCCATCTCTTCCTCGGTGAGCCGCTCGATCAGACCCTGGCGGATCGGCTTCTCGTTCTTGAACCAGGCGGAGAAGTAGTTGTAGTAGACGCTGACTTCCTGGCTCGCCCGATCCACATCGGCTGCATCGAAACCGACATAAGTGTGCAACAGCAGCATGATCTTCGGCCGCGCCTGGTCGGGCGCCTTGTCGCAGGCCGTGTTGAAGCGCCCCATAAGCGCCTCGATTTCCGGATCGCCATTCCACAGCGGCGTCACCTGGACATTGCAGCCATTCGCGACGGCAAATTCATGGCTGTTGGGATCGCGTGCGGCGACCCAGATTGGCGGATGTGGCTCCTGTATCGGCTTCGGCGCCGAGGTCGTGGAGGGAAACTGCCAGAACTCGCCCTGATGAGCATAGTCGCCGGCCCAGATGCCCTTCACCGCCGGAATCAGCTCGCGCATGCGCTGGCCAGCGCCCCACGCATCGAGCCCCGGCAGCAGGCGCTCGTATTCGAAGCCATAGGCGCCGCGCGCAATGCCGACATCGAGCCGACCTTCGCAGATGATGTCGGTCATCGCGGCTTCACCGGCCAGCTTGATCGGATGCCAGAAAGGCGCAATTACCGTGCCTGTGCCGAGGCGAACATTCTTTGTCCGCCGTGCAAGGTCGGCGAGGTTGATGAAGGGGTTCGGCGCGATGGTGAAATCCATGGCGTGGTGTTCGCCGGTCCAGATCGCATGCATGCCGCCGCGGTCGGCGAGCTCACAGAGCTGGATGAACTCCTCATAGAGCTGCCCGTGCGTTTGGCTGGCATCCAGTCTTTCCATGTGGACGAAGAGCGAGAACTTCATGGCCTATCCCCTGGCGACCTGGGCATGCACCCGGCCCTTTTCCTGATTTCCGACATAGACCCCGAAATTGCCGAGGCTCGATTCCTGAGCGTAGCGCGTCAGCACATCGCGCGTGGCCCGGTCGGCGACGCGCTCCAACGGCAAGGCGTCGACCGGGTAGAGCTTCGCGCCCACGATATCGCCTTCGCCAAGCGTTGCCCGATAGATGACGTGCTGGCGACGGGAATGGGTGTCTTCATAGATGGAGTAGACCAGGCCGGGCGCGACCGGAAGGCGGCAAAGATCCCGCAGATAGTCGAACAGGGCGTCGACCCCGTCACCACCATTTTCCAATTCGATTGACGGCAGGCGCAGCGTCCCGTCCGGCTCTTCCTGGAGAAGGACCTCGCCATTGCGTTCGGCAACCGTACCGAGGACCTGAGGCAGGTCCTGACCGGCCAGCAGCGCCTTGTCCGATAGCGCCGGCGAGAAATAGCCGCCTCGTGCATAGCCGAGCCCGGACAGTCCGTTGTCCTCGAAGGCCTCGACCCGGCCGATCAGGATCACGTGATCGCCAGCCTCGACCACCTGATGGGTGGAACAGTCGAACCACGCCGAAACATCGGCAAAGATCGGAGAGCCATGCGGGCCATCACGCCAGGAGACTGCGGCGAAACGATCATCGACCGGTCGGGCGAAGGTGTTCGACACGTCCTTCTGCGCCTCGGACAGGATGTTGACGGCAAAACCGGTCGAGCCGGTTACAGCGTCGAAATTGCGCGAGGTCTTGGCGAGACAGACAAGAAGAAGCGGCGGATCGAGCGAGACACTGGTGAAGGAATTGGCGGTAAAACCTATGGGTTCACCCGCAGCACTGCGGGTTGTCACGACGGTCACTCCGGTCATGAATGCTCCAAAGGCATTTCTCAATGCGCGCGGATCATGCGTCATGGCAGGCCTCCTCCGTGGTCCAACTCATCCAGTCGGTTAGCGCGTCATTCACTATCTGTGGCGCCGTCAGGTTGACCATATGGCGATGGCCAGGGACGATGACCGCCCTGCCCGAGCACGTGGACGCCGCCATGGCGCGCGCCATCTCCGGCGTCGAATTGAGGTCCCCCTCTCCCGTCAGGAAAAGAGCGGGACAGCCAACTTCCGGCCAGCGATCGGCATAGACCGCGTCTCCATTGGCGAAGGCGGTATACGCCGTCGCATAGCCCTGCTGGTCGACTTCTGCGAGGAGGCGGCGCGACAACGCATAGGCTGCCTCATGCTCGTGTCCTTCGCCGAACCAGCGGCGCAGCGGCGCCTCGCGGTCAAAGCCGCCCGTCTCGATTTCGGCAGCGCGTTGCCGCACTGCATTCCGTGCAACGGCATCCCGGCGATAGACGCCATTGAGAAGGGCTACCCGCCGGATGAGACCCCGTGCCTCGACGGCAAGTCCGCCGGCGATAAGGGCACCCATCGAATGCCCGGCAACGCTGACCAGGCCACGATCGATTTCGGTGAGAAACCGCGCGAAGCGGCTGACAAAGGCCGGCAAGTCAGATCCGTCTGCGAGGGCGACACTTCCGCCATGCCCCGGCAGGTCTGCGGCAATCACCTCAAAGCGGCCGGACAGGACTTCGATCTGCGGCAGCCAGGCGTCCAGCTTCATGCCGACGCCATGGATCAGAACCAGCGGCTCGCCGCGTCCGACCGCGACATAGGTCGTGCCAGACGGGGTCTCAGACCGCTGCGGGATTATGGACATCGTTGCCCAGCTCCTTGAGGTCCTGATAGCGATCGCCGATGCGATGATGCGGCCGCCCGCCAATCGATGCGCCAAGTGCGACAACGATCTCGTCAGCCGCCGGAGCGTCGGGAATGGCGCACTGGATCGTCAGGTAGTGCGAACGACGGCCCTCATCATTCTTGTCCATCAGCGGGATCATGATCGGTGCATTTGCCCCGCCACGCGTATTGCAGAAAGCAAGATAGGATTTGGCACCGACCGCCTGGCGATAATGGTTGCCGAAGCGAAGCGTATGAATCAGGGCAGAGGCATGCTCGACTTCGCCGTCGAGGCCTACCACGGCTGACTTGCCATAGGCTTCCACGGCCTCGCCGGATCCCGTAACGTCGAGGATCATCCTGGTCAGGAGTGCACCAAGCACCGGAGCCGCAGCATGGATCTCGGGCTTCAGGTCTTCGACGAAACCACGCCCGGCCCAGGGATTTTTCAGCACCGCGATGGCTGCAATCAGCTTGAGCGGCGTCGGGGCCTGCCTGCCACCTTCGATCAGCGTGGTTTCGACGTGGAGCAGGGTTTTGCGAATGACCGGAACCAAGGCCGCCTCCTTTTTTATGTGTATACCACATGTTGGTATACCATCATACAACGTGTCAAGACCTTGCCCCTGACAAAAATCACGGTTATGGAAGAAGGATGCTGAAACAAGACCGTGACTTTACCGATCTGCGGATCGAAACACCGCCAGCGACCTTGAGGGAGATTGCCCTTGATCGCCTGCGGCGCGCCATTATTTCCGGGCTCTTTGAACCGGGGCAAAGGCTTGTGGAGCGCACCCTGTGTGAACAGATGGGCGTCTCCCGCTCCGTCATCCGCGAGGTCATCCGGCATTTGGAATCGGAAGGCCTTGTCGAGAACGTCGCCAAGCAGGGGCCGACGGTTGCACGGATAAGCTGGGAGGACGCGCGACAGATTTACGAGATCCGCTTGGCGCTCGAAGCCACTGCGGCAGCTGATTGTGCAAGGCGTGCCGATGCGACGATCAAGGCGAAGCTCGAAAGCGCGCTCGAGGAACTGGACCGCACGTCGAAGAACCTCTCGCCGCCCGCGATTCTCGAAGCGACGCATGAGTTTTACAAGGTCATGTTCGAAGCCGGCGGGCACGTGATCGCCTGGGAAATCGTAAACCGTCTCAACGGACGTATTTCCCGCTTGCGCGTGATTACCCTCTCGACCGTCAACCGCACCGTCTCCGGACCTGCCCGCATGCGCGAGATTTTCAATGCCATTCGGCACAACGACCCAACGGCAGCCGAACTGGCATGTCGGGCACATATCCAGGAAGCATCTGAGATCGCGAGGTCTCTCCTCCTCAGTGAAAGCCAGTGGGTCGTAAAGTAGCCGGACCGAAGCGCTCCGCGCAGGTCCGAGCTCGCCTTGTCAAATCTCGGAATGTCGTATTTCAAGCGCGTCCCATCCACGACCCAGACCAGGTTCGGGTAAAACGCCTCTCGCTCCATGCGCTCCTGGGGAGTGATTGCAGAGTGCTGGAACTCGACCAAAAGCCCATCTTTATTGCGCATATCGGCGATATGTTTTTCGCCGGATCCCGCCCATTGTACGACCTCGCTGTTGGTTTCCACGCAGAACTGAGCCGGTTAGGCGCATAATTTCCATTGAGAATTGAGCCATGTGAACCTTCCCCCAACGCGGTGAGCGACGGGGGCAACGGAGTGATCCACATGGGACTTTTAAACATCATCCGTCGGATGAAGCTGCGCGAGAAGCAGTCGATCCGCGAGATCAGTCGGCATACCGGTTTGTCGCGTAACACGATCGCGAAGTATTTGAACGCTGGTACGATCGAGCCGACGTTCACGGGACCGGAACGACTGAGCAAGTTTGATCCCTATGCCGACAAACTTGCTGGCTGGCTGAAGACCGAGGCCGGGAGGTCGCGCAAGCAGCGCCGAACGCTGAAGCAGCTTCATCCGATCTGGTGGTTCTCGGCTTTACCGGCTCCTATGGTCGGGTCGCCGCCTTTGCCCGTGAGTGGCGGGTTGAGCAGCAGACGACTGGCCGCGGCATATTCGTTCCTCTGTCTTTCCGCCCAGGCGAAGCATTCCAGTTCGATTGGAGTGAAGACTATGCCGTGATCGGCGGCGAGCGCACGAAGCTACAGGTCGCTCACATCAAGCTGTCGCACAGCCGCGCCTTTCTGGTCAGGGCCTATCTGCTCCAGACGCATGAGATGCTCTTCGATGCCCACTGGCACGGCTTCCGGGCGTTTGGCGGCGTACCTGGTCGCGGCATCTACGACAACATGAAAACGGCGGTCGATCGTGTCGGCCGCGGCAAGGAACGGCAGGTCAACATCCGTTTCCTCGCGATGACGAACCACTACGTCTTTGCGCCTGAGTTCTGCAATCCCGCCGCCGGCTGGGAGAAGGGGCAGGTCGAGAAGAACGTCCAAGATGCCCGACCGCGGCTGTGGCAACAGATGCCAGACTTTCCGGATCTGGCGGCATTGAATACCTGGCTGGAACAGCATTGCCAGGACCTGTGGCGCGACACAGCGCACGGCACCTTGCCCGGCACGATCGCGGACGTCTGGTCCGCAGAACAACCAGCATTGATGCCGCTCCCCGCTGCATTTGACGGCTTCGTCGAGCAGAGCAAGCGCGTCTCGCCGACATGCCTGATTACCTTTGAGCGGAATCGCTACAGCGTGCCTGCATCGTTTGCGAACCGGCCCGTCAGCCTGCGGATATATCCCGAAAGACTGGTGGTTGCGGCTGAGGGCAATGTCCTATGCGAGCATGAGCGGATCATTGAGCGCAGCCACGACAAGCCGCCGCGAACGATTTACGACTGGCGACATTACCTTGCCGTCATCCAGCGCAAACCCGGTGCCCTGCGCAATGGTGCACCCTTCCTGGAATTACCGCTGGCCTTCAGACAGTTGCAAGATCAGATGCTTCGCCGCCCCGGCGGTGATCGTGAGATGGCCGATATCCTTGCGCTTGTCCTTCATCACGACGAACAGGTCGTCCTCAGGGCTGTGGAACTGGCCTTGGATGCGGGGGTGGCGACCAAGACGCATGTGCTGAACCTGCTGCATCGGCTGATCGACGGCAAGACAATCGATGGTCCCGACATCGATACGCCACAGGCTCTGATCTTGCTGCGTGAACCCAAAGCAAATGTCGAACGCTATGATGACCTACGCGCCCGGATCGCAGGAGGCCGCCATGCGTCATGACCCCGCAAGTGCTGCCGTCGTCATCATGCTGCGGAGCCTGAAGATGTATGGCATGGCCCAAGCCGTCACCGACCTTATCGAGCAAGGCGCTCCCGCCTTTGATGCGGCCGTGCCAATCCTGTCCCAGTTGCTGAAGGCCGAGATGGCCGAGCGCGAGGTCCGCTCCATCGCCTATCATATGAAGGCTGCCCGCTTCCCGGCCTACAAAGACATCTCCGGCTTCGACTTCGCCGCCAGCGAGATCAACGAGGCCACCGTGCGCCAATTGCACCGATGCGAGTTCATGGATGGGGCGCAGAACGTTGTCCTTATCGGTGGCCCTGGCACTGGCAAAACGCATGTCGCGACCGCTCTTGGAATCCAGGCCATCGAGCATCATCGCCGAAAGGTCCGCTTCTTCTCGACCATCGAATTGGTCAACGCGCTCGAGCAGGAGAAGGCCAAAGGCAAGGCAGGCCAGATCGCCGAGACACTGGTTCGCCTCGATCTGCTTATCCTCGATGAGCTCGGATACCTTCCGTTCAGTGCCTCAGGCGGTGCACTGCTGTTCCATTTGCTGAGCAAGCTTTATGAGCGCACCAGCGTCATCATCACCACCAACCTCAGCTTCAGCGAATGGGCAACGGTCTTCGGCGACGCCAAGATGACGACAGCTCTGCTGGACCGCCTCACCCACCGTTGCCATATCCTGGAAACCGGGAACGACAGCTTCCGCTTCAAAGCCAGCTCGGCCGCAGCAGCGCAAAAGAGAGGAGAAAAGACCAACCCATTGACCAAAGCCTGATCAGAAAACCATAATCAGAGGTGGCTCACTTCTCGGTGGAAAAACCGGCTCAGTTCCGCGTGAAAACCAACACCGGCCCCATTTGGCCGCTCGACAAGAGGCCTAAAGGGAGACAGGCATGATAGATTCCGTACTCGACAGGATGACACTTGAGGAGCAGGTGTCTTTGCTTTCAGGCGACGACTTCTGGACAACCGTGGCCGTCGGCAGGCTTGGTGTGCCGAAAGTCAAGGTTACCGACGGTCCCAATGGGGCGCGTGGTGCAGGCTCTCTTGTCGGCGGCGTCGAAGCGGCATGCTACCCGGTAGGGATTGCGCTCGGCGCGACCTGGAATCCGGAACTCGTCCGACGTATGGGCGTGTCCCTGGCTGGACAGGCGAAGAGCAAGGGCGCCTCCATTCTTCTAGCCCCGACGATCAATATTCAGCGCTCCGGGCTGAATGGGCGCAACTTCGAATGCTACTCGGAGGACCCGCTCCTGACCGCAGAACTTGCCGTCGCCTATGTTCAGGGCGTTCAGAGCCAGGGCGTCGCAGCCACGGTCAAGCATTTTGCTGGCAATGAATCCGAGGTCGAGCGCCAGACGATGTCGTCCGACATCGACGAGCGTACCATGCGCGAAATCTACTTTCCGCCTTTCGAGCAGACGGTCAAGCGCGGTAAGGCGATGGCTTTCATGTCCGCTTACAACAAGATCAATGGCGTTTATGCGAGCGAGAACCATTGGCTCCTGACCAAGGTGCTGCGAGAGGAGTGGGGCTTCGAGGGCGTGGTGATGTCAGACTGGTTCGGATCGCGCACGACCGCCGAGACGATCAATGCAGGCCTCGATCTGGAAATGCCCGGCCCCACACGCGACCGGGGCGAAAAGCTCGTTGCAGCTGTCCGGGATGGAAAGGTCAAGGCCGAGACCGTTCGAGAGGCAGCAAGGCGGATGCTCGTGCTGATCGAGCGTGTCGGCGCATTCGAAAGGACGCCCGACCTTAGTGAGAGCTTCCTGGACCTGGAGGAAGATCGCGCACTCATCCGCCAGCTCGGCGCAGAGGGTGCCGTCCTATTAAAGAACGATGGTGTTCTGCCGTTGGAAAAGACCTCGCTTGACCAGATTGCAGTTCTCGGGCCCAATGCGGCGAGCTCCCGCATCATGGGCGGTGGCAGCGCGCAGATTGCGACGAGCTATGCCGTCAGCCCCTTGCAAGGCATCCGGGCGGCACTGCAGAACCCGAATAGCACGCGCCACGCTATAGGTTGTCGACACAACAGACTGGTCGAATTGCTTCAAGGCGATATTCGTGTCGAATTCTTCGCCGGACACGGTCGCAAGGGCACACCACTCCATGTCCAGACAGCCGCCAAGGGTGAATTTTTCTGGTTCGACCTGCCCGAAAAGCGGCTCGACCCCACGAATTTTTCGGTACGACTCTCCACAACGTTCACGCCTGACGATGCTGGGGAGCATGTATTCGGCATGACCAATGCAGGTCTGGCGCGTCTGTACATCGACGACGCGCTTCTCGTTGACGGCCAGGACGGCTGGACCAGGGGCGAAAATTACTTCGGGACGGCAAATGATGAGCAAAGAGCATCCATCTCGCTCGAGGCCGGCAGGAGCTACTGCATCCGCATCGACTACGATACGCCGGAAGCGAGCGGTGAAGGCATCTACATTACCGCAGTCCGTTTTGGCGTCGAAAAGCCGCTGGGCATCGAGTACATAGACGAGGCGGTCGAGATTGCAAGGAACAGCGATGTTGCGCTCGTCTTCGTCGGCCGCGATGGCGAGTGGGATACCGAAGGCCTAGATCTTCCCGATCTTCGCCTGCCGGGCAGCCAGGACGAATTGATCAGCCGGGTCGCCGCAGTCAATTCGAAGACCGTGGTCGTACTGCAAACAGGCGGTCCTATTGAGATGCCTTGGCTCGACGAGGTCGCTGCGGTCATTCAGTTCTGGTATCCCGGACAGGAACTCGGCAATGCAGTTGCCGACGTGTTATTCGGTGATGTCGAACCCGGCGGCAAGTTGCCACAGACCTTTCCTAAGTCGCTAAAGGACAATTCGGCAATCACCGGCGATCCTGGAACCTACCCCGGCAGAGATGGACACGTCCGCTACGAGGAGGGAGTTTTCATCGGCTACCGGCATCATGATTCGCGCGGTATCGTGCCATTATTCCCCTTCGGCCACGGTCTCGGCTATACCGAGTTCACCTGGGGTGAGCCAAGTGTCTCGTCGCGTGAAATGGGACATGAAGGCATTGCTGTCACGATCGACGTCCGGAATGTCGGAAGTCGCGCAGGTTCGGAACTCGTCCAGCTCTATGTCCGATCTCCGAAAGCCAAGGTCGAGCGCCCGGACAAGGAACTAAGGGCGTTCGCCAAGTTGTTTATCTCCGCCGGACAGACTGGCACCGCGACGCTCAAAATCATACCACGCGACCTCTCCTACTACGACGAAGACGCGGGCGCTTTCCGCGCCGAGCCCGGCACATACGAAATCGTAATAGCCGCAAATGCTTCCGATATCAGGTCAGTGACCCATATAGAGTTGTCCCACACCTACCTCATGCCACCCTCGGCTTGAACGATCACGGATCCCTTACTCCCTCCCAGGAGCACCGTAGGACAAAGGGCTCGCCACCAAAAGACGAGCCCTTTGTCATTCGACCGACACCGACAATGCTGGCGTGGCCCGGACAGGTCCGGACGCGCCGGGCACTTCGATCAGATACTTCGCACTAGGCCTATACTTTTCAGATGTCAGCTTTGCATACGCACAAGCGTTAAAAACTGGAGGACGAGTTAGAAGCGATACGCTACTCCCAGCATTGCAAAAGGCTGGACATCATCCTTGACGATCGGGCTGTCCTTGGCATCGCCCATCAGGAAGCCCGCTCCCGCCGTACCAGTCACAAGCCAGTTTTCGGTCATCATGTAGGTGATGGAACCCTTCACATCGACCCGCTTGACGCCGGCTTTGGCATCATACTGCGCAAGGCCTGAGTTTGCCGATTGGGCGCTGGTAACGCCGAAATACGATTCCATGTGCTTGTCATCCGCCCAAGTACCGGAGACGTCGGCCGAAAAGAGAAAGCTTTCGTATCTGTACGACGCCTTGGCGCCAACGGTCCCCGTCAGGCCGTCGCTGCCGCCGATCGTCTTGTCGAGCTCTGCATAAGCTTCAAACGGCCCAACCTCATAGCTGACGATCCCGCCTATGATACCGCCTGCATCAATATCGCCGAGGCCGCGCAGATAATCAGAATCATCTTCCTTACGCCCCAGGTCGTAGCCACCCTTCACGCCAGCCCTGAACCCATTGGCCTCGTAAAGATCGACTGTGACGCCTGTGATGTCGACACTGATACGGTCGCCGAACTCAGCCGAAATAATCGGTAATGGATTGATATCAAACTTATCCGAACCCTCGTATTCGGGCATGTAGATAGCGCCTGCGCCGACGGTGACTTTCCAGTCGTGCAGCCTGTCACGGAAATCGCCATAACGCCCAGAATCAAACTCCTGAGGAGGGACGACAGCGACATCACCATTCTCAAGGTCGGCAGCCAGTGTTGTCACAGGCAGCAAACCAAGCGCGCTTGCCAGCACAATTGTCTGAACCGCGCCACGGGCGGAACTGGTCGTTTTTAGTCGCAGAAGGCGGGGTAGGTACCGGGTCACTATATACTCCTATTATGGCTTGCGGGAAGGCATCGCTGGTGAGGGCTACAGCGAGTATTGAACGTCGGGAACAGGGGTCATTCCCCCGAGGGCGCTACTGCGCAACCGGAATCTGGGAGAATTTCGCCAAGTGTCGTCAGAAGTTTTCCGACGGCGGGTGAGGTGCAGGAATAATGGATCGTCTGCGCATCACGGCGCCTCTCGACTAGCTCCCCGCGGAGCAGCTTCGAAAGGTGCTGTGACAGTGCGGACTGACTGAGACCAACACACCGCGAAAGCTCACCGACTGAATACTCCCTTTGTGTGACATGATGCAGGATGGAAAGGCGCTTCGGGTTTGCGAGCAGCGACAGAAATGCAGCGGCCACCGCGCAATGATCGGACAGAGCTTCAGTCTTCATGTGCATTCCTAAAAATCATAAGAGCCGCTGGACTTCATTTGATTGACCCACACTGGTGAGGGAGGATTGCCGCAACATTACGGGACCGCAATTCATGGAAAGGTAGGTGGGACGGGCGGGCGGAGGCTGGCGGAACCTACATTACGCCCGTCCCTTCGTCCGGTTGGGGGCCGGCCGATCGTGCTGCGCCGAGACAGCGCGCCTTTGACAGCTATCCTGCTACTGTTGGACGGGTGTTCTCGGCTGCTTGTCAGTCCATTGCGGCGGCGCGCCAACCTTGTCGGCAACAATGCCCGCAAGGCCGGGAGACCGCCCGAATGCGTCGCAGGCAGTATATTTTGGCTTGCCTCCAAGCGCCGAATTCACCCGCTGTGCCGAAGGCAGGGACAAATCCAAACCCTTGGGTTCCTTGCCGGTCATCAGAATACTTGAGAAGTATTTGCCGAAGTTTGATGCGAGGCTGTAGGCGTCGCCGACCTCTGACACGCGCGCGTTGTTGGTGATCGAATTGGCGCCCTTCGACCAGACCACCGCGGCCAATTGTATGCCGGCACTGTCGACAGCCTCGGCTTCGACAGCGAGCCCACCCAAACCAGCCGGCAGACGCGGAATGCCGACTGGAAGCGCAAGGCTGCTTCCCAGGGAAACGATGGTCGAGACGCCGGCCATCGTCTTGCTCGTGGGAACAACGTCAGTGACGACGGCACGGACTGTCAGGTCAGCGGGCTGGCCTGTTGGAACCAACTGATATTTGTCGCTGAGGGCAACACAAACGGCACGGTCCAGCGCATTTGTGACAAGCGCTCGATCTTGCATGGCCTTGATGCGCGCGGCGGCGGCCGACGAGAACGTCGATGGAAGGATGGCGACTGTTTCCACGCCAGACAGACCCTGAGCATCGACGAAGGTGCGTGTCTTGGTGAAGTTGCCTTTGGCGGGGCTGAGCTGATCATAGGATGTTAGAGTTCCGCCCTCTTTCAGTGAAACGGATGTGCATCCCGCCATCACAAGCAAGAGCGGCATCGCGACGATGGCAACCGTTAAGCGGCGCTCGTCCCTATTGCAGAGGGTAGGTTCAAGACATTCCGAAGCTTGTTTCTGGTGCACTTTCCTGCCCTCTTGGATCACTTGCGCAGAACCTGCGGGCAAAGCATTGCCGTAACATTACAAGATGTTCCGCGGTCAGAATTCCAATCGCGTTCAGACCAGAATTCTGAATGTTGTGCCCGAGGGTGTGCTATCCATGCTCACATGGCCGTGGTGATTGGCAACGATCTGCTTCACAAGGCTCAAGCCAAGGCCGGCACCCGTGCTACGCGGTGTGAGGCGGTAAAACGGTTCAAACACCTGTTCGCGCTGGTCTTCCGGGATGCCGGGTCCCTCGTCAGAAACCGCGATCTCACCATGCCCGGAAACCGTCACCGAGATTGCGCCTCTGTTGCCGCCATGATCGATGGCGTTGCGCACCAGATTGCTGATGGCGCGTTGCAAGGCGGGTCGGCTCCCTTCCCGTTCAACTTGATCGACGTTGCTTTCAAACGAGATCTCATAGCCGCCCGCGATCGCCATCGGCGCAAGATCGGCCACCACCGAGCGGGCGATCTCGACCAGATCGACGGTTTCATGCACATCCGTCGCCTGAACGTTGCGCTCGAAGTCGAGAAGCTGTTCGGCCGTCTCCCCCAGCCGTGCGACATCGGCCATCAGGCGGCGTCGCTCGCCGCCTTCCGACATGCCTTCGATCCTCGTTTGCATGATGGCAATGGGTGTTCTGAGTTCGTGCGCCGCATCGATCAGAAAGCGTTGCCGCGCTTGAAATTGTTCCTCCAGGCGCTCAAGGATACTGTTGAAGGCGATGATAAGCGGGGTCACTTCTTTCGGCACGTCTTCGACCGGAAGCCGCGATCCGGGACGCCTGGGGTCGATCTCCGGCGCCTTGCTGACAACCGCATTGAGGCCGGCAAGGGCATGCCTGACGACACGGGGTACAGTGAAGAAGATGGCGGGCAGTGCAATGGCCAACAAAGGCAGGTAGATGGGATAGGTCTTCGTCAGCATGGTCAGAAACGTCGCGCTTCTGCTTGTGTTTCCGCCGTACATAACTCGGACTTCCCCAAGAGCCGTATCGATACGGTCGATGGACGCCACCTCGTCCGTTTCTGCGGCGCCACGGATGTCGCCATCTCTGATCAGCCTGACAAAAGGCGCCATCTCTGCATAGGGCGCCGGTACTGCGCCATAGGACGCTGTCATTCCGTCCGGCGTTGCGACGACGAACCACAAGCGATCATTTTCCGCCTTGAAGGACCGAAGAGCCAGGTTCTCTTGAATGACGAGCTGTCCTTGTGCATCCCGTGCCACCGCCTCGTAGAGCGCTGCACCGAGCTTGTCCTGCAGCCCCACTGTCGGCGACAGGATCATGGCGCCATAGACACAGAGACCGACAATGACGGCCGCAACGACTGCGACAAAGACGAGACTGAGCTGCCAGCTGAGCTTCCACCAGAGAGACGGATTGGGTATTGTCGCCGCAGCCATTATTCTTCCTTCAGGAGATATCCGACACCGCGGATGTTATGAACCGTGACGCCAGCCGAGGACTCCGAAAGGCGCTTTCGCAAACGTGAGATATGCGCATCGAGTGCATTCGACTGTATCTCCTCCTCATAGTTGTACACGGCCGTTTCGAGTGCGGACCGAAGCACGGTTTTGTCCTTGCGCTTTGCCAGGGCGATGAGAACGAGCAGTTCGCGGCGAGGCAGTTCCAGCAAGGCCGACCCAATCATGACATTCATATTGAGCGGATCGATGATCATCTTGCCGACTGCGATTTTCTCTTCGACGACATTCGGCGGACGTCTTAGCACTGCGCGTAGCCGCGCCATCAGCTCATCGACCAGAAACGGCTTTCCGAGGTAATCGTCCGCGCCACCGTTTAGCCCCTCAATTCGCTCCTTTGGCTCGTTTCTTGCTGTCATCACGATAATCGGCGTGTCGACCCCTGCCCGCCTGAGCTTGGGGATAAACGTCAGACCTTCCCCATCCGGCAAACGACGATCGAGAAGGATCGCGTCATAGGTGTTCTGTCGAGTGAGTTCACAGGCATCGGCCAGCAGCATGGCATGGTCGATGACCACTCCCTGTTTGCTTAGGGCAGCGCTCAGGGCCTCAGCCAGTTCCTTCTCATCTTCGATCAGCAACAGTCTCATGGTCGACGCCCTCGTTTGCATCATTCTTCTCTCCTGCCAACGTTGCCGCAGGATTACGGAGAGCTCGTGTCGAGCCGGTAATGCTGCTGCAATTGTCGACATCTATCCACGGGAACACCAGTCGCTCGATGTGCGACGAGGCCGCCTACATGCGGCCATGTTGAGTTCGACCGAGAAGGATGTTCGTAATGACGCCCATTTGGACCCAAAAAATCGCCACAGCAGGAATGCTGCTCGGCGGCTGCACTCTTGCTTTCCTCTATCTCGATCCTGCCCGGGGCACGGTCGATGCGAACGAACGCGTCAAGAATATCGTGGCGTCCGTATCCGCACTACAGTCAAACAGGCCGTTGGAACTGACGCATACAGAAGTGACCAAGGTCGAGCGGGTTTCGATGATCGAGCGCCTGCGCGTCAGCGGCGAGCTTCAGCCGATCAATCGCCTGGTGATGCGGGCACAAACCGGAGGAAAGGTCCTAAACCTCGCTGTTCGTGAGGGCGAGCGGGTGAAAGCTGGCGACGTCATTCTCAGCTTCGAAACGGACGATTTGCAATCGACGCTGCTGCAACGCGAGAGCGATCGCGATGCCGCCGAGGCAGAGCTGACGCTGGCCATGCAGGCGCTGAGCCGGATCGAACAACTTGTTGCAAAAAGCGTCACATCCAAAGAGCAACTGGAAAGGGCCAAAAGGGACGTCGCCGCCAACACATCCAAGGTGCAGAGCCTTTCGGCACAGGTCGATATCGCCCGTGTAGCGCTGCGCAATACGGAGGTTACCGCCCCCTTCGACGGAATTGTTGCGAGCCGCGCTGTCGAGGCGGGCTCGCAGGTGAGCGCAGATGCCGAACTGCTGACCATCGTCGATACCGACATTCTGGAAGCGAAGGTTCTGGTTTCCACCCGCGACATCTTGCGCGTGACCCCAGGCCAGACCGCCGAACTGCAAATAGACGGCATGGATGGCCTGACGATTGAAAGCAGGGTCACCCGGATCAATCCGGTCGCCGACAGCGGCACGCGCTTCGTGCCTGTCTATCTGCAGCTTTCCAATCGTGACGGACGGCTCTGGGGCGGGATGTTCGCCACTGGTTCAATCCTCGTTCGGGAGAAAGCAGATGCGCTCGTGGTTCCTGCTATTTCTCTGCGGAAGGACGAGACCGGTGACTATGTGCTTAGACTCCACAACGGCCATCTTCAACGCCAGCCCGTGACCGTCAGACAGGCTTGGAACGGCAACAGCCTGATCGAGATTGCGGATGGCCTGAAGGACGGTGATACGATCGTGACCGCTCCACTGCCCGAGTTGCAGCCCAATGTTGCCGTGACCCTCGACAAGGCCGGCTGAGATGTTCCTGACCCGTATTTCCGTCACCCATCCCGTCTTCACCACCATGATGATGGTGGCCCTGCTGGTGATAGGCATCTTCTCCTTCCAGCGGCTTGGGCTGGACCAGTATCCTGATGTCGACGTTCCGATCGTCGTGGTGATGACGACCTACTCGGGCGCCACACCCGAAACCGTCGAGACAGAGGTGACCCGCCCGATTGAGGACGCCCTGAACTCAATCGGCGGACTGGATGAGATCACATCGACGTCCTATGAAGGACGCTCAGTTGTAACGGCGAAGTTCAAGCTGGAGGTTCAGGGGGCTACTGCGGCACAGGACGTCCGCGACAAAGTCGCCGCAATTGAGGCTGACTTTCCTGACGACGCCGACAAGCCCATCGTGTCGCGCTTCAATCCGTCGGATCAGCCCATTTTGTCGATCGCCATCAGCTCGACATCGCTGGACGTCCCTGCCCTGACAACCGTCGCCGATCAGCGTGTCGTGCGGCAACTGACGACGATCTCCGGCGTGGGTCAGGTCACGCTGATCGGGGCCCAGAAGCGGCAGATCGAGGTTTCCATTGACGACACGCGGATGCGCGCGCTGCGCGTCGGCATCAATGAGGTGATCGACGTTCTGCGCAACGGCAACCGCAACAGTCCAGCAGGTAGCCTGATCAGCACGTTCTCCGAACGCACCATTCAGGTACAGGGCCGCGTCGAGCAGCCTGACGACCTGCTTGACATGATCGTTGCACAACGCGGTGGCGCGCCGATCTATCTGCGTGATGTCGCCAACGTTTCGGATGGCGCCGCCGACGCCGAAAGCCGCGCGCTCTATAATGGCGAAACGGCCCTCGCCATCGATGTGGTGAAGGTGCAGGACGCCAATACCGTGCAGGTCGTGGCCGACGTCAGGAACCGTCTCGTTCAACTGAACAGGGAACTCGCCGCCCAGAATGTCCAACTCCGGGTCGTCACCGATGCATCGACAGCGATCGAGGAATCGGTCACCCAAGTTCAGGCCACGCTGATCGAAGGCGCGGCACTTGCCGTCGCCATCGTCTTCCTGTTTCTCAACTCCTGGCGCAGCACCGTCATCACCGGCCTGACACTTCCGATCGCGATGCTTGGTACGCTGGCGGTTATCAGTTTCCTCGGCTTTACACTCAACACACTCAGCCTGCTGGCGCTGACCCTGTCGATCGGCATTCTGGTCGACGATGCAATCGTCGTGCGCGAGAACATCACGCGGCATCTGCACATGGGCAAGTCGCATCTGAGGGCAGCGCTGGACGGCACCAATGAAATCGGCCTTGCCGTGATCGCCACGACGCTGACGATCGTTGCAGTCTTCCTGCCGGTCGCCTTCATGGACGGCATAGTCGGCCGCTTCTTCTACGAATTCGGCGTCACGGTTTCTGCCGCAGTCCTCATTTCACTCTTCGTCGCCTTCACCCTAGATCCGATGTTGTCCAGCGTCTGGTATGATCCCGATTCGCATCCGAATGCGAAACGCGGAGCCATTGGGCGCCTGATCGCACGCTTCGATCACGGCTTCGAATGGCTGGCCAATCAGTACCGCCATGTCATCGGCTGGACACTGCGCCACCGTTTCGTGACGCTTCTTGCAACCGTCGGCATCTTCATCGGCAGCCTGTTCATGGTGCCCCTGGTCGGCGCGGAGTTCGTGCCTGGCGCCGACGAGGGCCGCTTCCAGATCAACGTGACGGCGCCTGTCGGCTCCTCCCTCGACTACACCGCGACGAAAGTCCGCCAGGTCGAAAATGCGCTTAGGGAATTCCCCGAGGTCGAGACGATCTATTCGACCATCAACACGGGCGGGATGGTCGGCAAGCACCGCGCCGCCGTGCTGGTGCGCCTGGTGGCTCTCGAGCAGCGTAAGCGAACCCCGCTCACGCTGGCAAACCCGATCCGCGAGCGGTTGTCCGTCATTCCGGGCATCGAGATTGCCATTGTGCAGGAAGGGCTTGGCGGCGGCGACAGCCCGATCCAGCTCAGCATACTTGGAGATGACCGCGCGATCATCGAGAAGATCGCCTCGGATCTTGACAGCGATATGCGCAGGATCCCGGGCATGGCGGATGTGAATTCGAGCGCCAGGGAAGTGACCTCCATCCTTTCGGTGCGCCTGAAGCGCGAGGCGGCGAGCGATCTTGGCATGACCAGATCCAATCTTGCCGCCTCGCTCTCTCCGCTCGTCGGCGGCGAAGAAGTTTCGAACTGGACCGATGCCACCGGCGAAACCTACGATATTGTCGTGCGCCTGCCGAGCGAGCAGCGCGCTGATCCGGCGATGATCGGCGCGCTTATGCTGACGACCGGGCGAACGGACGAGAACGGGGCCCCAATCCTGGTCCAGGTCGATCAGATCGCCGATCTCAGCCCCGTCCCGGCGGCTTCCGAAATCCGCCGCCTCGACAATCGCCGCGAGGTGCTGGTCTCTGCTGATGTATCCGGCCGGACGCTCGGCGACGTCACAGCCGAGTTGCAGACGCTGATCGACAGCTTCGATCTGCCCGCCGGCTACCACATCCGTTTCGGCGGGGAATCGAAGAATATGCAAGAGACCATGGGCCATATGGCGGCGGCGCTGGCGATGGCCGTAATCTTCATCTATCTGGTGCTGGCCTCACAGTTCGGCAGCTTTTTGCAGCCGCTTGCGATCATGGCCGCCCTCCCCCTTTCACTCGTCGGTGTCCTGCTCGGCCTCATGGTCGCCGGCAGCACGATCAACATGTTTTCGCTGATCGGCTTCATCATGCTCATGGGCCTGGTTACCAAGAACGGTATCCTGCTGGTCGACTTCGCGAACCGGGAACGGCGGCGCGGGCTTTCGCTCAATGATGCTCTGATCAGCGCTGGAACCATCCGCTTCCGGCCGATCGTCATGACCACGCTTGCCATGATAGTCGGCATGATCCCGCTCGGGATGGCCGTCAGTGGTGGCGGTGCGCAGCGATCCCCGATGGCGCATGCCGTTATCGGTGGGCTGATCAGTTCCACCGTATTGACCCTGATCGTGGTACCCATGATCCTGTCCTACATTGACAGCCTCACACAGCGTCTGGCTCGCTTTCTGCCAAAAGCGCCTGATGAATACGGTGATGGACGCCCAGAAACCAGGATGTAGGTCGCTGCAGTGCGCACCATCCAACCCTGTATTGGGGAGGTACTGGACATGCTTCCGTGCCGTAAACGCCATGCTCCGATCGCTCTATTCAAGCCGACGCCAAAGCCCATTTGGTCAACGGAGCAAGAGGATGCTCAATGGCCCAGCGACGAGAATTGCGAGAACGATGATCGGGTGGAGACAGGAAAGCAGAACACGAAGTATGGCTTTACGACGGCTCATCAAAACGTCACCTGCTGGGAAAAGTCAGGTGACGTTGGACGCCTCACATTGCAGCGGCATTACCGTCTATCTGTTGCAAACTGATATTACGGAGCGGGCGCGACCCTCAGGTTTCTGAAATACCCAATCGTCCCGGATTCCAGCCAGACACCGACACCTCCGCGTTGATCGGGTCCGAATTTCAGGTCATTGACGATAAGAGCCGGTCGCGTCTTGCCATCGAGATAGAGCTCCGCCCTCGCGCCGGAAACCAAAATGCGCATATGAATCCATCGCCCGAGATCAAGCTCGGCGTAGCTCTCATATTTTTCAGGTTCCTCCGCTCTTAGCCTGTCAAATCGCCAATATGGATAAGCGACATACTGAACGCTGTGATTGCGGCGAACCTGATCGTCTGCGGTGCTGTTCGTCGGCCTGAGATAGATGCTCTCGAACCGTCCTTCTTTATCGATGCGAAACGTGAGACCGATGAAACCGCGAGCATATGCAGGCGCGTCCGGGGCAAGTTCACTCGCTACGTCGACCTCGATCACACCATCTGAGAAGTCCATGGGCAACCATGCCATGAAGTTCCGATCGATTAGCTTCTCAGTTCGCGGATCCTGAACGGCTTTCGACGGCATCGTCATCTTGAAGGCAGGCGCGCCCTCGAAGGAGCTATGCTCTAGAGACACAACCGAGAGCAGAAAGTCCGCAAGCGCCGGATCTGACAAGACGCCTGTTGAACTGCCGTCTGACGCCAAAACGGCCTCGTTCCTCCCATCCATAGGGCCCGATAAAGTCATTTTTCTCTCTCCCTTTTACCAAGCGCAAAATGTCGCAAGCCAAGCTATTCTCCTCCAAGAGAACCAACTCATGCCTGGAGGGCCTGATGGACAGCAGACCGCCATCCATCAGGCAACAATTTTCAGACACGAACCCAGGACGGCGCCACAGTCGGCCCCATTCCGAGGAAGAAACCGAAGTGGATGTTCATCTCTCCGATCGGCTCGAGGAAGCGGCTGTTGCTCAGCGGACCGGCATTGACGGCCTCGAACGACAGCTTTTCAGCCAATTCGCGAACTTGCGCGGTTGCACCTTCATCATCTCCGGCCACAAACACCTGCAGCGTCTTGGCTGCTCGCGCTTCCGGCGAGATCAAGCCTGCAAAGATCGTGTTGAAGGCTTTGACAACATGCGCTCCGCTGTCGAGCTTCTGGATCTCCTCTGCTGCGGACGTTGTGTGACCGAGTAGCAATTCCTTGTAATCCGCGGTGATCGGATTGGAGATGTCGATCAGAACTTTGCCCGTGAGATCACCGGTCTCTGCGAGCACCTGGCCAACGGCCTGATATGGCAGCGCCAACAGGACGATGTCTGCGAGCTTCACCGCGCCAGCGATGCCTCCACCTTCAACATTGGGACCGATGTCTGCGGCGAGCGATGCGGCCTTGGCCGGATCGCGGTGACCAATGACAACGTCGACACCGGAAGCGGCAAATGCCCGGGCAAATCCAGAACCCATATTCCCTGTTCCAATGACTGCAACTTTCATTCTCTGATCCTCTGTTGTGGTTGAAAATTACTTTGACGGTGAAACGAATTAAGATAAATCTCAGAAATATCGCATGACTTGAAACAACGGATTTCAAATGGATCGTTTGACTGGAATGGAAGTGTTCGTCAAATCCGTGGAATGTGGCTCGTTCAGTGCCGCAGCCGACGTCATGCAGATGTCGTCACAGCTTGTCGGCAAGCACGTGCAGAAGCTAGAGCAACACCTTGGCGTGCAACTGCTTCATCGCTCGACGCGACGCCAGAGCCTGACGGATTTCGGTCAGATCTTCTACGAGCGTGCGAAAATCATTCTGGCCGAGGTCGAGACGGCGGAAAGCATGGCGGAAGAAACCCGCGCAGTTCCGGCAGGACGCCTGCGCGTCAACGCCCCTGTGAGCTTCGGCATGCGCACCCTTTCCCCGGTCTTGCCCAAGTTCATGAAGCTGTATCCCGAAGTTGCGGTCGAACTAACACTGGCCAATCGCGCAGTGGATCTGATCGACGAGGGATATGATGCCGTATTTCGGGTCGGAGAGCTTTCGGACAGCGGATTGATTGCTCGACGGCTTTCCCCTTATCGGCTCGCTCTGTGCGCATCGCCCGAATACCTCGCGAAGGCACCACCCTTGGCGTCGCCGCAAGATCTGACACGTCACGAATGTCTTGGGTTTTCCCATACGGAACTGCGCACCCACTGGACGTTTAATGGCCCAGATGGACGTCACGTCATTCCCGTCACGAGCCGGCTTGTAGCCGATCATGGGGAGCCTTTGCTTTGTGCTGCCCTCGCAGGCCTCGGGATCATGTTGCAGCCTTTAGAACTGGTGCGTGACTACCTTGACGATGGTCAACTCGTGGAGCTTTTGCCAGCCTACACGGTCCCGATGCGGCCTTTGCACGTCCTCTACGCGCCAGACCGACGGTTGACGCCGAAACTGAGAAGCTTCCTGGACTTCGTCGTCGCAAATTTTGGGGCCAGCGCATTCGAGGACTGAGGGCGCGGGCGACCAATCGATTTTTGAAAGGTGATTGTCTTGGACCGACTTGAATGTGACCGCATGTTTGCCGCAGTAATCGATACAGGTAGCTTCGCGGCGGCGGCCAAGCGTCTTGGAACGAGTACCGGTCAGGCGTCGAAGCTCGTGTCGCGGCTTGAAAAGGAACTTGGTGTCCAGCTTATCATGCGGACAACACGGGCATTGGGACTTTCGGAGGTCGGCCGTGCCTACTATGAACGCATAAAAGGGATTATCGAGGAGTTCGATGCCCTTGATGCATCGGTACGCAACGCCTCAGGTGCGCCATCGGGCAGGTTGCGGATTACAGCGCCCGTGACCTTCGGCACGACCCAACTGGCTCCTGTGCTGATCTCCTTCGCTGCAGCCTTTCCCGATATCCAGCTGGACGTCAGCTTCTCCGACCGCCTCATCAACCTCGTTGACGAGGGGTTTGATGCGGCGATCCGGATTGGCCAGCCCGCCGATAGCAGCCTCATTGCCAAAAAGCTCTGCGCTGTCCGAATTGTGCTCGTGGCCTCACCCGCCTATCTCGAAATTCGACAATCACCGGCCACCCCGAGTGAGCTTGCTGATCACCACTGCATTGTCGACACCAATTTCAATGATCCCCTTTCATGGCGCTTTAAAAGCGGTGATCGGCACCAAACCATTGCTGCCGAAGTGCGAAGCCGGCTGCATTTCTCGAATGCCGAAGCCTGTCTGGCAGCGGCCGACGCCGGTCTGGGTATCGCCCGTGTTCCCAGCTTCGTTGCCGGCACCAGTCTTCGGGCCGGATCGGTTCGAACCGTTCTCAGCCAATTTGAAGACGAGCCGCGAGGTCTCTACGCCGTCTATCCACCGGCGCGTCATCTTGCTTTGAAAGTGCGCGTCCTCGTCGATTTTCTGGCGGACGCGTTTCGCGGTCAGCCCGCATGGGACAACGGATGGACATAATTGATTCCAATGTGGAAGTAATATCCCTCCCGCAGACGGGATAATCATCGATCTGGAATTGGGCCATATTCCATCTCAGGAATTCACCCAATGAGAAGAGAACGATCATGATTGATACCCGCACTGCTCCATATGCCGCCCTCACATTGCGCGTCGTACTCGGCCTGCTTTTCCTCGCTCATGCCGGCCTGAAAATTTTCGTATTCACCCCGGCGGGCACTGCCGGCTTTTTTGAATCTCTCGGTCTTCCCGGCTGGCTGGCTTACGTTACCATCCTGTGGGAATTGGCAGGTGCCATCGCTCTCATCCTCGGCATCTGGCCGCGCCTGGCTGCCATCGCAATGATCCCCGTTCTGCTCGGCTCAATTTTCACCGTTCACGGCGCAGCAGGCTTCTTCTTCAACAATCCGAACGGTGGCTGGGAATTCCCGGCTTTCTGGATCATCGGCCTGATCGTGCTGGCACTGACCGGCGATGGCGCGAAGGCACTACGCCCCACGCCTATCCGCAAGTAACAACTCAGCGACTACAGCGAACGGAGGAAGCCATGAGCACGACATCAAGCCTGAAGACCGGCATTGGCAAAGTAACCTTGACGGTCAACGACCTCGATCGGGTCAGCGGCTTCTACCAGGAGGCCGTGGGCCTCCATCTCCTTCGCAGCGATGCGGCCACCGCAGAACTCGGCGTTGAAGGAAAAACGCTTCTGGAATTGCGGCGCGATCCCGGAGCACGCCGGCGTTCTCCCCGCGAGGCAGGCCTGTTTCACACCGCCTTTCTGCTTCCTTCCCGTGCCGACCTCGGCCGCTGGATCCAACATGCGATGAAAACGCGCCCGCCGGTGGTGGGCGCATCCGATCACGCGGTCAGCGAAGCCCTCTACCTTTCCGATCCCGAAGGCAACGGCGTCGAGATCTACGTGGATCGGCCGGTTCTGTCATGGCAATGGAAGGACGGACTGGTCCATATGCCCAGCGACCCGCTTGATCTCGATGCTGTGGTCGCAGCCAGCGGCAGCGGCGATTGGAAGGGTTTTCCCGAAGGCTCGACGGTCGGCCATGTGCATCTGCAGGTCGGCGCCATTCCCACTGCTGAAGCATTCTATGCCAAGGTTCTCGGCTTTGCCGTCACCTCGCGCTACCCCGGCGGAACCTTTTACGCCGCCGACGGCTACCACCATCATATCGCAACCAATATCTGGAACAGCCGCGGCGCCGGTGTGCGCAGTTACCCCAGCACGGGTCTTGCCAATATCGAGATCATCGCAACTCCCGAATTTCTGACATCCGTCCACGGGAAGGCCACAGAAGCCGGAACAGCCGATACGACTCAAGGTCTGACCTTGAATGACCCATGGGGCACCGAGATCAGCATCGTATCATCGATCCAACAGGACACGCAGGAGTAGACAATGCTTGTAGAAGGCAAATGGACCGCCGACTGGCACCCGGTGCAGGCAAGCGACGCCAAAGGCGGTTTCGTCCGCCAGATCTCCGGCTTCCGTAACTGGATCACGCCTGACGGTAGCGCCGGGCCGACCGGCGAAGATGGCTTCAAGGCAGAGGACGGCCGTTACCACCTGTATGTCGCGCTGATCTGCCCCTGGGCGTCGCGCACCCTGATCGGCCGCGCCCTGAAGAAGCTCGATGGTGCCATCTCGGTTTCCGTCGTGGAACCGGCATTGTCCGACCAGGGCTGGCGCTTCGGCGACTACCCGGGCTCCGACTTCGACACGCTCAACGGTGCAACCTACATGCACGAGATCTATACGCGAGCCGATCCGGTCTACACAGGCCGGGCAACCGTGCCTGTCTTGTGGGACAAGAAACGCGGCACCATCGTCAACAACGAGTCCGCCGACATATTGCGAATGCTCAATTCGGGGTTTGGATCGCTTGCCGACAACAGCATCGACCTCTACCCGGAGGATCTGCGCGCCGATATCGACGCCTTGAACGAGCGGATCTATCCGATGCTCAACAACGGGGTCTATCGGGCCGGTTTTGCGGTTACGCAGACTGCCTATGAAGAAGCCTTTGCCGATGTCTTTTCGATGCTCGACGGATTGGAAACCCGCCTCGACAACCAGGGCCCATACCTGTTCGGCGATCGATTGACGGAAGCTGACGTCCGGTTGTTCGTCACTCTGGTTCGCTTCGATGCCGCCTATCACGGCCTGTTCAAATGCAATCTGCGCCGGCTTGCCGACTACGCTCGCCTCAGCCGCTACGTGGAGACCATCATCGCAATCCCCGGCATTCGCGCCACGGTCAATATCGACCATATCAAGCGTGGCTATTATTCGATCAAGGCACTCAATCCGAACGGCATCGTGCCAGTCGGGCCGCAACTGCCGTTCGAGCAGGCATAAAGGACCAAACCAATGTCGACAGTCGCAGCGAATATTCTGGTCATCATGCTCCATGGCGTTGGCTCCAGCGGCAATGACCTGGCACCGCTTGGCAATACGTGGAAGACTACATTGCCCGGAGCCGTCTTGGTGTCGCCCAATGCCTCCGCCCCTTCCAGCTTTGGTTCGGGTTTCCAGTGGTTCAGCGTCGCAGGCGTCACGGAAGAGAACCGTAGTGCACGGATTGTCGATGCGCGGCCCTCCTTCGACACGGTGATTTCATCGATCATCGCGGAGAACGGATTTGCCGATAAGCTCGACCGTGTCGCTCTCGTCGGTTTCTCGCAGGGCACGATCATGGCGCTGGATGCGGTCGCGTCAGGCCGCTGGCCGGTTGGTGCCGTGGTCGGCTTTTCCGGTCGCCTCGCCTCCCCGCTTCCGCTTCAGCCGGCTTTGGAAACACCCATCCTGCTGGTCCATGGAAGTGCCGATCCGGTCATCCCCGCGACAGAAACCAGCAAGGCCGCAGCCACTCTCCAGGCACTCGGCCTCAAGGTCGAAACACTCTCACTGCCGGGTGTGCCTCACACGATTTCCGCCGAGGGTGCCGCGCGCGCCGGCAGTTTTCTGGCCGAAGCATTTCTGAAATAGGACGGCAGCCAGAATGGAAATCGGTCTTTACACATTTGGCGACCTGCCCGTCGGCACCCGCGGCCCGGAAGCATCGAAACGTCGACTGCTGGAGATCGTGGAAGCGGCGAAGCTTGCCGATCAGGCGGGCCTTAGCGTCTTCGGCATTGGCGAGCATCACCGGCCGGACTACACGATCTCCGTCCCGGTTGCCATCATGGGTGCCATTGCGGCAGTCACCAAGGATATCCGGATCACCACGGCCGTCACCATTCTCTCTTCATCCGACCCTGTGCGCATCTTTGAAGAATTGGCAACGATCGATCTCCTGTCTTCCGGTCGTGCCGAATTGACCGTCGGGCGTGGCGCCTTCATCGAGTCCTTTCCTCTCTTCGGCTACGACCTGAAGGACTACGACGCGCTTTACGAAGAAAAGCTCGACCTCCTCCTAAAAATTTCGGCCAATGACGCCATCACCTGGCAAGGGCGCTTCCGCCCGGCCCTGAACAACGTCGAAATCGCTCCTCGACCCTATGTGGCAAAGCCGCCAATCTGGATCGGCGCTGGCGGCACTCCCGAAAGCGCGATCCGTGCGGGCCGGGCCGGCGTGCCGCTGAACCTTGCCAATATCGGCGGAGAACCCGCACGGTTTCGGCCGTTCATCGATCTCTACCGCAAAAGCTACGAGGAAGCCGGCCATGACCGGACCGGACTAAAGGTTGGGATATCCAGCCATCTGCATGTGCAGAAGAACAGTCAGGCGGCCCTGGACGAATTCTACCCCCACTACGCTCGATACATCGGCCATAATCTGCCGAATGGCGACAACGGCTGGAAGGTGACGCGGGCAGACTACGAGCGTCTCGCCAGCCCGCACGGCGCCCTTTTCGTTGGGAGCCCGCAGCAGATCATCGACAAGATCCTCTACGAACACGAGATGTTTAGACATGACCGGTTCATGGCTCAGATCGATATCGGCGGCTTGCCCTTCGGAAAGGTTGGCAGCGCGATCGAATTGCTGGCAACCGAAGTGCTGCCTGTCGTGCGCAAGGCAACGGCCGTATCCTCGATTGCAGTTGCATGACCTGTTCTGTCAGCGAATGCGTTCCAGCAGAAGCCTGATCGGTCTCAGACCAGTATCACGATCTTTCCCCCGGCCTCGTTGACTTCCATGCAGCGGTGCGCCTCGACGATGTCGTCCAGTGCGAACACACGACCAATTTTGATCTTGAGATCTCCTTTGGCGATATCGTCAACCAGATCCTGCAGCGGCATCGACATGAAGTCTTCGGGCTCGCCGCTATAGGATGTCAGGGAGACCCGGTTGGGAATGGCATCCATAGGGGCGAAGTCCGCGATGCTCCAGGCATTGCCGACAATGCCGGCCATGCAGACGACGCCGTCACGTTCCGCGCATTGCAGCGAGTCTTGAAGGGTTTTCGCCCCGATCAGTTCAAGCACCCTGTCGAATTTGAAACCGCGGCTCGACAGTTCACCGTTGTCGAGCAGAACCCGGTCAGCGCCGAGATTTTCCAGAAGCGCGACCCGCTCCGCTCTTCGCGTTGTTGCCGTGACATGAGCACCCGCACGCCGTGCCAGCGCAATCGCCGCCATTCCGACCGACGTCGTGCCGCCTCGGATGAGCAACCGGTGCCCGGCCACCAGATGCAGAGACGAGAACAGGGCGCCCCATGCCATCTGAAGCATTTCAGGAAGAGCGCCCAGCGTTTCCCAGCCAAGCGTGGAGGTCATCAGCCGAACCTGGTCCGCAGGAACACAGGTGAATTCGGCATAGCTGCCGTCGAACTGGCGTCCCATTCCCCCCATGACCGTTGCGACGATGTCGCCCTCGGCAAACTCTCCGCCCGGTGCTGCGTCCACGATGCCGACAGCCTCGATACCCAAGATGCGTGGAAAGACGACGCTTGGCGAATGGCCCTGTCGTGTGAAGAGTTCCGACCGATTGAGGCCAAAGGCCTTCACGCCAATCCTGATCTCATCGGCCCTGGGGACGGGTATCGGTCGGGTTTCCAGCCGGAGAACCTCTGGTCCTCCCGCTTCATACACAACGGCAGCCTTCATCATGACAACCTCTCCCTCCCCCGGCATTGGTGCGACCGTCTCACCGATACGAATCCACTGATCACGGCATATCGCCAAGTACTCGCACCATGCCGCGACATGTGCCCGGCAGGTCAAAACCTGCCGGGCACAATCTTCAGCCGATCGGTGGCCACTTAAGCAGCCAACGCAGTATCAGGCGGCGACTGTCGCGCGCGCAAACCCGGCCAGAGGCGCCAAGAAGACAGCACCGAAAGACTGAAGCTTCGCGCGCAGTTCCGCCGGCGGTTCGCCGTAAACGTAGAGCGCATGGATTGTGGCAAGCTTCAAGAACCGCTCGGCAAAGGGGCCGAAAGTGTTTTCGACATGCGGCAGGACGCCATCCATCAGGTATCGTTCGACGATGTGAACGCTGCGCCCGTCTTGCCCGAGCGAATATTCATAGATCAGCGTTTCGGGTTCCTTGTTCGACAGCGCGATAATCTGCGCGATCAGGCCCTTGAACTCTTCGAGAGCCTCAGGCTCCACGGTCATGTGAAAGACGTTGGTGATATAGGTCATCGGTGATGCTCCAAATTAGCATGTCTGGCCATCGCGAGACACGTCTCGTCAAATCGAGGCGTATCTCTCGAGCGGCAACGCGGCGTCAGGCTTTTTCGGTTTCTTCGCCGAAGATCTTGCCGGCACCCGCCCAGTCCGACGGCGCAACGTCTTCGAAGATGACGTAGATGTAGTTCGGGTCGGTTCCTGTGTTCTTGACGATGCTCTCGGTGATTTCGGCGGCAACCGCCTTCTTCGCCTTTGCATCCTTACCGCTGAACCAGCTTACGCGTACGACGGGCATGATAGTCTCCTATGACAGTGGCGGACATCTTCCGCCTCGTGTGTGTGTGAGTTCAAGCCATTGGTGGCCCGATCAGCGCTCCAGGAACGATGAGAGATCGTCCGTGAACTTCGTGGGGTTTTTGAAAGCAAGGAAATGGTCACCCTGCTCTTCGGCCTTATAGACATGCAACTCCGAGCCTGGGATCACGGACTGCATCCACCGCTGGCTTGGCACATTGTTGCTGTTCTCGCCGGTGAAGATGGCGGTTGGCACATCGATCTTATGGCTGACGACATCGCGCCAGTCGTTCATCGCGTGATCGAAGAGGACAAGGCTCATGAACTTCGGGTCATTCTTGATGAACTCCCGAGCAAAGGCTTCCGAATTCTGGAAGGCCGGAGAGCCATTTTCCATGTAGCGTCGCATGGCATTCATATCGACGACCTGATCGTTTGTCGGCGCACCGCCAAAGGCTGCAATCATGCGCTCAGGCGATGTGGTCATGCCGCCGGCGTCAAGCCGTTCTTGCTCTGACCAGTCGGCATGGGTGTAGATTGAGATCGGCTCGTCAATGAACGCCGCCTTGCGGATATTGTCCGTGCCGAACAGATCGATATAGCTCCAGATGACGGACGCCCCCATCGACCAGCCGCACAAGTCAACTCTCTCGACACCGAGATGACCAATGAACTCGTTCAGATCCGCGCCAAAGCGGGCGATCCGCGTCCCGTATTGGACATTCTCGGAGAGGCCCTGATTGCGCGGATCGATCACATAGACATGGTATTTCTGGGCGAGGAGATACATGACATTGACGTAGTCAGCACCATTGGCCGACCAGCCGGGAATGAAGATCAGCGGCCGGCCGCTGCCCGCTTCCCAATAGGAAAGCTTGACACCATCGCTGGTCTCAAAGCTGTTGATCTGTAGCCCGGTAAAGTCGGAGAGCTTCGTCGGCAGGCCTTCAATCTTGTTGGGAAAGACATAGTCCTTGCCAAGCACTTCAATCGCGGGTGCCGCGAATGCAATGCTCGCGGACAAAAGCAGACCTGACAAGGCGCTCATTGTGGACAGAAACTTTTGAGCCATTTCACAAACCCTGCATTTTGGGCGACGAGTTCGCGCTCGTCGTGAACCCTTGCCGATGAACCTGTGGTAATGTAAATCTGAAAGACGATAAACAGCTCGAAATCTACGATGAGTAGAGGAATTTGCTACAATGGCTCAGCTTGAGCAACTCAACGGCATCATCAGCTTTGTCGAAGCGGGAACCCTTCTGAGTTTCACCGCAGCCGCAGACAAGCTGGGCGTGACGAAGTCCGCCGTGGGCAAAAGCGTTGCCCGGCTGGAAGAGAGGCTCGGTGTAAAGCTCCTGCATCGCAGCACCCGCAAGCTGACTTTAACGCCCGATGGAGAGGCCTATCTGGCCAGTTGCCGTCACGCTCTCGAAGAAATCGGTTCTGCGGAAAATGCGCTCGCCGCAAAAAGCCAGCAGCTCGCCGGTCGATTGCGGATTGATGCACCTGCTGCCTGGGGCCGGCAGATTCTGCTGCCCTTGCTTGCGAAGATCACAAAGCAACATCCCGGCCTTTGCCTGTCCCTGTCGCTGACTGACAGGATCATCGATCCGGTCGAGGAGGGTGTGGATCTTGCCATCCGGTTTGGCGAGACCAAAAGCACCACCGGGCTGATCACCCGCAAGCTGACCGAACAAAGAGCGCTGATCGTTGCCTCACCGGATTATCTCAAAGCACGCGGTGAGCCTGTCACGGTCGAGGACTTGCAGGAGCATGACTGCATTGTTGGTTTCCGCCGGGATATCCCAAACACATGGCGGGTCAAGGCGACAGGCGGCACAATCTATCGTGTTACACCACCGCCGACCCATGAGATCGGTGACGGCGCGGCGATTGTCGATGCTGCAGTGGCAAGCCTTGGACTAGCACAAATGCCAAGTTCGCTAGTTGCCAGTCATATCGCAGCCGGAAGACTTGTCTCTGTTCTGGAGGCGTTCACCGGGGCAAGAATCGAGATCTCCGCCATCTGGCCATCGACAAAGCAGCTTCTCCCGCGCGTCAGGCATGTGGTTGAGATCCTCGCAGACGAGGGCCGCCGCGGAAACCTCGGCGAGTAGACAGGCGTCCATACCCGTTTTTTTACCGCTTCAGCCACCAGGCCAGCCAGCGCAACAGGCGCGGCATGACGATCCAGTACATGGCAAAGACGATCAACACGGTCAGGATCATCATTCTGAGGATGAATGGCAGGGCCGTCAGGAGGGGAAACAGGAAGGCCACGGCCAAGGACGCCAGTGGAAATATTCCCATCCAGGTCACCACAGCCATCCGCCAGCGTGCCGGTTGTTTCTGACCTTCCAGACCCGTAGCCGAGAACCACAAGTCGGTCGTATTGAAGACCCGGTATTCGGGCTCATGGTCCGAGACATGCCGCAAGCGTTCATGCCACTCGGCCGCATCCTTCGAGTTGCGCCAGATATCGAGGGCCGCCTGCGTCGTGAAGCACTGGACAATATGAAATTCCTCGCCGTCCATTCTTGGCGGAATGACGGTCGAGAACAGATAACCGGGTGATCTCGAGCAGGCGGCGAGCATGTCCCGAACAAGGCGCTCACAATGGGCTTCCTGACCCGGATTGGCGCGACGATGGATGATGCGTGTAATCTGTGACATGCCGAACTCTGTTTCCTGGGTTTAAGATGACCGCAGGTGGAGCGGTATCCATCCTACGGTCACTCTACCGTCACTGCACCTTGGGAAGCGCATAGGCGATGATGTAATCACCATAGTCCGGAGCCGCACGAGCGCCGTTTGCGGTGACCACGACATACTGTCTGCCGTCTTCTGGCGATATGAAGACCAGTGGCGTGGAGCCTGCGCCAACCGGAAGCGGACTTTTCCAGACGACCTCACCGGTCGTGACGTCGACGGCACGCAGGTAATAGTCGGATGTTGCAGAGAAGAACACCAGACCCGAAGCCGTCGGCGTAGCGCCACCAAGGGTCGGCATGCCCAGTTCGATAGATTGAAGAAGCTCTCAGCCACTGCGTTGTCATGGCAATTACCGCGTCGGCTCATCGAGTGAACCAGATTGTGGTGTTTGAGAAACGAGGCCAAAGGTCGAAAAGGTGGCCTCGGCTTGCCTACTGAATGACTTGCCTGCGACCTCAGGCATGTAGCGCATCAGGAGATTTCGAGGCTGCTCATAGTTATGCATCGATTTTGCATAATGGGCTGGGGTCGCACCGGTAAGCTGCTTGAAACGCTTGGTAAAATGCGCCTGATCGGCAAATCCCACATCAAGCGCAACCTGCGCAACCGGCGCGCCAAGCCTTAAGAGTTGTCGCGATTTTGCAATTCGAGTTTGGGTTAGGTAGGCGTATGGCGTCAACCCGATATGCTTCTGGAAGAGCCGGATTAGGTGAAACAAACCAACACCAGAAGCCGCCGATGCGGCTTCGAGACTGACGTTGTCACAGGCGTGCGCTTGCAAGAATTCCACTGCGCGTTTGACCGCTTTTGGACAGTCCGCTTCGGAGCGTGCAGGTGGGCTGGCCCCATACCGCTCGAACAGAAGTGAAATACCGCAAATCATCGCTTCTTCTGCGGCGGGCGCGTCGTCTAGCGACATGACATGCCGGTGTGCCACTGTAAAGCAGTACCAGATGTCTCGATCACCCACGATTGGCTGCCTGACAACAGCGCGACCGCGTTGATGATGCGCCAGCATGGTCGCAAGTGCGGCTTCCGGCACATAGAGAGCCGCATAGACTAACTCGCGACCGTGCTCGCGCTCGCCTGTATGCATTTCCCCAGCATTGACAACGGACAAGCTGCCAGGTGCAGCATGTTCCAGTGACCTGCCGCGCTTGAATGACTTCACACCCGCATGAATGACGCCGATCATCAACTCGTCATGAGAATGCGGCGCAAATCTGTGCTGCACGAACCTAGCCGACATCAAATCAATGCCGCCAAACATCCGAGAACTGCAGAATGTTGCTCTGTCGAGTGGGTGTTCAAATAGTGTTTCGGTCATCTTCACAAGGTCAGGATCAGACAAGAACCATAGGCCTGTTCATGCTTTATGTAAATCTACAGCGGGCTCCAACAGGATCGCGTGACTGTCTGAACCAGATCGAGGAACATGACATGACCAGAATGACAGTGACCGTACCGGATCTTGCGCCACCGATTGGACCGTTTGCGCAGGGTGTCTGGGCCGGCGATCTTCTCTATGCTTCGGGCCAGGTCGGGCAGGATCCGACCAGCGGCATGATGGTCCCCGGCGGCATCGAGGCGGAGACCTCTCAAGCGTTCGAGAACATCAGGCGCGTCCTGGCCGCGGCAGGTCTGGGGTTCGAGCATATCATCAAGACCAGCGTGTTCCTTGCCGACATCAACTACTTTTCGGCCATGAACGCCATCTATGGACGGATGTTTGAGGCGCCCTTTCCAGCACGCACAACGGTAGAGGTGGTCAAGCTCGCACTGGACGCCCGTGTCGAGATCGATTTCGTCGCGCGGCGACCCTGAACATAGGCGAAAATAACATGTGAACCTTTGGTCTTCTTCCCTCGGAACATTGCCCATCACAGCAAGTTCATGTGGCTTCTGCCGGGCGATGAGATCCCTACGGGCACACCATTTGGAGTGGCCTACAACAAGTCCGGCTTGGATTACCTTCAGACAGAAGACTTGCTTCGCTTCAAAATTGAAAGCTTGGGCGAATAACACTGGAATTATGCATTGAAGACCTCCGGAGCAGGAATGCACTGCTCTGGCGCGCGGTTGTGGACCACGCATACACGGACGCAGTAGCAGGGCAATTTTCGACAAGACGCCTGGTCGTTTTCACACCTAGCTGCTGCCGACGAAATTGATGAGGAGTAAAATCTTGAAAAGCAATTCAGGTTGGCAGGGACGTTTCCCTCGAAACGAGATCATTTCACTGCTGGACGTCAACCGGCGATACAACCTAGCCGAAAGCACGGCACAGGATTTGACCTTCGGGGAGATTATGAACCTGGCGGGAGGAGCCTCCGCGCTGGACGAGTTGAAGATGGGCTATGGCTCATCGGCTGGTCTCCCGCGCCTTCGCACCGGGATCGCGGCTCTCACAGGTGTTAAACCGAACCAAGTCGTAACCACGCAGGGTACGGCCCTCGGCCTGTTTCTGCTGGCTTTCGAGCTTTGTCGTCCAGGCGACGAAGCCGTCATTGTGACGCCTTGCTTTCCACCGTCGCGCGACTCGCTCATCGCCACAGGTGTCACCTTACGCGAATGCCGCCTCTCCTTCGATCAAAGTTACCGTCTGACCGCTGACCTACTCGAACCACTTCTCAGCGAACGCACAAAACTCGTCAGCATCGCAAGCCCGCAGAATCCGAACGGAGTTAGCACCACTTTGGCAGAGACAGAGGCCATCCTGGAACTGATGCGCGCAAAGGCGCCTGCGGCACGTCTCTTCGTCGATGAGACCTACCGCGATGCGACATATGGGAACGAACCCCCTCCTCCCAGTGCTGCAGCACTGGGCGACGAAATCATCACCGGAGGTTCCGTGTCGAAGGCACATGGCGCGCCCGGACTTCGTGTCGGGTGGTTGACCGTTCGCGAGCCCGCGCTTCTGGAGCGGCTGATCGTTGCGAAAATGAACATGGTGATTTCAGGATCGCCACTCGATGAGACCCTGGCTGCTGCCATCCTCGACAACCGCGAAAAAATACTGCGTGCGCGTCGTGAACTGCTCTCGAACGGGCTGTCGAAGGTCGCAGCCTGGGTCGAAAACCATGAGGGCTCTGTCGATTGGGTCAGGCCGGATGGTGGCGCCTTGTGCTGCCTTCGATTGAACCCGAAGGCTTTTGATGAGGCGGGAATTGGTCGTTTTTGGTCGGCGCTGCCAGAGGCGGACCTCCAAATTGGTGACGGCACATGGTTCGGGGAGACTTCCGCAGTACTGCGCCTCGGTTTTGGTTATCTGCCGATTGATGTTCTTCCAGCCGCGCTGGATGCGCTTTCGAAAGCGATAAGGGCAGCGGGGCAGCCATGTCGGTAGTCGGTGTTTCACCTGTTTGCAATAGAGAAGCCATCTCCGTCGATGAGGCATTGGCAACGGCGCACGCCGCCCGGCGAGCATGCCGCGACCTGCCGGCACATGTCCGCATGTCCGCATTGCGTAATGCGGCAGCGAGCGTCTTCGACAAACGGGAAATGATGGCCCACACGATCGTGGCCGAGGGTGTGAAGACGATCCGCGAAGCACGGCGCGAAGTCGATCGGTGCCATGAAACCTTGCTACTTGCGGCAGAAGAAGCGCGGCGACTGGGTGGAGAGTGCGTGAACTTTGGTCAATCGGCTGCCTCTGCTGGCCGGATTGGTTGGTGGGAGCGCCGCCCGCTCGGCGTGGTCGTTGGGATAACGCCATACAACGATCCTCTCAATCTCGTTGCCCACAAAATCGCACCCGCTGTCGCCGCCGGAGCGCCCATCATCATCAAACCGCATCCTCGCACCCCAACCAGCGCCCATGAACTGGCGCGAGCGTTTTCGGGCAGCGGACTTCCAGACGGAGCCATCCAGATCCTCGAAGCGGACAACACTCAGGCGATGGAACTGGTTTCAGACGCGCGAACGTCGTTCGTCTCTTTCACCGGAGGCAAACAGGCGGGCGAAGCGATCTCCCGGCAGGCGATTGGCAAACGCTTAGCACTGGAACTTGGCGGGGTTTGCATTGCAGCCGTTGCATCGGACGCCGATGTGCCGCGTGCGGCCGACGCCCTGGCTTCTGGCATTGTTTGGGCGGCCGGACAAAACTGTGTACACACCCAGCGGATATTCGCCGAACGCGCTGTGTTCGAGCAACTGGCGCAAAGCCTCACTGACCGCCTGCAAGCGTTGCGTTGGGACGATCCATTTTCAGAAATGGCCGACTACGGCTCCCTGATAAGCGAGGAGCATGCCGATCGTGTCCATGCTCAAATCGTCAATACCTGCAGTCGCGGCGCAACGCTGCTCGTGGGCGGACGGCGTTTCGGGCGGCGGCTGGAGCCGACATTGTTGACGGGCGTTCCTGACGATCACCCGCTTGCTCGAGAGGAGATCTTCGCGCCGGTCGCCACTATTGAAGTCGTTGACAGCCTCACAGAAGCGGAAAACCGGGCGGCTGACAATGGCGCGATGATCAATTCGGCCATCTTCACCAACCGCCTTGATTCCATCCTTTCCTGGCACAATGCGCTTGATACGGGTGCGACGATCGTCAACGACAGCACCGACTTTCGGATCGATGCGATGCCATTCGGTGGCAACAGCAGCGCCGGTCTTGGCCGGGAGGGCATCCGTTTCGCCATCGAGGCGATGACCGAGCCGAAACTCATTTGCATAAGGACTTAAAGAATGGCGAAAGACGAACAATTGCGGGGTAGCACAAATGCTGTATCTCCAGAGATCGTTACGGCGACGAGTTTTCACACCCACCCCGACCTCGTCGGATTTTCCGCCAATGATTTGACGCTGGACGCGCCACATTTTTACACGCGATGGAGTAACCCGACTGTCGCTGCCCTCGAAGAGAAACTGGCCCAGCTTGAATGCGGCGAGGCCGGCCTTTGCTTTGCCAGCGGTATGGCGGCCATATCGGCCTTGTTCCTCACGCTGCTCCGCAGCGGCGATCATCTCATCCTGTCCGAGGTTTGCTATGCTGGCGTGGCGGAACTCGCGCACGACATCCTGCCAAAATTCGGTATTGCCGTTTCGGCTGTCGATACCGGCGATCCCACCAACGTCGCCGCGGCCGTGCGGCCTGAGACCCGCCTCATCCATATCGAAACACCGGCAAATCCGATCCTGAAGCTGACCGACATTGCAGCCGTAGCCGCAATTGCCAGGAGCTGCGGTGCGAGGCTTTCGGTTGATTCCACCATCGCAACCCCCATTGCAACACGCCCGCTGTCGCTTGGCGCCGACTTTGTGGTCCACTCGCTCAGCAAATATCTTTGCGGCCACGGTGACGCAATTGGCGGCGGAATTGTCGGTAGCTCTGCCGCGATGGCCGAGATGCGGAAGGAGGCCCTTATCCATCACGGCGGCTGCATGTCGCCTTTCGCAGCCTGGCTGATCCTTCGCGGTATCGAAACGCTCGAAGCCAGAATGGCGATTCACGAGCGGAACGCCGGCGTTGTCGCCCGCTTTTTGGAAAGCCATTTAAAGGTTGAGAAAACATACTGGCCGGGGCTGTCATCGCATCCGCAGCATGAACTCGCCAAGCGGCAAATGAGCAACTTTTCGGGCATGGTGACGTTCTCGGTCGGAAACGGGATAGAACTCGCCCGGCGTGTGGCTGATGCAGCAAGAACGTTCAGCTATGCGGTATCTCTCGGGAAGACAAAGAGCCTAGTATTCTACATCCCTTCCGACGATATCGCTAGCTCATCGTATAAAATGTATCCCGATTCGACGGCGCGCTACAAGGATTGGATAGGAGACGGAGCCTTCCGCGTTTCGGTGGGATTGGAAAATCCCGTTCGGCTCGTTGACGAGTTGAGTGCATTTCTTGACAAATCCTAGAGCTTGTCAGCTGACCTGGGACAGGCAAGACCCAACGGGTGACCGCCCTTGGTGTCCAACCGCGGCCGCAGGATTGGAAACGCCCTTGCCTTCTGGACACTCACGAGGCGTTTGTTGTCGAAATGATCGACGATCGCCGGGACGTATCGCTCGATGAAATGGTCGCGCGCCTGTCGGCTGAAGGCAGGTCCGCATCAGTCGGAGCGCGCTCGGTGCCTAACTGCGTGTTCGCCGCTGGACATTTAGAAAAGTCCGCACACACATAGGAGCAGGATCGATCGGATGTCCCGAAGCGCCGACGCGCCTGATTTAATGAGCCACTCGATCGCGATCCACAGATGCTGGTTTTCATAGACGAGACCGGTCTTTCAACGAAGATGGCACGTAAGCGGCAAGCTGAGGCCGTTCAGGCCATATTGTTCCATGGCATGAGGGCGTCGATATCGCTGCTGGGCCAGCCGTTGGCGAGACGCTCAAGCGTTTAGGTAAGCAAGCCTGGGGATCGACGGTATTCATTCTTGCAGTTTGCAGCAGCGTCGCGATCGTCGCCCATGTCCTGCCGCCGCCGTCGCTGCCGGCGAAGAGGCTGTTCTTCCTGATGATGGCCATTCCCCGTTCATTCTGCCCATGTCGGCGATGAAGTCGAGGTTCATTATCGCTGGCATCCGTATTTCGGCCAAAAGGTAATCGTTCGCCGTGTCGAAGAACGCGCGACAGGTCAGTTTCTGCATATTCTGGGGCCACCGGGCGTTGTGGTCTCGATTGTCGGGTGGATGATTGATCCTTTGGTGTGCAACGGCATGACCAAGGGAACGCCAGGCGTCGATCTTGCGGCGCTGATCGAATTGAACAGGCTGGTCACCGGTTACGACAAGCCTACAGTCGTCCGAAGTGGACGTAGAATCACTCAGGAGGACCATGATGAGATCCCGCAATACGCTCATGCCGGCGTCGGGCCGGCAGCTCGACCTGATATTGAAAACCCGGACCTTCGACGGACTGAGCGACAAGGATCGCAAGAAGGCGATATTAACGCGGGCTTGGGCAGCGGCGTTGCCGCTGCCCAAGCCCGGTTTTCCCAGATCGAAGTGGTCTTGATGCAAAATTGCTGGTCGCCGAGATGGAAGGCGATGATTTCCAGCGTCGTGCCCAGCAGATGAGCTGCATCCCCTTCATGGATCAAAACTCCTCCCACTCTTCCGCAACGGCTGAGGCTGCGGCTCTGCCGCCGAAGGCGCCTCCGAGCTTGCGGGTAAGCGCTCTGGCTGGCGAAGCTACCGCCTTACTGCCTTGCATTGCGACGCGCGGTGCGGAAACGGAACCGTCGAGCTTGAAGCGGGAGATCAATCGGGCGAGGTTGAACGCTTCGTCGGCCAGCCGGCTGGTGGATGCGGTGGCTTCTTCCACCATCGCCGCGTTCTGTTGCGTCATCTGGTCCATCTGATTGACGGCAGTGTTGACCTCAGACAGGCCGGTCGACTGCTCCTTGGCCGCCGCGGCGATCGAATGCACATGCTCGTTGACCTTGATGACATGGCCCTGGATCAAGCCGAGGACCTCACCGGTCGCCGTCACCAGCTTCACACCGGAGTTGACCTCCTCGCTCGAACGCGAGATCAGCACCTTGATGTCCTTGGCGGCTGTGCGTTTCATCCGACGCTCCTGTGCAATGGCTCTGGAAGCGGTCATGGCTTCTGCCTGTTGGAAACATAGAGAAATGACCTGATGGATTCATTCGATCGGACGGCTAACTTGGTCACAGCCCAAAATAGCGATGCGCCTTCTCAACATAAGATACTGCTTTTGCAGGTGTTTTATGCGAGGGACGCGAGATGATTGCCCGTTGAATGGCTAACGAATTCCTGCTTTCGTCGCTCTGACCCGCCGTGCGGTTGATAAGGGACGATTTCCGCGCGCGGGACGGATAGCCAGTGCGAAAGATGGATGCCCGGCTGCGCCAAGCGGTTCAATCAGCTGAATAGTCCTCGAAATACTTCGCGAAATCCTGGAGAGGAACTGGCTTGCCGAACAGATAACCTTGTCCGATTCCACAACCGAAACCATTCAGGCTTGCTGCCTGCTCGCTTGTCTCGATCCCCTCGGCCACTGTCGTCATTCCAAGTGCATCGGCGATGGAAGTAAAGGCCTTTACCAGTTCCCTGCCGCGATCGCTCTTGTCCATTTCGGCGATAAAGGACCGGTCAATCTTCAAGACGTCGATCGGGAAGCGGCCAAGATAGGCAAGAGCCGAATGGCCGGTTCCAAAATCGTCAATGGCAATGCTAACTCCCATCGTCTGGATCTTTTCCAGCGTCGCTTGAATACCGGCCTCATCCTTAAGCAGCAGGCTTTCTGTGATTTCGCATTCCAGCCATTCCGCTAGGCAGCCGGTCTGCTTCAAGGCAAACTCGATCTGCTTCGCAAGGTCGTTCTGCTTGAATTGCCGGGGTGAAAGGTTGATAGCAATTTTCAGCGGTTTTCTGCGCTCGACGTTCCAGTCGACGGCCGTCTGTACAGCCGTTCGAATAACCCAGCCGCCAATATCGATGATAGACCCGTTTTCTTCCGCGATCGCGATGAAGGAATCGGGCATCAAGAGTCCAAGCTCAGGATGCCGCCAGCGCAGCAGCGCCTCGGCACCGATGATCTCGCCGGACGGGAGGTCGACCTTCGGCTGGAAATAGAGCTCCAACTCATTGTTGGCGCGAGCGGTGTGCAAGGCATTACCGAGCTTTACCCGCAGTCTCGCGTTGGCACTGAATGTCTCGTCGTAATATTGGAAATTATTCCGGCCCCGTGCCTTTGCCTCGTAAAGAGCAGCATCGGCGTGGGCGAAGAGATCGCGCGAGGTGGAGCCATCATCTGGATAGCAGGCTATTCCGAGACTGCCCGAAACGAAAATGTCACGGCCATCAAGATGGTATGGTTGGGCTATCGCCGTGAGCAGCCGGCTGGTGATTTCGGTTACGTTTTGCCGATGTTCCACATCCTCCAGAAAAATGGCAAACTCGTCGCCGCCAAGGCGGGCGGTAGTGTCGGAATGCCGCAGCTCACCCGTGAGCCTCTGGGCAACCTCACACAGGAGCTGGTCGCCCGCCGCATGGCCGAGCGTATCATTTACATCCTTGAAGTTGTCGATGTCCAAAATAATGAGAGCAAACTGATTGTTCTTGGCTGCAGCTTCGGTCAGTATCGTCTCAAAGTCGCGATTGAAACGGGCGCGATTGGGTAGCCCTGTTAGAGCATCGAAATAGGCAAGCTTCTGTATGCGTTCCCGGTGCGATATGGCTTCGGTAATATCACGTATCGACACCAGAACGCTCGACAGTTTCCCTCGGGCATCGATTTCCGGCGTAAAGCGAGCATGCAGCCAATTACGTTCCCCCGAAGAAGACGAGTATGTCGTCTCCAGCTCGGTCTCCTCGCCGGTTTTCAAGACAGAACGGAGCGCCAAAAGATAGTCATCGGGAATCCCCGTGGCGTCGTTTTTTTCTGCTACTTGGCCTATAACCTCCTTCGGATCGATGCCCCCAATAAAGCGCCGCATGGCCGGGTTTGCATGCAACCGGCGAAGTTCTCGATCATAGCGGATGATACCGTCGGGGGAGTGCTCCACCAGAGAAGCGATTTCGCGCGACTGTCGTGCCAACGTCTCTTCCATGACTTTGCGATCGTGGATATCCAGAAGCGTTCCGACCATGCGCAGCGGTTGGCCGTACTCGTCGCGTTCGACGATCTTACCGAGATCCTCAATCCACTTGTACGAGCCATTTCGTTGACGAATACGGACTTCCGCCCTGTGAAGGGGTGCATCGCCGTCCAGATGCCGCTTGCGAATTTCAACATAAGCCGGAAGATCTTCAGGATGGATGCGGGCAAGCCAGCTTTCCGAAGAGGGCAGCTCTTCCAGTTCCACATCGAGAATTTCGCATGTCCGCCGCGAATAGAAGCCCATATTTTCCTGGCCATTCCATTCCCATATACCGATTCCCGCGCTTTCGAGTGCGAGTTCCGAGCGTAGCTGAGACGTGTACAGTTCGGCCTGTGTTTTCCGCAGCTCCGTAAGGTCCTGAACAAAGGCGAGAAAGCGAAGGGCCTCGTCTGGTCTCGTGATATCACCCGAGAGGGTCACCATTTCGATTCGTGCATCGACGATATGCCCGTCGCGGTGGACATATTTCTTGAAGAATGTTGCCCGTCCGTTTCCTTCCAGCAGAAGGGCCTGTACGGCTTCCGGGTCGACACTAATATCATTGGGAGGCGTGACTTGATGGACGTGGCGTCCGGAAAGCTCGTCACGGGCATAACCCAGCATACCCGCGAAAGCTTCATTCACTTTCAGGTAGAGGCCATGCGAATCGATAAGCACCGCGCCGATCGGTCCGTATTCAAATGCCTCGCGAAATATCCCCTCGGGCTGATCAACGCCATCCGGGTCGTCTTCAAACGCAATTCCCGTGAGGATCATCGAATGGCTTTGTTGCTCCTGCACATGGCATCGGAACCGGATGGTTTTACCGCGATGGTGGAAAGGTCCGGTCCGCAGCTTTAGATCTTTCCACTGCTCGCTGTCCGATTTAAGCGACCGTCGAGCGATGCCTTGCAGCCAAGGCGAGAGGGCCGTGCTTACGATCGGCCGAACTTGGTGCAGATCGAGTTCGCTTGAAAGCTGGACGAAAAGCCTGTCGAGTTCGCTGGACCACCAAAGGTGACCTGTTTCAGGGTCGAATGACCAGAAGGCCAGGTTCGCGGTGGAGACGTATGAGTCTCGTTGAATTGTGCCGCTGTCGACGGTGATCGCCGCAAACAATGGTTCGATGAACTGTGATTCCACGGTAAGTGCGGTCGACAGCATGTTTGTTTCATTCTGAAGCGAAGAGGCGGTGTCAGTATGTTTTCCAATCATGGGATCAATGCATGACAGGTCGAAGCCTGTCCCTCTCATATTTTTTCAACCGTTTGTGCTGTTCCATCCTCTGACTTGAACGGGACAGCACATGTTCAGCCCGGGGCCCCTCGTAAGTTTCCCGGACAGTCAATGCTGAACATCACGCCACCGCGCGGGGCTGCTCGGAATAGGATACCGATGCCCTCGTCCGGAAGCGTTGCACCAAGATCTCCAACTCCGCCGTCTCCTGCGCCAGATTCTGTACCGTAGCGGTGGCCTCTTCGACCATTGTGGCATTCTGCTGCGTGATCTTGTCCATCTGGTCGCCGACCGCCGAGATCTTCGATATCTGTACGCCGAGATCTTCATCGACAGGAGCGATGATGATGGCATCGACCTTTTCGCTGGCGAACTGGCGGATAGCGTTCAACTGATGTTCAATATCGTTCTCGGTCACATCGAGCTTGAGAGTGAGGCCCTGCACCTTGGCGCCATTTGTCTCGATGCCATTCTGAAGCATCGCCAAGAATGGTGTGGAGTTTGAGATCACCACACCGATCATCTTAGCGGCGACGGGCTTGCCGATCAGCAGGAATGCTAGAAGAATTGGGGAGAAAGCGCGCATATAGAGCTACCCGGGGTTCGCTACCGGATTTCATATCCGTAGGAAATTTCAACGGTTGTGCCGGATGACTCATTCATTTGGCCGAGAGTTACTACCGTCGCACAACCCTGGAGGTGCAGGACTGTATCCTGCTCGCGGCGCCTCCAAGCTTTTGCGGTCTAGCGATCATATAAACGTCGGCGAAGGTTAATAATTTTCTTGATGTGGAACTCGGGTAGTACATTTCTGCGGAAAGTGGATAGTCGGCGCGCAAAACGAACACCCTTGCGCCGAAGTCAGACAGAGGTCAGGTCGTCGCGGATCGCTTTCTGGTATCGGATGGGTCTCGCCATAGCCTGCCGTGTAGAGAGCAGAAAGCCTGCCTAAGTGGCAAAAGCCCCACTTCAGGCAAATTTCCTTCACTGTTTGCTGGCTCACCAGATCCAGCGGGTCCCTGCGGCGGCGTTCCAGGCGCTGGTCGGCGGCAAGCCCGTTGACCTTCCGTTCGATGTCGAGCAGGGCATTGATCCTGTGGATTATCGGGTGATGTTGATCCAGTTTTCATTTCGCCGTGGCACGGTTCAACTCGAAAAATTTGTTTACATGCAGCTTACCTAGGACGGTGCAGGTGGGCAGGCGCGAAATGGAAAAATGATGGTGTGAAACGGCCCTTCGCACCGGCATTGAGGATGCCTACTGTGGTGACGCCAATCGCCACAAGGCAGAAGGAACCGTTCCATGGAGAAGATTACCATAGTCGGACTGAGCGTTATGTGCCCTGTGTTGTCGAGAACGCCTAGATCAACAGGCTGCGGGGCACATAGCCGTACGGGATCACAAAAACCAGATTACGTGCCCGGGCACGTAATCTGGTACGCTACGATCAGGTACGCCGCCGAAGACCCGGAAGCCGTGCCAAAGGGCATCGAACAACATCTCATGTGTCTGGAGCATATACGCCCGCAAGAGAAACGGCCGGCTGTGCGATAACTTGATGTCCGCGACCTGAAGCTTCACACTCTCGCCGCCGATCACGGCATAGTCCTCACTCCAATCGAACTGGAATGCTTCGCCTGGGCGAAAAGACAGCGGAACGAATATGCCCGCGGCCCGTCGTCTGCTGCTCACGTTGCCGTTCAGCCCGCCAATCGCGGGCGAAGGCGGCACCCCGACCATACGAGCGGGTAAAGCCGAAAAACACCCGATCCGCGTGGAGCTGCTTCAACGTTCTGCGCTGCTTGCGCGACTTTCCAGTCTCTGCCTTCAACCAGGCCGCCAGTTTGTCGGCAAAAGGATCAAGCTTGCTCGGCAGATCCGGTATCGTGAACGTCGGCTCGATCATACCAGCGTTCAAATACTTCGCGATCGTGTTGTGTGACAGCTCGGTGCACCGGTTGATCTCGCGGATCGGCCTGAAACGTTCGAGGGGCGGCCAATTTCGCGCATGGCCTGGTTGAACCGGACCGGATCATGCGAAAAATGGAGGCGGCGGTTGGACAGGAAGCACAATTCGGCTCAGGCATATACAAACAACCCCACCCCTCGAGCTTGTTCCTATCCATAAACGATAGAACGTATCCGCTTGGCGCAATTTTAGCGCAATCTGTCTCAAGATCCTGATTTGTTAACCGAAAGTCTACCAAGCACCTCCACGTCTGGGTCCATCGAAAAAGTGGATGAACACCAGAGCCGGCATGACGACGGGCTTCGATGTGATTGAGGTTCGTGCCCAATCACGGTTTCAGCTCATTGTCTGCGACGATACCTGTCGTCGAATTGGAGGTTCCTATGACGATAAAAGCAAAGCTACTGATATCCATATCGGCCCTTATTCTTGCAATCGCTGCCATTTCGATATTTTCCGTTTATGTGTCTGAAAAAGAAAAGGAAATCGCAGAGTCCATAGTCTCGAATGATGTTCTTCCCATGGAGGAATTGAAGATCATTGCCGACAGCTATGCCGTCGAAATCGTCGACACCACGCACAAAGTGCGTTCAGGTGCGGTGCTCGCCGCGGACGGAGCAAAGAGCGTCGACCGGGCCCTTTCGACAATTGAAACCAAGTGGAAGCACTATACCTCGGGAACACTCACCGAGGAGGCAAGGGCGATTGCCAGCAAGTTCCAGAGCATTCGGCAAAGCGCCAATGAGCGCATCAGCGAAATGCGCGACCTGCTCGCAAGCAGCAATATGCAGGGTCTCGCTACCTTTATAGACACGAAACTGTACCCGACAATTGACCCGCTTGGGACAGAAATCTCCAAGCTCATCGAGCTGCATATAGACCTTGCTCAGCACAGTCTTGAGAAAGGCAAGGCGCTGCAAACCGAGCTGGCGATTGTCATGACGATACTCTCCGTCGCGGGAGCCGCCGCCGCCGTATTCTCGATCTGGACCGTCATCGCTGGGGTGATCCGGCCGTTAAACTCGATCACTGGCGCCATGGGCTCACTTGCCGCGGGCGATCTGGACGTTGCCATTTATGGCGAAGGCCGCCACGACGAAATTGGCGCCATGGCTTCGACCGTCGTCACCTTCCGTGACAACGCTAGAAAGCGCCGTGAGCTCGAGGAGCAAGCCGTCGAGAACGGCTGCAAACTCGAGGCGATTTCCCGAGCCCAGGCGGTTATCGAATTCACCCTGAAGGGCGACATTCTCACCGCCAACGAGAATTTTCTCAATACACTCGGTTACCAACTGTCCGAGATACAGGGCAAGCACCATTCTATGTTCTGCGAGCCGAGCTTCAGCAACAGCGAAGACTATGGCCGGTTCTGGACCAAGCTGGCCGGCGGAGAACTCGTTTCGGATGAGTTCATGCGGATCGGCAAAGGTGGGGAGAAGGTCTATATCCAGGCATCCTACAACCCGATAATCGACGTGAACGGCAAAGTGTTCAAGGTGGTGAAGTTTGCCACCGACGTCACGCAGCGCGTGAACAATGTCGATCAGCTCGCCAATGCCCTTCAGGCACTGTCGGCAGGCGACCTGACACAGACGATTGCCACGCCGTTCCTGCCGACGCTCGAAAAACTCCGTTGCGACTTCAACGAGACTTCCTCGAGACTTCGCAGCACGCTGCAGACGATCTCGCAAAACGCCAGCACCATCGCTGCGGCCTCCCAGGAAATCCAGTCGGCCTCGAATGACCTTTCGAGCCGGACTGAGCAGCAGGCCGCCTCCATCGAGGAGACGGCAGCCGCTCTTGAAGAAATCACCACGACCGTCAGCGATTCCAGTCACCGTGCCCAGGAGGCCGGCCAGCTCGTGCGCAAGACGAAGGAAAACGCCGAACATTCCGGCAGCGTGGTTGGTCAAGCGGTCGATGCCATGGGCAAGATCGAGAAGTCGGCAGGTGAAATTGCCAACATCATCGGCGTTATCGACGAGATTGCCTTCCAGACGAATCTTCTGGCGCTCAACGCCGGTGTCGAAGCCGCCCGCGCCGGTGACGCGGGCAAGGGATTTGCCGTCGTCGCTCAGGAGGTCCGCGAGTTGGCCCAGCGTTCAGCCAAGGCTGCAAAAGAGATCAAGGAATTGATCAACGCGTCGAATGAGCACGTCAAGAACGGGGTCTCGCTGGTCGGCAGCACGGGCAAGGCACTACAGGAAATCGTCACCCAAGTCGTGCAGGTGGACGGCAATGTCGGCGCGATCGTCGAAGCCTCCAGGGAGCAGGCAACCGGCCTCAAGGAAATAAACGCAGCCGTCAACACTATGGACCAGGGAACGCAGCAGAACGCGGCCATGGTTGAAGAAACGACCGCGGCCGCCCATAGCCTCGCCAAGGAAGCAGAGCAGTTGTTCGAGCTCCTGGGACAGTTCAACATCGGAACAGGGGGCAATGGATATCGTGCTGCGCCCTCCGTTGCCAACCATGCATCACGACCGGTCGCATCCCCGACTCGCGAGATGGCAGCCAAGATAGCGAAGGCCTTCAACGGCAACGCGGCCCTCAAGGGTGGCGACACTTGGGAGGAGTTTTGACGTCGCGGGCGGTGCCTTTGATCGGTCTCGACGACGATCAGATGGAGATCATCGTCTTCTGCCTTCCACGAGGAGCCGTGATCATTTCTGCACTGTCTTCTGCCTCGACCGATCTTCGCCCTGATGCATGCCGAGGGCCGGCTCGGGCTTGCACTCCCCGACAGCTTTGCCGAATGGCGAGCCCAGCGCACCGCCACGCTCGATGCAAAACTGAAAGAGCTGGCGAAGGCTGCGGCAACCAACGTGATTCCGGATACGACGATTTCAGACAAGGGGCTGCCTATCTCGCCGATCCGCGAGGAGGAAAGCGACAGGATCCTCACGCTCAGCCGCCGACTTTATGTTCTGGTGCCACGGATCAGGATCACCAGCCTGCTTGCCGAAGTGCAAAGCTGGACGAGGTTCCTCGACAGCTTCACGCATTATCGTACCGGCGAAACGGCGAACGATGAGGCGGCGCTCATGGCTGCAATCCTTGCCGACGCCACCAATGCCGGAGCCGAACAGATGGCGAAAAGCTCACGCGGCGTCACGATTCACCACATGATGCTGATGGTGGACCGGCATCTGCGGTCCGAAACCTATGCAACGGCAACCGCCGTGCTGGTTGATGCGCAGCGGACCTCGTTCCAAGACAATCGTCATTCTGAGGGACAGCCACCAAACTGGCTACTCATGAGACGCCGGCCCACCACGGCATCTAGCAACGGCAGCTGGCCACGCTAGAACAAAATCCCTGGCAACGCCGATGCAACGGTTCAAAGGCTATATCGCCACACTCGCAGAATTCTTCAATGGCGATTTTAATAGATAGAAACCGTGCAGTCGCATTACATCCTGAGCCAGAGCTAGCACTACTTTGGCAGATTCATCCTTGGTTAACGATGATCGGCGATCTTTGGCACTTCAACAGGGGTGCGAAGGATGGCGGAGCAAGATGTTGCACTGACGGAATGGCTGAAGCCGTTCGTTGAGAAGCTTGGCCACAAGAAGCGGCGGCAGATGTGCCCGATCTATGTTTCGGGTCTGATTGGGCCTGGTGATCGCAAAAGCATAGGGCCGATGGCGGAGCGGCTTGCGCCTGATCGCTACGATCGCCTGCATCATTTCATCTCGGATGGCATTTGGGACGCCGGTCCGCTTGAGGCGGAATTGGCCGTGCAGGCTGACAGAATAGTCGGAGGCCCAGATGCATTTCTGGTGATCGACGATACGGGCCTTCCGAAGAAGGGCGACCACTCGGTAGGGGTCGCGCCGCAATATGCATCGATGCTGGGCAAGCGCGCCAATTGCCAGACGCTGGTGTCACTGACGCTGGCACGCAACGAGGTTCCTGTCCCGGTGGGTTTGCGGCTGTTCCTGCCCGAGAGTTGGACCAGCGATCAGGACAGAATGGCAAAAGCCGGCGTTCCCGAGCTGTCGCGCGTATCCCGCACCAAGCCGGAGATTGCGCTCGACGAGATCGATCGGCTGATTGCCGCAGGTGTCCGGTTTGGCACCGTGCTTGCGGACGCAGGCTATGGTCTGTCAGCCGCATTTCGGCAGGGTTTGAGTGCGCGGGGTCTCACCTGGGCCGTCGGCATTCCCAAGCATCAGAAGGTTTATCCCCATGATGTCGGATTGATCTTTCCTGTTGCTGGTCATGGACGGCCGCGCAAACATTCCATCCCCGATACGCTGTCGACAGCCGCCGAAACGATGCTGGCGGCCTCGACGTGGACGAAACTCAGCTGGCGGCGTGGCACCAAAGGCCGACTGACCGCGCGCTTTGCTGCCCTGCGCATTCGGATCGCTGATGGCAGCCCACAACGCATCTTCGACAAGGGGCAACAGCATATGCCGGGCGAGGAAGCCTGGCTGGTTGGCGAGTGGCGCTCAAACGACGAACGCAAATATTATCTGTCCAATCTGCCGGCCGCGGCGACATTGAAACAACTGGCGGCGGCCATTAAAGCTCGTTGGGTCTGCGAGCAGGCTCATCAGCAGATGAAGGAAGAACTCGGTCTCGATCACTTCGAAGGCCGATCATGGCAAGGCCTTCATCGACACGCGCTGATGACCATGATCGCTTATGCCTTCCTGCAACATCAGCACCTATACAAGGCAAAGCGGGAAAAAAAGGAACAGACGCGGCCCGCCTAAACCGACACTGCCAGCTATCCGACGCGCCGTCATAGCGGCGCTCTCAAACCACCATCCACCACAACGATGTCCACACTGCCGTATCAGGTTCCAAATGACCTCAAAATCAATTCTGCCAAAGTAGTGTTAGGGATAAAATTGCCGGATCCTGGCGCGAACTTTGCCATCTGTTGCCGTCAAGCCAGGTACTTTTCGAGTCCGCCATATCCTTAAATGGCGATCGGCATCCAATAAGCGCACAAGTCTCGAGATCTATCTTGCTGAGCCCGCCTGGTTAATCTCAATTTAACCAGCACCCCCAAATTTGGGGTCATTAAGAGGGCGGGTGAACGCCCAGTTCCGGCATGACGACGGGTTTCGATGTGATTGCGGTACACACCCGATCGCGATTTCAAAGCTCCGTATTCGAGGTAGACAAGTGTCCGGTCAGGATTCCACACATACAGCCAGTAGTTCCGTCCACTGTCTCGACTATGGGCCCGCCAATACAAAGGCAAGGAGCCAAAGTGTGGAACGTCGTCTCGAATTTATGCAGCTCGACTACCACGGACGCAGTGCCATTCGATCCCTGAAGACTCTGGTGGAACGCGAGCTGCCACATGGCCTCGACAAATTCTACGCGCAACTGCGCATAAGCCCGGAAGTCAGCCGGTTCTTTTCGAACGATGACAATATCGCTCGCGCCAAGGGCGCGCAGATGGGTCATTGGACCAACATCGCCGACGGCAACTTCAACGAGGACTATGTCGGCAAAGTCCGCACGATCGGAACGGTGCATGCCCACATCGGTCTGGAGCCGCAATGGTATATCGGTGGTTATGCCATCATTCTCGACCATCTGATCAACAGCGCGGTCGAAGAGATATTCCCAAAGGGCGGCATCTTCTCTAAACGGACGATGACACCTGCGGCATTCGGGAAGGCACTCTCAAGTCTGGTCAAGGCGGTGATGCTGGACATGGATCTGGCGATCTCGGTCTATATCGACGAAGCCGAGGTTGCCAAACAGAAGGCGCAGGCAGAAGCTATCGATGCTGAGCGCAAGTTGGTCTGCAACATTTTTGGCAAAGCCATGGCGGAGATTGCCGCCAAGGATGTCGGCTACCGCATCGACGAAGACCTGCCAGCAGCTTATCACACCCTTCGTGACAATTTCAACAATGCACTGGAGCAGTTGGCGACAACGATCGAGCAGATCAATGGAGCCACGGCGGGGATCAACGCCGGATCAAGAGAAATTCGCTCGTCAGCCGACGATCTCGCAAAGCGCACGGAACAGCAGGCGGCATCAATCGAAGAGACAGCAGCAGCACTTGAGGAAATCACCACAACAGTGAAGGATTCCAGCCAGCGTGCGGCAGAGGCCGGGATACTGGTCGCTAAGGCACGCATCGGTGCTGAGAAATCCGGCCACATCGTCCAGCAAGCAGTTGCGGCGATGGGTGCGATCGACAGTTCGTCACGCGAAATCTCGAACATCATCGGCGTCATCGACGAGATCGCATTCCAGACGAACCTTCTGGCATTGAACGCCGGCGTAGAAGCCGCCAGAGCCGGCGATGCCGGCAAAGGATTTGCAGTGGTTGCGCAGGAAGTGCGCGAACTCGCCCAGCGCTCAGCCAAGGCCGCGAAGGAGATCAAGGAATTGATCAATAACTCCGGAGAACAGGTGAAAGAGGGTGTGTTACTGGTGGGACAAACCGGCGTAGCTCTGACGGAGATCGTCGACGAGGTAACCGAGATCGACCGGCACATCGGTGCGATCGTCAGGGCATCAAGCGAACAGGCGACCGCACTTCAGGAAATCAACACAGCCATCAATACGATGGACCAGGGGACGCAGCAGAATGCTGCGATGGTCGAGCAGTCCACCGCGGCCAGCCATGCGCTGGTGCAGGAGGTCGCGCGCATCGCAGCGATGCTCAGTGAGTTCGATATTGGAAAAGCGTCAGCAAACAGGAAATACGCAAGCGAAACGGTGTCGCACCGATCTGTTGTGTCCGATTTGGCCGTGCTCTATCCGACTTCCATGGCAAAGCGCTTCGGCTAAAGCCAGTGCACGGATGCCTACTCTTTGATCGCTGCCAGAATGGTAACCACCGCAAGCTGTTTTGCTCCCCAAGGCTAGACGGTCACCATTCGCCAGTAACAATCCGAACACGAGGTTTGCTCCCTCGGTCTTGTACCGAGCATCGCCTCCTGGAGAACTTAGACTGTGAGAGCTTTTCACCCCTCTATTTTTCGCTTGAGCGCCGACCAAAGTGGCGGGATCGCCATCTTGGCGGCGATACTGCTGCCTATCATCATTGGTTTTGCTGCCCTATCTGTTGAATATGGATACGGATTGCTCGTACGCGACGAAAACCAGCGTACCGCTGACTTGGCATCTTATGCAGGAGCACTCGCATATAGCGACACAAACTCGCAGGACCGAATGAAATCGGCTGTGCTTCATGTCGCGAAGCTCAACGGAGTGGACCCCACGAGCGTCGCAGTTTCCCTCGCTCCGTCGCCAAAGGATGCTCAGCTTCAAGCCGTGCATGTTGAAGTCAAGACGACAAACACACTGTTTTTGGCACCAGTTCTTGGCGTGAAACCACAGCTTGACATAGCCGCGGAGGCCTATTCATCGTTTGGTGCTACGGCAAGCGCTTGTATAATCGCACTCCATAAATCAGGTTCAGGCGTGGCGCTGTCCGGTGGTGTCCAGGTCGGAGCTCCAAACTGTTATGTGGCCTCCAACAGCGACTTGATTGCGCCTTGCGGAACCAAGATCACAGCCAAAAGCGCTACCTATTTCGAGGGTTCCGCGCAACCCTGTCCGTGGACAAAGAACATCGTCGCCGGCAATGGCGCCGAAGCGCCTATCACAAAACAGTATACGAGCGATCCGCTGGAGAACCACGCCGGTGTTGCGGAGCTTAGCGCCCGTTTCGACGTAATTCGGAAAGCATCTTGGCCGACCGACATATCGCTCAACAAAAGCAAGAACATTGAATTTGGCGGGAGTGCCTCGCCTCCGGATACCGCGGATGCGATCAAGTCGGTTGGCTGCAGTTACGACCCGATCAACTACAATCAGTACTGGACCGACAAATGGGATGTCACCTGCAGCGGTTCCAAGATCAACATCGGCTCCCTGCTTGTCCACGGAAACGTCCAGGTGAAGTTTAACGTCTCAGGAAAAAAGACGACAGTCTATAACTTCTCTGGGAGAATTCAGAACGATTTCGGCACAAAGCTGGAATTTGGCGATGGCACCTTCAACGTCGAGAAGGGGGTCTACGGTGCGGACTTGATATTTGGCGCCGGCTCATTCCACTTCGGTATGGGAGACGAGAAATGTGGTGATGCGCGCTATAGCCTCTGTACTTCGGGCAAAGTTTCTATCGGTGGGCCAAGCACCTTCGAATTCGACGCGGGGTTCTATACGGGTGCCGGTGCAACACTCAAACTTGGTGCCGGTACGGCCAATAGCTACACGCTTGGAAAGTCCAGCGGCGACAACGCGATCGGGCTTGATGGTGGTTCGATCACGGTCATGGCGGACGCCAGTAGCGGCAAGGGCGAGTTCCGCCTCAACGGAGATTTGAACGGCGGCGGTGGCGGAAGTTGTATTTCCATTCCTGCAAGCACCGAGCACGACATATCTGGAAACGTCAATCTGGCCGGTGGTGCCCGGCTCGGTGCAGGCACCTACACCGTTGACGGGTTCTTCTCGGTCAATACCGGGGGATCCGCCTGCAGCGACAATATCGCCGTCTCCGGCAAAGATGTCACCATTGTTCTGTCCGGTGCCGAAACGCCCTCCGACTGGGAATGCCGTGGAAAGTCGTTTTGTCTGACGGGTGGCAATGCCATCACGCTGAACGCTCCGAAATCCGGTCCCTATGCCGAGCTGGCAGTCATTGGCCCGAATTCACCCAAGAACACGACGGGCGCTGAGGTCACGTCAGGTGGCCGAGGCAAGATTTCCGGGGCCTTCTATTTTCCGCACGGAATGATCGATTTCGGAGGCGGCGGTCAGATTGGTGACGCGGGCAATGGCTGCCTGCAATTGATCGGTACCAGCATTTCCCTGTCGGGCGGCTCCCAGGCGATGTCTGAATGTACCAAACTAAGTGGTGTCGGAAAGGTCGCCTTGATTCAATGACTTATCTTCAACGATCATTTCTACAACCGAACCGGTTCGGTCTCGAACGTGTGTTCGGTATGCTGTGGGACACAAAGGGCAACGCTGCCATCGAGTTTGCCTTGGTGACCCCTATTTTCGCTCTCGTCTTCGTGGCAAGCGTGGATCTTGGAATGGTGATTTTCTCGCGGTTTCAACTGGAGGCGGCGGTTTCAGCAAGCGCCAGCTATGCCATAGCGCATGCCGACCAAGTTGATAGCATCAACGGCGATGAATTGGCCAAAAACATGGCGCTGATGATCGCTAGCAACTACCAGGGTGGTGCGACCGCTGTTGTCAATATCAACAATGGTTCGAAGGCCTACTATAGCGGATCGAAGATAAAGATCGGTGGAGCCCCAAGTGGGGCCAACGCGTGCTACTGTCCGACGGGCACTGCAGCAACTGTCGACTGGGGTTCAGGCCGTACTTGCGGCACGTCATGTCCTGATGGCGGGCGTGCTGGTCGATATGTCTCGGTCACTGCACAGCAGGCATACACGCCGTTCTTCTCTATGTTCGATGTCGTCAACGACGGATTCATAGCGGCTAGCGCGATTGTGCAAACACAATGAAGCACTTCATTGGAAACCTTCTTCGCGAGCGTTCCGGCGCAAGTGCTGTCGAGTTCGCACTGGTTGCGCCGGTCTTTCTGTTGATGCTGTTCGGCATGATCGAATTCGCACGGCTGCTCTGGACGACCCATGCTCTTCACGAAACAGCGATCGCAACAGCACGGTGTATGGGGATACCACAGCTCGAATGCGAGAACGGAGGAGCCTACAGCTCCGAAAGTGCTATCGATTTCGCAAGGTCAAAAGCAGCAGGTTGGCTTATCCACATCGATCCGACAGCGATCGTTCTCGATCGGAATTCCAGCTGCAATGGGATGGAGGGCCTTTCAATGGCCAGGATCGACCATAGGTTCACAACAATGGTGCCAGATTTGCTGGCATCCTTGGTTGGTGGGACCCTGCTGAAAGCTGAAGCGTGCTACACCAACTATTGAGCCCTTCGCCGATAATGGTGCCATTCCAAAGGCATCAAACTTTCCGGGCGCTGTGATGAAGGATGAACAACGGCAGTTCCCCAGAGTGCGCGCCCTGAAGGGCGCGCGTATCATCTGCAACAATGGCACAACCACACGAGATTGCACGATCCGCAATTTTTCTTTTGGCGGCGCCAAGTTGGTGATGGAGACGACAATGGGGCTTCCCGGGAGTTTTGCGCTGTCTCTGGAAGACGGCTCCGAGCGCTTCTGCGAGGTCCGTTGGCGGAAACTTACTGAGCTGGGCGTCGAATTTGTTGAGAAAACGTAGTCTGATTGGTGGAACGTCTGGTCCTGCTATCTCCGGCAGGGGCTTTCGGCCACGCTTCTTCCCCTCCTGCTTCTCGGTCGACGGAAATCCCGTTTCCGACAGGTCGACGAGATCGCAATCTACTTCGCCGTCGTCGTCTTCATCGGCAACCTGCTCGGCTTCATTGAAGAGGCGATCGATGTGATTTTCGCTCTTCGGCGCAATCCGATGCAGCCGGGCCAGCACCAACTCTTCCTCGAGCTTGACCACGCGTTCCGTGAATTGACGGTTCTCCGCCTGCAGGGCCGCAATGCGCGCCATCAACTCATCAACAGTGGGTTCGTCGGGTCGGATCATCAGATCCTTGAACCGTTTTGCCCCTTCAACCGCAGACGTCGAGACCTGTCAGCCCGCGATCTGGTATTACCACACCGGATGACGGACCATCGCATCGATATCAATGCAGTCGGAGATCCAGTGGAGCTGCTCGGTCGTCAGTGTCACCACCATCGTCTACCGGCAGGGCCAGTTGAACCTGTCTTCCGGCAATCGCTTCAGCACCATCACAAAACCGGACCGATCGAAGAACAGGAGCTTCATCCGGTCGCGGCGGCGATTGCAAAAGGCAAAAACCGCAGGCGCAAACACGACGCATGCTGATATCTGATGCCTCAACCTCACCGATATACCAGATCTCTCCGTCTCTCCCGAACTCGGCAATCGCAATCGCATTCTTTAGCCTCGCAACGTCGATTCCAACGAAAGCCTCTCTATAATGTGACGCGGCTCATCCTCCTGTGGTGAGAATCGGCTCGGGCCATCCGAGCAACCCTCAGAAGACCGGTATAGGGCGAGCCACCTCAGCTAAGAAGAAGGACATACATGGTGTATTCGCGGGCACGAGGCCGCTCCAGATCCGATCATGATCTTGGAAGGCGGCTGCCCCCGATATGATGAGATACGGGCTCTCGACTGGACGCCGAGCCCCAGCATCGATGGAGGTGACATGAAAGAGTAAATCGGTCTCGACGTATCAATGAAAGAGACAGCAATTTCGATCCGTCGCGCGGGCTAGCCGATCTGGTGCGGAAAATGCGCCTCTGATCCCGCCGCCATAGCCGAACTTGTCCGCATGTGAGCGCCATATGCGGAGCGCCTGGTGTTCGAAACGGGCCCTCTCTCGGTATGGTTCTATCATACGCTGCGCGCCCAAGGATTGCCGGCCATTTGCGTCGACGCTCGTCACGCTAAGGCGGCGCTCGACATGGCCGCCAACAAAACCGATGCCAATGACGCCGACGGGCTCGCGCATCTGGCGGAGGTCTTCCGCGAAGTCCGAGTAAAAGCCTTCGACAGCATGCTTTCTCGGACATTGGTCGCGGCTCGTACGAAACTCATGCGAACGACACTGGACGTGGCGAACCAGATGAGGATTGATGAAAACGTTCGGCCTTATCGTTCCATGCAGTATGGGTGGCAAGGTTGAGGTGCATGTTGGCTCCCTCCTGGCCACCAACGCGGGCCTTTCAAGGATAATCCTGCCCTTGCTCGAAGCGTGGCATAGTCTGCGTCTCCAGGCGGCTAAGTCGGGGAAGCAGCTCCTCGCCGAAGCACGTAGAAACCAGCGATGTCGATTGCTGATGTCGATCCCCGGCATTGGTGCGATCACAGCTACTGCCTACCTAACCGCCGTCGAGGATCCAGCGAACTTCAAGCGATCCCGCTCACTGGGCGTCTGGCTGGGGTTGACGACGCGGTGCTATCAGTCAGGCGAAGTAGATTGTGACGGCCATATCTCCCGACGGGGTGACACCCATGTGCGTTCGCTTCTTTATGAAGCGGCGGTGGTGATCCTGACCCGCAGCCGGACCGACAGCGATCTGCGTAGATGGGGTATAAAACTACGCGAGAGGATTGGCTTCAAACGCTCCGCTGTCGCTGTCGCCTTCAAGCTCGCCGTCACCATGCAGGCAATGCTGTGCTCCGGCGAGCTCTTTAACAGGGCGACAGCCATCATCTAAATTTCAAGCTCTGTAACGCCTATGGCGTGAAGAGGCGTCCCTGCCGGGACCGAGGCTGGTCCATTCCGTTGAGGCCGTTGCACCACGAGTTTGCTCGGAGCGTGCGAGACATACATTGGAAGGACCGTCCCGCGAAGCACCATAATGCGGCAACCCATGTCGACCGCGTAGACGACCATGCTCTCGGCAAACAGCCTCTCACACCTAAAAAGGCGCTTGCAAATCTCGCTATTGGACGACGGTCTTACCAAAATCCTGCAGAATGTGCGGTTCATACCCCTCCGGCGTTGGCCGCGTGCGCGTTTTGGCGATATCGAGATTTTGCGCTCTTGAGAGTGGAATTAAGAGCGCAATGAGGAACGATGGCACAGGCAATTTTGCTGACGGGTCGGGATCGGCGCCGTCGTTGGTCAGCGGATGATAGGCTGGAAATTCTGGGGGCAGCATTTGCGCCGGGGGCAAATGTCTCTGAGGTAGCGCGTCGCTTTGATGTATCTATTGGGCTTATCTACATGCAGCGCCACCAAGCGATGGCGGTTGCGGTGACGGATGCCCCCCTGCGTTCGTGCCGGCGGCGATGGTGGTGCGGCGACCATCGTTGTGGACTTTGCGAACGGTATCAAGGTGGGGATTGCGTCCGGGGCATGTTGTAATCTTGCCGCAGCAGTGATGCGAGCGCTCAAATGATCCCGATCAGTTCGAGCGTGCGCGTTTGGATTGCAAGCGGCCATTGCGCAAGGGGATACAGGGTCTTGCTCTGATTGTGCAGGAAGGTCTGGATCGTGATCCTTTCAAGGGTGACGTTTTTGTCTTCCGAGGGAAAAGTGGCCGGCTGATCAAGGCTCTTTGGCATGACGGAATTGGGCTTTCGCTATATGCAAAGCGGCTCGAGCGCGACCGTTTTATTTGACCGGCAAAGGAAGGTGGGGCGATTGCGCTGACGGCTGGCCAGATGTCCTCTTTGCTTGAGGGAATTGACTGACGAAACCCGCACCAGACACGGCGCCCGACGGGCGCGGGATAGCGTCTTTTTGGGCGGGTTTTGCGGGCGACGGCCCAGGAAAAGCTATGCAAATCGGTGGTTTTCGATTCACTTCGAGTATGGGAACCGGCTCGGAAAATCTCCTTGATCATGCTGGAAAGTGAAAGCGCTGACCGCGCATGAAACATTGAACCTGCGGTTCTCGGAGAATTCTTACGGCTCAAATATCCATGCCGTCATTGCGACCGGACCGGCATCAACACACCTGCTGTCCTTGCGCCGCAGCCCTGCAAAGTCCTTGCCGGGCAGCATCGCCACGGCCTCGACGCTGGCCTTCGCGCTCGTCCACAAATACATCGACGGCACGCCGCTCTACCGCTTGAACCAGGCACTCGAGCCCGCCGGCGTCCACCATCAGCCGCGGCGCTCTGGGGCATTGGGTGATCGGATCGAGCGAGAGGCCGCATACGGAGAACTCCAATATGAGCCGTTCGATTTTTTGGGGCGGGGCACACCTGTTATGCAAAAATGGTATGTTATGAGTGTGTGAAACGATCAAACTCTTCGCGAAGACCTTCTAGGGTTCGTTTGCGGATCGCTCAGGATGTGTCGCAGAGGAGCGGTATGTATGCACGCCGACGTTTTGCTGCATGGGACAGGGTGAGGAGCCATTGGGAGGTAATTGTGAACTACTTCGTGGAAGAAAATTCAGTTGCGATCGTGAATTCCCGGATGGACAAGAATACGGATCGGCGCCTCTTGGAAATCATGGCCGGTGTCGTCAAACACATGCACGCCTTCGTCAAGGAGGTGAATTTGACGACCGACGAATGGACGGTGGCCATCGATTTCCTGACCAAAACGGGCCAGATCTGCACGCAGGAGCGGCAGGAATTCATTTTGCTTTCGGATGTTCTTGGATGTTCCATGCTGGTAGACGCGATCACCAATAGGCGGCCAAAGGGGGCAACGGAAAGTACAGTGCTCGGCCCCTTCCATGTCGAGAATGCTCCGGTCCGCGAGAATGGTGCGGTCATCAGTCTGGATGGCAAGGGGGAAAGCTGCCTGTTCGAAGGCCGCGTGCTGGACCTAGAAGGCCAACCGGTCGAAGGAGCCTGCGTTGATGTCTGGTCGGACAATGCCGACGGATTCTATGATGTGCAGCAGCCAGGCGTCCAACCGAAGTGGAACAATCGGGGCCGTTTCTTCACCGGGCCCGATGGCCGCTACAGCTTCGTCGGCATTCGCCCTGTCAGCTATCCGATCCCTGACGATGGGCCAGTGGGGCAGCTTCTCGGCTATCTCGGGCGCCATCCCTGGCGACCGGCCCACATGCATTACATGATCAGCGCCCACGGATTCCGCAAACTCGTGACTCACACCTTCGTCGGAGGCGATGAATATCTGTCTTCCGATGCGGTGTTCGGGGTAAAGGAAACGCTGGTGGCGCCCTATGAGCGGTTGGAAGGCGCACCGACGCTCTGGCGGTCTGCCTTCGACTTCATCATGACGCCTGAATGGGAGTGAGGTGGCGGTGCCAAACCTGAAGATTTATGTCGATGAGACGATTTTCGACTGGACGCGTCCCCGTCTCAGCGATGCGCTTGAGCCGATCCGTGCGTTGCTCTGTGATGCCTTTCGCGTGGAACCGCAGGCCTGCCAGTTGGCGGTGATCCCGGTTCTAGGATTGCCGGACCAGCCGCAGGTTAATATAGAGCTCTTAATCTTCCCACGTGCCGAGCGGACGGGTGAGGCCATACGTGTGGCGGGCGAGCGGCTGCGTTCACTTTTGGCTTCCGCTACCGATGCGCGTGTTGCTGTGCGCATCTCGCAACTGGACCCCTTGACCTATGTGGCGCTTAAATAGAAATGGCAGCTCAGCCGCGACGGCGGGTCACCTGTTGCTCGTGCTCCATGCGCGCGTTGAGCTGTTTGAACTTCTCTGTGACGAATGCCACGAAGCGAGGAAGGCTCGGTGGCGGTGTACGGTCTGCAGAGGTCAAAAGCCCGAGCTGGCGTTCTGGGTGCTCGATGCGCAGCGGCAAAGCCTGGATCGGAATGGTCCGCTGGTGGCTGAATACTACTGAATAGGGCAGCACGGTTAGGGCATCCGAACCCACGACGACGCTGAAGATCGAAGCCAGCGTGCCGCCGGAAAAACTGACCTTAAAATCGTCGAGCCCTATTGATTTCACCGCCCGCTGAAGATCGCGAAAAAGCGGACTGTCGGTCGGTGGGGAAATCCACGAATACGGTTCGATATCGGCGAGCGTGATAACACTTCGCCGCGCCAAAGGGTGCGTTGCGCCGCAGGCGATGACGTTGCGACCGGTAAGCAGCGGCGTAAAGTGCATGTCCGACGAAATCATCCGGGCATGCAGCGGCACGAAAGCGAGGTCTAGCGCACCGCTGCGCACGCTGGCGGACAATTCATCGAAATATCCGTAGGTGTGGGCGATCTGGACATCCGGATGACGGCTCTGAAACTCCGCCATGATATTGGCAACTACGCCATCGAAGAAGATCGGCGTGCCACCCAGCCGCAGAGCCCCCGCCTGTCCCTGTCGATAGCGCTGCACCAGCCGGCTGGCCTCCTGATTTTGCGCACGTATCCGTGCGCCGAGGCGCGCAAGATGGCTGCCAAGCTCAGTGGGGCGTAAGGGACGGCGTCCTGGCTCGAAAAGAGGCGTACCAATCCGCTCTTCGAGCAATGCCATGGTGCGCGACACGGCCGGTTGCGACTTGCCCAGCGCATCCGCGCCTTCGGTCAAGCCGCCATGCTCGACAATAACAGCCAGGATTTCGAGGTGTTCACTGTCAATCTTCATAACGAAACATCATATTATATATCAATCTTACGATCAATATCCATCTCGTGCTGGCATATGATGTATCTCAATGAACATGGACGACCGTTGGGAGGAGCCTTATGTCATTTTTCCGCGAAGAGTTTGCCGCGCAATGGCCGGCGGTTCGCGTGCGTTTCGGGCTCGGTGTGCGTTATGATCTTGTTGAGGAGATCAAGCGGCTCGGCTGTCGTCACGCTTTAATCCTGACGACGCCGGAGCAGGCTCATTTGGCGGATGACTTTGCGGCGTTGTGCGGCGATCATGCTGCCGGAACCTTCACTCGTGCCCGGATGCATACGCCGGTGGCAATTTCCGAGGAGGCCTCAGCTTATGCCCGGGAGGTCGGGGCGGACTGCCTCGTCGCCATCGGTGGTGGTTCGACCACAGGGCTTGGCAAGGCGATTGCGTTGCGCACCGACCTCCCGCAGATTGTCGTACCAACGACCTATGCCGGCAGTGAGGCGACCCCCATTCTCGGCCAAACTAACGACGGCGTGAAAACCACGCTGACAGACGCGAAGGTGCAGCCGGAGGTCATTCTCTATGATGCCGAGTTGGTGCGCAGCCTGCCGGTCTCCATGACGGTGACGAGTGCGCTCAATGCGATGGCGCATGCCGCAGAAGGGCTATATGCCCGCAACCGCACGCCGCTTACCTCGCTGATGTCAGTCGAAGGCCTGCGCGCGTTCCGGGATGCCTTGCCGCAGGTGATCGCCGATCCTGACGACCTTAGGGCTCGGGCCGAAACGCTCTACGGCGCCTGGCTGTGCGGCACGGTACTGGGGCAGGTGGGAATGGCCCTGCATCACAAGCTGTGTCACACGCTGGGCGGCAGCTTCGACCTGCCGCATGCCGAGACTCATGCAGTGATTCTGCCGCATGCCATCGCCTACAACGCGGCGGGAGCGCGTGATGAGCTGCGACCAGTGGCCGAACTGTTCGGCGACGATGAGCCCGGCATGGGACTGCATCGGTTCGCGCGCTCGGTCACTGCGCCGACCGCGCTTCAAGATTTGGGGTTGAAGGAGAGCGATCTCGATCGTGCAGCCGATCTGGCGGCGAAAAACCCCTACTGGAATCCGCGCCCGGTGGAACGCGGTGCGATCCGACGGCTGCTTCAGGTTGCCTGGGCCGGTGGTCCACCGGTCGCCTGACATTTTTGGAATTGGTTTGGAATTGGTTTGGAATTGGGAGGAGAATTGAAATGGTTGAAATTGCAACGGATGTGTTGATCATCGGCACGGGACCGGCGGGTTCGGCAGCAGCGGCCCTGTTGTCGACATATGGTATCGGCAATATTGCAATCAATCGCTATCGCTGGCTGGCCAACACGCCCCGCGCCCACGTCACCAATCAGCGCGCGATGGAGGTGTTACGGGATCTGGGTCGCGATGTGGAGGACGAGGCTTATCTGTTCGCGACACATCAGGAGTTGATGGGCGAGAACATCTTTTGTGAAAGTCTGGCCGGCGAGGAGATTGGCCGCCTGAAAGCATGGGGCAATCACCCGCTCAGCAAAGCAGAGCATCTGATGTCGTCGCCGACGAAGATGAACGACTTGCCGCAGACGTTTATGGAACCGCTGTTGTTCAAGACAGCGTGTTCGCGTGGCACGCAGGCCCGCATGTCCACCGAGTATCTCCGCCACGAGCAAAATACCGATGGCGTGATCACCACTTGCCGTGACCGGCTTTCGGGGCGCGAATTCACCATCCAGTCGAAATACCTGATCGGTGCCGATGGCGGCAAATCGCTAGTTGCCGAGCATGCCGGGCTGCCGTTCGAGGGGAAGATGGGTGTCGGCGGTTCGATGAACATCCTATTTCGCGCCGATCTCAGCAAATATGCCGCTCACCGTCCCTCTGTTCTTTACTGGGTCATGCAGCCCGGAGCCGATGTCGGCGGCATCGGCATGGGTCTGGTACGTATGGTGCGCCCGTGGAATGAGTGGCTGATCGTCTGGGGGTATGACATTAACGAACCTGAACCGGATGTCACCGCTGAATTCGCCACGGGCGTAGCGCGGCAACTGATCGGTGATCCCGATCTGGAAATCGAGCTGCTGTCCGCCAACACCTGGACCGTGAACAACTATTATGCGACGCGCACGTCGAACGGCCGTGTATTCTGCGTCGGCGACGCTATTCACCGCCATCCGCCATCGAATGGCCTTGGTTCGAATACCTCGATACAGGATTCCTATAACCTCGCATGGAAACTGGCGATGGTGCTGAAGGGGCAAGCCGGCGAACGCCTGCTGGAAACCTATAATACGGAACGTGCGCCCATCGCCAAGCAGATCGTGACCCGCGCCAACCAGTCGATTGGCGAAACAGGACCGATCTTCGCAGCGCTGGGCATGAGCGAGGGTGTAGATCCCCTGCAGATGCAGAAGAATCTTGAGGCGCGCACCGATGGAACTGAGGCCGCCGAGCAACAGCGTGATGCTATCCGCAAGGCGATTGCTTTCAAGAAATACGAGTTCGATGCCCATGGCGTGGAGATGAACCAGCGATACCGCTCCGATGCTATCGTGACCGATGGGCAGATCGAGCCCGACTTCCTGCTTGATGCGGATCTTCACCATCAGCCGACCACGTGGCCGGGTGCCCGCGTGCCGCATGCCTGGCTCTACAAACATGTTTGCGGCACTGAGGTATCCACCTTTGATCTGTGCGGTCACGGCAAGTTCACGCTGTTGACCGGGCTCGGGGGAAAAGCCTGGGCCGAGGCAGCCAAGGTGGTTGGCGCCGAACTCGGTATTGAAATTGTCACCCATGTGATCGGGCCGCGCCAGAACTATGTCGACCATAGTGGCGACTGGGCGCGACTGAGCGAGATCCGCGACACCGGCTGCCTTCTGGTGCGGCCCGACCATCATGTCTGCTGGCGTAGTACGGGAGTGAGCGCCACCCCGGCCGATGACCTGCGTCGTGTGTTGCGTCAGGTTCTTGCACTTTGACGCAACGGCGGCAGTTCATAACCTGATGACATGTTTTCCATGAGAAAACAGATCAATTATGTGATTGCCGCCTGTTACCCTTTACCTTCGAAGACACTGGATTTGGGAAGAGACGCATGTCGAAGGTGGTCGGCGCGGACCTTGATCGCGCCACGGAGGCCGCGGTGGAGAACCTCTACAACAATCCGCGTGCGATCCCGTGCATCGATCCGGGCGCTGTTGCAGGCGGCCTGGGAGGGCCGTCGGCCAGACTAGGATGAACGCCCGCCGGAGCGACGGGCACTTGGGAGGAAAAGTTCATGGGAAACAGCATATTTACGAGACGCGATTTCTTGAAAACCACCGCGGCTGGTGGAGCGTTGATCGCCACGTCCGGCCTGGCCGCGCCGGCCATTGCGCAGGCAGCCGGGGTGAAGCTCGGCTATGTCAGCCCGCAGACCGGGGCTCTCGCCGCCTTCGGCGAGGCTGATACCTTCGTCATCGGCAGTTTTCTCAAGACCGCCAAAATGATGGGGCTGAACTATGAGGTCATTGTCAAGGACAGCCAGTCCAACCCCAACCGGGCCGCTGAAGTCGCCAAGGAACTGATTGTCGAGGACGAGATCAACCTGATGCTCGTCTCCTCGACGCCTGAGACGACCAATCCGGTCTCGACGACCTGTGAGGCCGAGCAGGTGCCGTGCCTCTCGACGGTTGCACCGTGGCAGCCCTGGTTCATCGGTCAGCAGAGTAATCCCAGCGATCCGGCGAGTTGGAAGCCATTCAACTATGCCTACCACTTCTTCTGGGGTCTCGAGGACATCATCGCCGTCTTCACCGGCATGTGGGGGCAGATCGAGACTAACAAGAAAGTGGGCGGACTCTTCCCGAATGATGGTGATGGCAATGCCTGGGGCGACACCGTCGTCGGCTTTCCGCCGGTGCTAGAGAAGCTCGGTTATGGCCTGACGGATACGGGGCGCTACCAGAACCTGACGGATGACTTCTCCGCCCAGATCAACGCCTTCAAGCAGGTCAGCACCGACATCCTGACTGGGGTGATGATCCCGCCGGATCTCACGACCTTCTGGAACCAGGCCAAGCAGCAGGGCTTGAAACCGAAGATCGCCTCCATTGGCAAGGCGCTGCTCTTCCCGCAGACAGTGGAGTCGCTGGGTGACGCCGGCCACAATCTCTCGACCGAAGTGTGGTGGACGCCGACCCATCCCTTCAAGTCGTCCCTGACCGGCGAAAGTGCCCAGCAGGTCGCTGATGCCTTCTCGACCGCGACTGGCCGCCCCTGGACGCAGCCGATCGGCTTTTCTCATGCGCTGTTCGAACTCGCTGTGGATGTGATGAAGCGGGCCGAGGACGTGACGGACAGCGACGCCGTGGCGAAAGCGATCGGCGAGACCAAGCTCGATACACTGGTTGGCCCCATCGCTTGGAACAGCGCCAACCTGCCGCCCTTCGCCAAGAACAACGTGGCCAAGACCCCGCTCGTCGGCGGACAGTGGCGGCTGAAGCCGGGTGGCGGCTACGACCTCATCGTGGTCGAGAACGGGCAGGCCACGAACATCCCGCTCGGCAGCAAGCTCGAAGCGCTGGCCTGAACCAGTGACAACCGATTAGCGGTGCCCCGGTCGTCCAGGTCGCCGCCTCTTAAACGGGAAGATGCTGTATGTCGATCCTCGAACTTAACGGTGTTTCGAAGTCCTTCGGTGCCCTCGTGGTAGCCGAGGATATTTCCTTTTCAGTCGAGCCAGGCGAGGTACTTGGCGTGATCGGTCCAAACGGGGCCGGCAAGTCGACGCTGTTCAACCTAATTACCGGCAATCTTTCGACAGCGAAGGGCACTATCCGCTTCGATGGTCGGGACATGACGAGGCTTCCGCCTATGCAGCGCTGCTTTGCTGGCTTGGGCCGAACCTTCCAGATCCCGCAGCCTTTCGAACGTCTCACCGTCTATGAAAACCTGTCGGTCGCGGGAGCCTTCGGCAACCAGATGCGAGAGGCGGAGGTATCGGAGCTTTGCGCCGAGATCCTCGTCGATACCGGACTGATCGGCAAGGCGAATCAACTGGCCGGCAGTCTGTCGCTGCTCGAGCGCAAGCGTCTCGAACTGGCGCGGGCGCTTGCCACTCAGCCCAAGCTTTTGCTGCTTGACGAGATCGCCGGCGGACTGACAGAGGGCGAGTGCCAGGAACTGGTCGCTACGATTAAGCGCGTACACGAGCGCGGCATAGCGGTGATCTGGATCGAGCACGTGCTTCATGCGCTGACGGCGGTGGCCGAGAAGATCTTGGTCCTGAATTTTGGCCGCGTCATTGGACACGGCGATCCCCAGACAATCATGGCCTCGCGCGAAGTCCGCGAGATCTATCTCGGAATGGAGGTCTGAAGATGAGCCTGATAGAGACGAAAAACCTGACGGCCGCCTATGGCGACTTCCAGGCTCTGTTCGGGGTTGACCTGGAGTTGCATGCCCGTGAGACGGTTGCGGTGATCGGCGCCAACGGGGCTGGCAAGTCGACGCTGATGCGCTCCATAGCTGGGGCGCTGCGCAACCGACCGGAAGCGATTCTGCATCGCGGTGAACCAATCGGGGCACTCGCCGCACCGGACGTCATGGCACGCGGCATCGCGTTGGTGCCGGAGGGCCGCAAGCTCTTTCCGTCGCTGACCGTCGAGGAAAACCTGCTCGTCGGGCGACATGGCCGCAAGGTGGATGGTCCCTGGTCCCTGGAGACCGTCTACGCGCTGTTCCCTGTCCTCAAGGAGCGACGCCGCAATCCATCCACCGCCCTCTCCGGCGGACAGCAGCAGATGGTGGCAATCGGCCGCGCGCTGATGTCAAATCCGGAAGTGCTGTTGTGCGACGAACTCAGCCTCGGCCTTGCCCCCGTTGTCATAAAGGACATCTACGCCGCCTTCCCGCGCATCCGAGAAACGGGTGCCGCCATCGTCATTGTCGAGCAAGATATCGCCCAGGCGCTCAAGGTCGCTGACCGCGTCTATTGCATGATGGAAGGCCGGATCACCCTCGAAGGACGCCCCGCAGACCTCGACCGCGCGGATATCCATGCAGCCTATTTCGGAGCGGAAACCCATGAATTGGCTTGATACCATCCTCCAGGGTATCCTGCTCGGCGGGCTCTATGCGCTGTTTGCCGCGGGGCTATCCCTCGTTTTCGGCATCATGCGTCTCGTCAATCTTGCCCATGGCGACCTCATCGTCTTTGCCGCCTTCCTGATCCTGGTCCTCGTCTCGACGCTGGGGCTCAACCCCTTCATCGCTGCGCTCATCGCGGGGCCGCTGATGTTCGCCATCGGCTATCTCCTGCAGCACCATCTGCTCAACCGTACGCTGGGCAAGGACATCCTGCCGCCGCTGCTCGTAACCTTCGGCCTGTCGATCGTCATCCAGAACGGGCTGCTCGAAGGCTTCACCGCCGACAGCCGACGCATCCCCGCAGGCGCCCTGGAACAAGCGTCGATCTCGCTAGCCGGCATCAATGCAGGCGTGATGCCCCTCCTCACCTTCGCCTCGGCGATCCTGGTGATCGTCGGTCTCAACCAACTCATCTACAAAACCGCCCTTGGCCGCGCCTTCCGCGCGACGTCGGACGACCTCGTGACGGCGGGGCTGATGGGCATCCGCCCGAACCAGATCTTCGCGATTGCCACGGGGCTCGCCATGGTCATCGTCACCATTGCCGCACTTTATCTCGGTAGCCGTGCCAATTTCGATCCGACGGCGGGTCCGGCTCGCCTGATCTACGCCTTCGAGGCAGTCATCATAGGCGGACTCGGTTCGCTCTGGGGAACCCTTGCCGGTGGCATCATCCTCGGTGTCGCGCAGACGCTGGGTGCTGCCATCAACCCGGAATGGCAGATCCTGTCCGGCCATATCGCCTTCCTGCTCGTCCTGCTGTTCCGCCCCCGTGGGCTCTTCCCGCGCGCCGTTGATTGAGGTTACGATGAACGTCCAAAGAGAAACCCTGTCGAAGGTCATTCGGCCGACACCGTCTTGGCGGGTCGAGACACGCACCCGAGTCTCCGCGCTGTTTTCGAACGCAGCCATTCTGTTCGTGCTGTTTTTGGCGGCGGCTCCCTTCGTCGCCTCGCGCGGCGTGGTGCAGGACCTTTTCTTCATCCTGACCATGCTGACGCTCGCCCAGAGCTGGAACCTGCTGGCCGGTTATGCCGGGCTGATCTCAGTCGGCCAACAACTCTTCGTCGGATGCGGCGCCTATGCGCTCTTCGGCTTCGTCATACTCGTCGATATCGATCCCATCCTCGCTATCCCCCTCGCCGGCCTCTTTGCCGTGCTGGTTTCGGTACCGACGGCCTTCTTCACCTTCCGGCTCTATGGCCCCTATTTCGCCATCGGCACATGGGTCATCGCCGAGGTCGGCCGCCTACTCTTTGCCCAATGGAAGGCACTCGGCGGCGGCACGGGCACGTCGCTCCCCCGGGAAGCGACGCGCGAGATGTTCGGCGTCTCCTTGCTCGAGGACTGGTTCGGCATGCGGGCCGCAGCCGCAGCCGATGCGGTCGCCTACTGGCTGGCACTTCTTGTACTCGTCCTGACGATTTGGTTCGTCTACCGCCTCCTGAGCTCCAAGCAGGGCTTGGGGCTCGCGGCCGTGCGCGACAACGAGACGGCGGCCCGGGCACTGGGCGTCGACGCGCGCCGACTGAAGCTCGTGATCTATCTCTCGACCGCCTTCATCACCGGGGTCGTGGGCGCGCTCATCTACCTGCAGAAGGCCCGAATCTCGCCGGATGCCGCCTTCTCGCTTACCGACTGGACGGCCTATGTCATCTTCATCGTGGTAATCGGCGGCATCGGCACCATCGAGGGGCCGATCCTCGGGGTCATTCTCTTTTTCCTGATGCAGAATGCCCTCTCGAACTACGGGTCCTGGTACCTGCTGCTGCTCGGCGCGCTCGCCATCGTCACCATGCTGTTTGCGCCGCGCGGGATCTGGGGCCTGATCACCGACCGTACCGGCATCGAACTCTTTCCGGTCCGCCGCACCTTGAGGGAAGTCTCGAAGAAACCCTTGGTGAAAGCCGATTGAATGGCACAGCGCGTTGCACGCATTTCGATCTACCTGGCAATTCATCCACCAATGCGAAACCGAAATGGCTTTTGTTACGGAGAGCCACCAATGGGAAATGCCGGGCCGGCGTTGGAATCTTCGGCCACGAGCGTTCTATTATTGGGAAATCTAGCTCCAAATTGAGGGGAACGATGACACAAGTAATCGATGTAGCTTTGGACAGACGTCCCCTCTCGGCGGGTGAAATTTCCGACTGGCTTTTGAAAAACAAGGATCTTGACCACTATCGGCCCATCAGTAGTGATCGCGTTGGCTCCTATTCGTTCACTATGCGGGCGGTTGACGGATTTGCTGCCTGGGATGCGTCGAGTGCAGCAAGTCGCCAATTTGACGTGGGACTCAATGGTGACAATTTTATGTTTTTCTTAGAGAAAAATACGTCCTACACCATCAGGTCAGGGGCCATCTCTCATGGTCTTTGTCGTGACAGCGGGCTAATCACATCGGCAGACCGCTACTCAGGTATAGATATTTCTGAGCTATCGGCTGGTGAAGGCTTCGTCGTCTCACGAACAGCAATTACGAAAGCGCTTTTTGATATATACCAGAGACCCATAGTTGGTGATTTCGAATTCTCACCAACGCTTGATCTTAGAAGTCAGAATATTAAACATATAGTTGGCCTTATGCGATATTTTAGAGATAACGTACTCGGGGCTCCTGATTTGAATGTATCGCCGCTTGCCGTGGTTAGCTTTCAGGAAATGCTTAGTTTCTTGATGGTCGGAAATCTTGAGCATTCATGTTCCAATTTCGTGCCCCTTTCTTCAAGGATTGCTCCCATTCAGGTCAAGAGGGCACGCGAGATTCTTCATGCGAACGCACATCTGCCAATTGCTATCGCCGATGTTGCGGAAGCAGTGGGCGTCAGTGTCCGAGCTTTGCAGGTCAACTTCCGCACATTTCTCGACACGACGCCTCGGCTCTATCTACATCTGCTACGCCTCGACGGCGTTCGTCGTGATTTGCAACACGCCTCCCCCGCGTCGATCACAATAGCTGATGTTGCTCGACGTTGGGGTTTTACGCATATGGGTCGCTTTGCACGGGAATATCGAAAGAAGTTCGGCGTGAAGCCTTCGGAGGATTTGGGGCGGATATTTCTTGTTTAGCGCCTGATCGAAAAAGAGTTGAGTGAAATCAGAAGGTTGTGATTCAGTTTGTTTGCTTAGGACGAACGGAGCCCACAATGGGCTGGACCGATTTCACCCGTCGGCGATTTGCCCGACGCGCAATGCGGTATGCAAGATGGGGTCGTTGCCGCCGTCCCGCGACGGCATCGTGATGTGCCAAGATTGTGGTGTTTACAGCCACAGAGCGGAAAGGCCGGCAAGGTAATGGCGCCAGTCGTAAATCGTTCGCGGCGGCTTGTCGTGGCTGCGCTCAATGACCCGCGGATGTTCGCAGAGGACATTGCCCTCGGCCGCAACCACCAGTCTCTCGGGATATATCCGCAGGCTGACGGGCCGGTTCGCAAACGATGCTGGTACGCTGTAACGATTACGCTCAAAGGTGATCAGGCATGTCGGCGAGACGCGCTTGCTCTGCTCGACGAAGCCGTCAAACATGGCGGGGAGCGACATCAATGCTGCCCGCTCATCAGCCCAGACATCCGCGATCGTGCCGGACAAGGTTCCATGCGCCGTCTCCCGCCATAGGTCCTGGCAATGCTGTTCCAGCCAGTCATTCAACGCCGCCAAATCGGGAAAGTCCGGCATCTGTTGCCACAAGCGTGGTCGGGCATCCTGGACGTTCGTGAGCGTCCGGTGAGCGGATTTTGCTGAACGAGCCAGTTAGGCGATGTTCTGGCATTAGAACCAGCATTAGTGCTGACACTAATATCAGATCTGAGAGGTTGGCATGGCTCGCATGGAGATCATTTCCGGCGTTGAGCGTAGGCGGCGGTGGTCGAAGGAAGCGAAGCTGGCGATATTGGCTGAAGCCGATCAACCGGGCGTTCGCATTGGTGATGTCGCTCGTCGCCATGACATTTATCCTGCGCAGATCCGTTTATGGCGGAAACGCTTAGCCACTTCGATGTGTCAGCAACGTTCCTTCCGGTCCACCTGGTCAACGAAGTAAGCCTCGGGCAGATGCCGGCGGCCGGCGGGGCGCCCGCGCTTATCAAGATCCAGCTACGAAATGGTCGCAGCCTGAAAGTTCCGGCGGACATTGAACGCAAGACGCTGTCATCGTTGACCGCGTGTGTTGAGGCTGCATGATCGGGCCGACAGGAAATGTGCGGGTCTACGTGGCTTGCGGGGTGACCGATATGCGGCGCGGTATCGATGGTCTGTCTGCTATGGTCGAGGCGGTGATCAAGGGTTCTGCCTATTCTACAAGATTCTCGAGCGCGGATACTTTCCTTGGCCGACGGCGAAAGATGGTGTTGCGCATCTGACGCAGGCTCAGTTGTCGATGCTTGTTGAAGGGATTGGCTGGCGCCGACCAGCGTGGACTTCCGCCCCTGGCCGCACGGGTTAAAAGCTATATTTTACAGGGACATCCGGGGCAAAACGCTAGTACTTTCCCTGCAAATCGGCTATGTTTTTGGGCATGAAAGCACCGCCGCTGGACAGTCAGGACGAGCTATTGGCATTGCGCGCGCTCGTCGCTGAACAGGCGGCGAAACTCAGTGCGCAAGAAGCCGAAGTCATCAAACGCGACTCTGTTGATTTCCACTGAGAGCTGACCCGGCGCAGCCCCATATTTCCGTTGAGAATTGACCCATGTTTCAACCGTCCCTCGCATTTTTTCAGCGGGGGCTCTGGAGTGATCGACATGGCGTTTCTGAGCGTGATCCGACGCTGGCATTTTCGAGAGCATCTATCGATCCGGGAGATTTGCCGCAGGACCGGCCTATCCCGGAATACCATCCGCAAATACCTGCGTGCCGGCGGCGTGGAGCCAACGTTCAAGGTGCCGGAGAGACCGAGCAAGCTTGATCCGTTTGCGGATCGGTTGTCGGCCTGGCTGAAGACGGAATCGAAGAAGGGCCGCAAGCAGAAGCGGACGATAAAGCAGCTACATGCTGACTTGATGAGCCTCGGCTACGAGGGCTCCTACAACCGGGTGGCAGCATTTGCTCGAGAATGGCGTGATGACCGGCAGAGAGAACTGCAGACGACGGGCCGCGGGACATATGTGCCCCTAGCGTTCGACCCCGGCGAAGCCTTCCAGTTCGATTGGTCGGAAGATTGGGCGATCATCGGCAATGAGCGCACAAAACTGCAGGTGGCGCATACGAAGCTGAGCTACAGCCGCGCCTTCATCGTCCGGGCCTATCTCCTGCAGACGCACGAGATGCTGTTTGATGCCCACAATCATGCATTCCGCGTGTTCGGAGGCATCCCCGGCCGTGGCATCTACGACAACATGCGCACCGCGATCGACAAGGTCGGCCGTGGCAAAGAGCGTGACGTCAACGTCCGCTTCCAGGCGATGGCCAGTCATTACCTGTTCGAACCCGAGTTCTGCAATCCGGCGTCCGGCTGGGAGAAGGGGCAGGTCGAGAAGAATGTTCAGGATGCGCGTCATCGCTTCTTCCAACCGATCCCGCGCTTTCCATCGCTGGACGCTCTGAACGACTGGCTCGAGCAGCGTTGCAAGGAGTTCTGGGCCAAGACACCACATGGTCAGATGCGTGGCACCATCGCCGACATCTGGGCCGAGGAGGCTCCAGCTCTCATGCCCGTTTCCAGGCCGTTCGACGGGTTTGTTGAATACACGAAGCGGGTCACACCAACCTGCCTCGTGCATCTGGAGCGCAACCGCTACAGCGTTCCGGCATCCTTTGCCAATCGACCGGTAAGCCTTCGCGTCTACCCGGATCGTGTTGTCGTCGCGGCGGAAGGTCAGATCGTTTGCGAGCACCGTCGCGTCATCGATCGTTCCCATGACCGGCCGGGACAGACCATATACGACTGGCGGCATTATCTGGCGGTGGTGCAGCGAAAGCCAGGTGCTCTTCGCAACGGTGCTCCATTCGTCGAGCTTCCCGAAGCATTCCGGACCTTGCAACAATATCTGCTCAAGAAGCCAGGTGGCGACCGCGAGATGGTCGATATTCTGGCGCTTGTTCTCCAGCACGACGAACAGGCAGTGCTCTCGGCCGTCGACATGGCGCTAAAGTCCGGTGTTCCGACGAAGACGCATGTCCTGAACCTGCTGCATCGCCTCGTCGACGGCAAAACCTTCACGCCGCCGACCCTCGACGCACCTCAGGCCCTGACGCTCACCAACGAGCCCAAGGCCAATGTCGTAACCGGTGTTTTCGCCCCACATTGTCCGCCGTCGCCTGATCTGTGATCGACATTCCATGGATGAGCGACAAGGAGTTTCTCCATGGAGTCTACGTTGGAGGTTCTCACAACGCGGCGGAGCCGACGCGAGGCGCATCGCCAATGGCCTGACAAGGTCAAGGCGCGGATCGTTTCGGAGAGCTTGCGTCCGGGCGTAACGGTGAATGAAGTAGCGGGACGCTACGGGCTGAAGGCCAATCACTTGTCTTCCTGGCGCACGCTGGCACGGCAAGGCAAGTTGGTGTTGCCAGAGCCTGAGGACCCGGTGGAGTTCGCGTCCATCGTTGTTGATGCTCCAGCGCCGGAGCCGCAGACCGTCAACGTCGCTTCCCGCGCCGAGATCGTCGTGGGTCCAGTTACAATCCGTCTTGAGGAAGGCGCGTCAGCGTCCCGGATCGCCGCCATCGCCCGCGCCCTGGCGGCGACGACATGATCTTTCCGTCGAACCGCGTCAGGATCATGGTGGCAACCAAACCCGTGGATTTCCGCAAGGGTCATGATGGATTGGCGGCGCTGGTGAAGAACGAACTGCACAAGGACCCGTTCACCGGAACCGTCTTCGTGTTTCGGTCACGAAAGGCGGACCGGTTGAAGCTGATCTACTGGGATGGCTCCGGGATAGTCCTGGCCTACAAAAGGCTGGAAGAGCAAAGCTTCACCTGGCCTGGCATCAGAGATGGCCTGATGACGCTGACCCACGCTCAGTTTGAAGCGCTGTTCGCGGGCCTTGATTGGCGGCGTGTTCATGCCGTCCAGACGAGAACCCCAGAGGCTATCGAATAGCTGCGGCACGATGACTCAGCACGGCAAATCCCGAAGGCAAATCAGCTCAGGATTTGGTAGTTTCCGGCCATGCTTGATGCCGCCGACCTTCCCGATGATGTTGCCGCCCTGAAGGTGATGCTGATTGCGGCACAGGCACGCGAGGCGGCCAAGGACGTCGCGATAGCCAGAAAAGACGAGCATATCGCCCGCAAGGATGAGCGGATCGAACGGCTTGAGAAGCTCGTCGCAGCGTTCAAGCAGGCAGCCTTCGGACGCAAATCCGAGAAGGCCGATCCTGACCAATTCGACCTGGCGCTGGAAGACCTGGAGACGGCTATCGCCGTAACCCATGCTGAGGATGAGGCGGACGCTCCTGCAGGAAACAGGATTAGCAAGCCACGTGCGACCAATCGCGGCTCCCTTCCAAAGCATCTTCCGCGTATCGAGGAGGTGATCGAGCCAGAAAGCCTGATCTGCGCCTGCGGTGGTTGCCTGCACTGCATTGGCGAGGATGTCTCCGAGCGGCTGGACGTGATCCCGGCACAGTTCCGCGTGATCGTCACTCGCCGCCCTAAGTATGCCTGCCGTGCCTGCACCGACGGGGTCGTCCAAGCCCCAGCTCCGGCCCGGCTGATCCAGGCTGGGCTGCCGACGGAAGCGACCGTCGCACATGTTCTGGTCTCCAAATATGCCGATCACCTTCCGCTCTATCGGCAGGCGCAGATCATGAGCCGCCAGAGCATCGATCTCGACCGATCAACGCTGGCCGACTGGGTCGGTCGGGCAGCCTATGAACTGCGTCCCGTCTTTGATGCACTGATTGCCGACCTGAAGCGCTCGACCAAGCTGTTCATGGACGAGACCCGTGCTCCGGTTCTCGATCCGGGCTCCCGCAAGACGAAGACCGGATACTTCTGGGCGCTGGCGCGTGATGATCGCCCATGGGGCGGCGGTGCGCCGCCAGGCGTCGCCTTCACCTATGCTCCCGGTCGCGGGGGCATTCATGCGGAACGGATATTGCAGGGCTTCTCCGGCATCCTGCAGGTCGATGGCTATGCCGGATACAACAGGCTGATCGCACCCGACAGGGTCGGCGCGGACATTCGGCTTGCCTATTGCTGGGCACACGCTCGTCGTAAGCTGGTGGAGATCACCCGTAACGGCTCAGCGCCGATTGCCGAGGATGGCGTCAAGCGGATCGGTGAGCTGTATCGTATAGAAGCCGAACTGCGCGGTCTTGATCCGGACGCTCGCCTTGCAGGTCGGCAGGAACGATCAGCGCCGCTGGTCGCCGACATGCAGGCTTGGCTTGTCCATCACCGCGCCCGTGTCGCGACGAAGTCGCCACTTGGCGAGGCGTTGGCCTACATTGCCAAATACTGGGATGGTCTGAAGCTCTTCTTGACCGACGGCCGCATTGAGATCGACAACAACAGCGTCGAGCGGACCATCCGGCCGATTGCCCTCAATCGCAAAAACGCGCTCTTCGCGGGGCACGACGCCGGAGCCGAGAACTGGGCGATAATCGCCTCGCTGATTGAGACCTGCAAGCTCAATGCTGTCGATCCTCTGGCCTATCTGACTGCCACGCTCACCGCCATCGTCAACGGCCACAAGCAGAGCCGGGTGAAGGAGCTGCTGCCGTGGAACCATCCCATTTGTGGAAATGCCAACAAAGACCGGTGACTAATTGGTTGCGGTCTCGCGCGGATGGCCCCGTCGGCTTGCTCAAACTGTCGCTCCCCAAAGCAGACTGAGTCCTGAGGTAACCAGCAGCGCATCCATAATATGGCGAAAAGCCTCCGGCGTGAGCCGGAGGAGGAAAGGTTTCGCTATGAAGGAACCGATCATCAGAGATGCCCCCACAGTCAGACCCTTGACGACAATAGCAAAAGGAAGCGCTCCCGAGCCCTGAAAGGTGAGCGTTTTGGCGGTGTAGATCGCTAGCGAAGCTGCTGCTTCGGTACCGATAAAGGCTCCCTTGGTCAGGCCATAACCGATGAACACTGGTACGGAGGCAGGTCCAGAAGAGGCCACGATCCCGGTCAAGAAGCCGAGGCATGTTCCGGCTGCGGCCAGATGAGGTAAGCGTAAGTGGATAAGGCTTGTTGCCAACCAGCGACGTCCGGGGATCATCAAGAGCAAGAATGCTCCAATCGCCGCATCTACTGCGCGAGGCGGCAGAACAAGCATTGTTCGTGCACCAAGAACCGCCGCAGGAACGCCGGTAACCGCATAGGCTGCCACAGCCCGCCAATCAACTTCCCGCCACCACACAAGAATTCTGGAGATATTCGCCATAACGGCAGCCACCGCCATTATTGGTACAGCTTCCTTTGGCCCATAGACATAGGCCAACACCGGGACGAGCATGATGGAGGAGCCAGTACCGATGATGCCACTGATGGTCCCGGCAAGCAGGCCGATGATCAAGATGAGGAGCAGTCCCATTCGCAGTATACCGAAACCTCGTGATTGCGTACGCCCAGCTCTATCTCGATTCCAAGCACCCAGACAAATTCAACTCACCTAAACAACCGATCTGGTGACGGCGTAGCGCTACGTGCGCTTGGGAGCGTGACAATGCGTGTCAAGGGAACACCGCTTACCCAATGTCGAACGATACGATACCTTGAGAAAGACGGAGGCTCGCCATGCGTCATAACCCGGCAAGCGGCGCGATTGTCATCATGCTGCGGCAACTGAAGATGCACGGAATGGCCCAAGCCGTCGGTGATCTGACCGAACAGGGATCGCCGGCGTTCGAGGCTGCCATTCCAATTTTGTCCCAGCTTCTCAAGGCGGAAACAGCCGAACGAGAGGTCCGATCGACCGCATATCAACTCAAGACGGCACGCTTCCCGGCCTATCGTGATCTGAACGGCTTCGACTTCACCAGCAGCGAGATCAACGAGGCGCTCGTGCAGCAACTCCATGGCTGCGACTTCCTCGACGACGCCAACAACATCGTCCTGGTCGGCGGTCCCGGCACGGGCAAGACGCACATTGCTACGGCGATCGGTGTCCAAGCCATCGAGCACCACCATAAGCGGGTCCGGTTCTTCTCGACGGTCGAGCTGGTCAACGCGCTGGAACAGGAAAAGGCGCAAGGACGCTCCGGCCAGATCGCCAACCGCCTCGTCCACTCCGATCTCGTCATCCTTGATGAGCTTGGGTACTTGCCGTTCAGCGCGTCAGGCGGTGCGATGCTGTTCCATCTGCTGAGCAAGCTCTACGAGCGAACCAGCGTCATCATCACGACGAACCTCAGCTTCAGCGAATGGGCCAGCGTCTTCGGTGATGCCAAGATGACCACGGCATTGCTCGATCGGCTTACCCATCATTGCCACATCCTTGAAACCGGAAACGACAGCTTCCGCTTCAAGAACAGCTCGGCGCATGAGCCCAAAACAACGAAGGAGAAACGCAGGGCCTTGACCACTACGACCAGCACAAACGATACTTAAAGGCGGGTCACTTCTCGGTGGAAACGCCGGGTCAGCTCTCAGTGGAAATCAACAAACTGAAAAATCAATGGGGCATAGACCGCGCATACGGTTCGGTTTGTCTGTGCAACTCGGGGCTCGCTATCCCTTGCTTAGGATAGCGTATAATTGCTCCTGGACCGCTTCGACTGATAAGCGATCGTCGTCGAAGAAGTTGGCAAGAATCGCGATAAATCCCTCGGACACCTGAGCCGACATTGCCATGGACTGGGCGCTAACACCGCTCTTCTCCGCGATCATCTCCAAACCAAGACGGCCACAGCGATCGAGGCTATTCGGGTCCACGTCCGTCCGTACGGGAAGCGATCCTTTGACACTGCTGAAGGCAACCTGGTTCTCTCGGTCCATGACCATACGGGCAAAATCGCGTTGAACTTCGATCGACGCTTCGCGATTTGTAGTGGGGAAGGCGAAGGCATCGATGACCATGAAGTAGGCGATTTCGGTGCCCGGGACGAGGCTGCATTGAAAATCCTTGTCTACGGCGTAGCCATGCGTCATCAATTCGCCTTTGGCCCAGTCGCCCATGAACTGCATCCCAGCATGGCCACTTCCTACCGCTGCGGTGGCGTCCGCCCAGGACTTTCCTATTCGCGCCTGCGCGGGCTCGACATATTGCGATAGCCGTCGCAGCATGGCGAGCGCATCAGCCATTCGGGGATCGCGTACCATCGAAGCATCGCCCCGGATAATCCGGGCATACCCTTCCGAACCCAACTTGTGGTGCATGATGTTGTTAAAGATGAGCGAGATTTCCCAACGACCGCCGCCTAGTGCTAGGGCCACATGCCCATCACGCTTAATCCTATCTGCGGCCACGAATATTTCCTCCCACGTCCGTGGGACAGGCAACCCAATCCGGTCGAACAGGGCCTTGCTGGTCCACAGCCAGTTCTCTGCATGAATACTCGTCGGAGCGAAGTAGATCTTTCCTTGATAACTTATACGATCAAGCACGGTCGCAGGCAGAACATCACGCCAGTGGTCGGCGGCGGCGACCTCTTCCAAGTCAAGGACGATGCCCATTTCCGGCAATTCCCGCGATCCTTCATTGGCATTCCATTGCATTACAGAGGGTGCGTAGCCATTGGCTACACGATCACTCACAGCGCGCTGAACGGCGACCTTGTTCTCCATCGGTAAATCGATCCAGCGGTTCCCCGCGCGGCCCCAGGCGTCTCGGAATACATCAAGCGCCCTTGCTTCACTCTTCGATACCCAATAGTGGACAACATCGACTGCGTCGCTTTCTGCGGCGGAAACATGACTGCATGGCAGGCTCAATGCCAGTGATGTAAGTACCTGGGCAAGGTAATTTGCTTTCCTCGACAACGTCAATTCCTCTCACGCTCGCCTTGTGTGCCTCAATGTGCAGTTCCAGCTATTCTGGAATCCGGGTGGATTGATTTCCCAAGCGGTACGAGTTGGACCGTAGGGATGTGAGAAATAGCGATCTCGGCCGATCCCGGTTTACCGAACAGGTAACCCTGACCAAGTTCGCAGCCGATCTCGAGCAGGAAACGGTGCTGTGCGTCCGTTTCGATACCCTCAGCAACGCAGCGTTTTCCGAGATGCCTGGACAGGTCTACTATCGCTCGGATGATCTGTGCCGATCGCGGATCCGTCTCGATTCCAGAAACGAAACTGCGATCAATCTTCAGTTCATCAAACGGGAAATCGCGTAAATGCACCAGCGATGCGAACCCGGTGCCAAAATCATCAAGTGAGACGGAGACGCCGTTTCGGCGAAACGTCTCCACAGCGCTGAGAATTCGCTGAGAATTTCGATTAAGGAATACATCTTCGGTGATTTCGACAGAAAAATCGCTCCATTGGAGACGGTTTTTTCGGATCACTTCCGCAAAGATATCATAACCTTCGTCGGAAAGAAGAAGCATCTCTGGCAGGTTGATGGCCACGGCGCCGGGGGCCAAGCCGGCGTTCTTCCAATGACCGATGTCACGACCAACCGTCGATATGACTGTTTGAGTCATACCCTTCATAAGCTGGGTTCCCTCCATAAGAGGCAGGAAGCGGCTTGGTGGCAGCAATCCGAGGCATGGGTGTTGCCAGCGCACCAGAGCCTCAAATCCCATATGGACCCCTGATACAAGGTTCACCTTGGGTTGATAATGTACAACAAACTCACTTCGATCAGCAGCAGCAGCAAGCGCAATTACGAGTTGAGCGTTCTCAAGGCGCTTGGCAAGCGCCGCTTCGTCGAAGATGATGGAGGTGCCACGAAGTCCTTTGGCGGAGTACAATGCCACATCGGCCGCCTGAAGCAGGCTTGTGCCATCGTTCCCGTGATTTGGCGCGATAGCGCCGCCAACGGATGCCGACGTTCGTAGAACCCGTCCCTCGAAAGGGATATCTCTTGCGATGAACTGGCGTATGCGCTCCGCGAGCGCGGCCAGCAGCGATGCGTCTCTCACCCCAGGAAGAAGCACCGCGAACTCGTCCCCACCAAGACGCGCTGCTATGTCACCTGCGCGGATAACTTTGCGAAGCGATTCGGCAACATGGCGTAGAATCGCGTCTCCGGCGGGATGACCGAAGCTGTCGTTGACACTCTTGAAATGATCGAGATCCACCAAGAGGAGTGAGAAGCCTAACTCTTTACTTCCTGTTTCAGAAAAGAGGCGCGTCATGGCGGAATTAAAGTGAGAACGATTTGCGAGACCAGTTAGATCGTCAGTGCCCGCAAGGAGCGACAGTTTGCACTCGTAATCCACGGTTCGAAAATGCTCATTGCGCAGCTTTTGCAGGAGGGGACGGAATACTAAACTGGCGGTGAGAAGGACTGTGGTTGCAATGAGCGTAAGGAGGCTCATGCCTGCAAGCTTGGCATTGTAGATGCTGACTGTGCTTCTATCGTGAGCACTCTGGCTGAGATCGGCAAATCCACGCATCAGCATGCTGTCAGATGCCGCCGCGAAATCTATCGCCCCCCAGAATGAATAGCGATCCCGAAGCTCTTGTGTATTCGTAGTTGCAATCTTCTCAGCTCGCTCAAGAAATCCCTCGACCGAAGCAGCTAGATCATGTCGCGCACGCTCGAACCGCTCAGCCTTCGGAAGGATGCGCTCAAGATAATTCCTGTTGATTTGTTCATGCATTATCTCCAGCTGACTGCCGACTGTACGCAGGTCCTTGATCGCCTCGTGAATGTCATCACGCATTGCGTCGACAATATATTCAGGCAACTTGACGTCCACGGAAGCGCGCATCAAGGCTCGGGTCTGGTTGGCGAGTTGTTGGAACCGTATGAACTGATTGCTGGTCAGAAAGCTGATGTTCTGCTGCAATGAGTGGCGATCAAGCGCCACCAGTACCGTCGCGCATGTGGCCCCGACAAGCAACATCATGATGACGACCGTGTTGAAGTACTGCCGGCCGATCGACCGAATGTACCGTCCCATGGATTTGTTGTGCTCGCTTATGGGCTGTCCCGTACCGGACATCTCATGCTCCCTCGCTCGAAAGTTTTGTAGACGCTTCCGCAGGAGGCTCTTCCGCAGCCCCGAGGCTTAGTTCCACATGGCTTGTCAGCTCAATTCGAGGAGCGTTTTCGTTTTTCGATAGTGATGCCACGGCCATGCGGATCTCTTCGAGCGTCGTGAATACCTCCATCATCAGGTCGCGTGCAGTCCCGAGATCAGGCGATGAATGCTGTTGAAGCCTGGCGCTGGGAAAGGAAATGATGTTCGACATTTTGCGTATATTCCCCTAGATTTATCAAAGTAGACGTTCTCTTTATCTCGCCAGCAGCGATACTTCGTACTTTCAGATCGGCACTCCATCTCAGTCGCGAATAGCCGTCGCGCACCGGTACAGCATTCTGGCAGGAAGTCAGGAACTGGGCGGATCTGATGAAAGAGCTGGAACAGTGAACTCGAAGACGGTGACGGAAGATATCGACTGGGCAGACACCTCAGGCGTATCGAAACCCGACATCCTGCCAGCCTCGGCGTTCATCCGCCTTTTCGATGAGACCCAGAATTGGCCTCAATCGTATACTTGTGGTTAATCAAATATCGGGTGGCTAGAAAGCGATCAAATGCCTTGCGGATTTCGGACAAGCGGCCCGGAATATGGATATCGATCATGCCCCGGGAGGTTCTCTAGTTGCGGTTGTCAAGTTGATCGTAGTGGGCGTCACAGGTCGCCGGTCTCGTGACGCTTAGAATAGAGCCGCAGATGGTGACTGCTCGACCGCTGTGGCCTTGAGCTCGCCAGACCAAAACCGCCGCAACTGTCGCGGCGAGCCGTCAAGGTGATCGGGCACCGCCTCGATCATCCGCATCAATCCAAGGCTAGGCGGTGTGGACGGATTGCCGCATGTTTAATTTCTGCGATTCCCAAATCAGTATTTGAATGATTCATGGGTTGCCGGTTTCAGAGGAGATCGGCGATGCTGACGAAGATGACAGAAGCGGACTGGGCGGTCGCACTTGAGGTTTTCCGCGTCTCGCTTCCACGGCGGGGCGACAAGGGTTGAGATGACCGGCTGTTTTTGGAGGCCCTGCACTAATTCTCCGTCAACAATATCACCTGGCGCGGTCTGCCGGAGCGCTATGGACATTGGAACAGTGTCTGGAGGCGCTTTTCCCGATTGAGCAAGGCGGGTGTTTTTGAGATTTTCTTCGAGCACCTTGCCAGCCTGAGCACGTCGGCCGATCTGGTTCAGATGTTCGACAGCACCGTGGTGCGCGCGCATGTTTCGGCAGCAGGAGCAAAAGGGGGCAATATGGCCAAGCGCTTGGCCGCTCGCGAGGCGGCTTCTCGACCAAAATCCACCTGAAGACCGATTTCGACGGACATCCCATCGCCTTTGATCTGACCGGGGGCGAGAAAGGTGACGCTCCGCACTTTCCAATCCTGCTTGGCCTTGGCCCCGATGTAGATCCCCGCGCCGCCATGGGCGACAAGGGAAATGACAGCAAGGCTAACCGGCGGGCCGCAAGAAGGCGGGGTGCGGTTCCCGTCATTCCTTATCGTTCAACGGCAAAATCAAAGCCGACGTTCTTTCCCAAAGCGCTCTACAAAGGTCGCGCCCGCATCGAGCAAGCAGTCGGAAAACTCAAGCGCTTCAAGCGCGTCGCGCTACGATGCGAGAAGACCAAACAAAATTTCTCCTCCATCGTCGCAATCGCCGCAGGCTTCATCTTGATCAAATCCGTCCACACTGCCTAGCCGCAGGCCTAGACATAGATCCTCACATTCAGAGAAGTCGTTTGCCCGAAATACCCTGCCCAGTATCACCAGCGCCAGATGGGGCCTCCTTGCCGCTTACAATGTTCTCAACGCCGTGTCGCCGGCACCATGTCCATAGGTGTCGTTCACGCGCTTGAAGTGGTCGATGTCAAGGTCTGCGCTCCTGCGGGTGTCCGGAAAACTTCACCCCGCATCACCACGCCAGATGGGGTCTCCTTGCCTGCCACTTAAGCTTCAAGTTTGACCTCTGCTGAAGATTCGGTGTGCCCTAACCATCGAGCCGAAGAAATCGAACTCCTGCTTCGGTGCTTTCCTCTTCGCACCAAGACGCAGGGCGGCGACATCGTAGATTGCCTCAAAGATGCGTGCTTCCACCTCGATGTCGGAGGGAATCGGCTTGCTTGGTCTCGATTCATCTTCAATCTGACATGGATGCATAATGGGGACGCCTTGATGTTGTTGTTTGTGGTGTGGTGTGGTGAAGTTGAAGCTTGGATCGACGGAGCGTCCCGCTGCTTGCGACGAAGCGCAGCACCTACATCTTATTGACCCTCGGGCGAGTGCAGAGAAGTCAGGGCATAGGGGCCTCGATAGATACCGATAACGTCTTCGGTGGCTTCTAAATTTCAATCACTCACCCACCATAAACCGGATCGCAGATTCCAGTTCTTTGGCCGAACAGTCTTCGCACGTGCCTTTCCTAGGCATCGCATTAAATCCTTCGATGGCCGACTTCAGCAATGCGGGGAGACCCTTTCCCAGTCGAGGACCCCAGTCCTTGGAAACGCCGGCTTTCGGGGAACTCACCATCACATTTGTAGGCGCGTGGCAGGCAGAGCAGTAGTCGCGATAGACTTCTTCAGCGGCGCGATCCTGGGCGATTGCCGATGCAGTGATGGCAGTGAGCAAAACGATAGCAAGTACCCATAACTTCATGAGTAGCGGACCTTCGATGATGATTGCTGGGAAGAAAGCGGCCGGGAAGACCGGCCGCCCGCCAAGGTTACTGGCCTTCCTTGGCATGGAGCATCGTCTGCGCATAGAAGATGCCCAGCCCGTAGCCACCCGCATGTTCCTTCGCGATATCCGTGACAGCGGCATAGGTTTCGCCGCGCGCCCAGTCACGCTGAAGCTCGAGAAGGTACTGAACCCACGTGATCGGATGGGCACCAGCTTGAACCATCCGCTCGATCGCTCTGTCGTTAGCCTCATTGCTGATGCCTCCGGATGCGTCGGTCACGAAATAGACCTCGTAGCCCTGATCGATAGCGGAGAGCACCGGCATCACGCCGCAGACTTCCGTCCAGAGAGCAGCCACAACGAGCTTCTTGCGTCCGGACTTTGCAACGGCGTCCACAACGCGCTGGTCTTCCCAGGAATTCATCGTCGTACGGTCGATCGGCGTTTGTTCAGGAAAAACAGCCTGGATTTCGGGGAAGATGGGGCCACTGAAAGATTGCCCAGCGACTGTCGTCAGAATGGTAGGTACGTTGAAGGCCTTTGCGGACTTGGTTAGGCCGGTGACGTTGTTGCGCAGTTCCGCGATGTCGATCGAGCGGGTGGCAAATGCCATTTGCGGCTGGTGGTCAATGAGCAGCAGCGCGTGGTTTTCAGGTGTCAGCAGGCTATTCGCCCCAGGAGCAGCCTCCGCATTCGCACCAATTAGGCCCAAGGAAAGGACCAGTGCGAGGGCGTTGAAGATATTTGAGATTTTCATGATTCGTCTCCTTGTGAAGCGATTTTCAGATCGCTAGAAGCAAAACTCCTCCATGTCCGCCTTGATAACAATTCCGAAGAAAACGAACATACTATTTCGTAACGCTGAATAGTGGAAAGATCGGATGTAACCTATGATTCGCGACCTTATCTCGCTGAAAACTTTCGTCACTATCGCGTCCCAGGGCAGTTTCGCCAAAGCGGCGGACAAGCTCGGGATTTCGAGACCACTCGCCACCAAGCACGTCGCTGCTCTGGAAAAAGAGCTCGGTGCGAAGCTGTTCAACCGAACCACGCGGCAGCTGAGCCTCACCGAGGCCGGTCGCACTCTCTGCTCAACAGCGTCGACGATGTTCGGTCTTCTTGAAGGTGCCGAACAGGACATCAGGGGGGCGACCTCGTCGCCGAAGGGGACTTTACGGCTAAACGCACCAATGTCGTTCGGCACGCTCCATCTCAGCGAAATTGTGAGCGATTTTCTCTGCATGCATCCCTATGTGGACGTTGAGCTCACGCTTGACGACAGGACGATAAACGTCGTGGAAGAGGGCTACGACATCGCTATCCGTGTAGGACGACTTGAAGATTCTACGTTGGTGGCGCGCCATCTGGGGCCGGCGCGAATGGTCGTTTGCGCATCTCCCAGTTACCTCGACGTAAACGGTACCCCCGAGAATCCAGCGGATCTCGAGCGGCACCAATGTCTCGTGTACGACTACCTGGCGCGAAGGAGCACCTGGAGTTTCGAACGGTATGGTCAGACCGAGAATATCCGGGTGTCAGGCAGGCTTCGTAGCAACAATGGAGAGACACTGGTCCAGGCTGCAGTCGCTGGCGTCGGCGTGGTCCTTGCTCCGACTTTTATAGCTTCGGAACACCTGAAATCGGGTACTCTCACTCCGCTGCTATGCGATTGGAAAGTACTGGAGCCATCCTTTTATGCCGTCATGCCTCCGGGGCGGATCGACGTCGGCAAGGTCCGGGCGTTTGTCGACCATCTGGTGGGCGCGCTCGGCACCGTGCCTTATTGGGACCGGGACTTAGACTTCTAGAGCAAGGTCTTTCTACGGACGCCCTCAAGCCAAGAGTTGGGTAAAATGCCTAGTTGTGGCCAGCACACAAAACGCACTGCTATCCATATTCCGCGTTAAAATCGTAACTATCGCTGCCTAATTCAAGCACATTTATCAAATATTTACAAATAAAAGACCTTTTCTGAATCTTCAATGAACTATGAACCAAGGAAATCCGAGGGGAAAATGACGAAAAATCCACTTCGACTCAGTATTACAAGAACGATAACCGTAGTCGCGACATTAGTTCTCTTGCTTTCCTTGGTCACGGTGTCGTTGGTCATTTCCGCGATTGTCCAGACGCGCATCCAGAAACAGGCAATCGCTGGGCAGGATGCGAGCCTTCGAACCGCCGCAACCATCATCGAACGGGATCTGCCCGGCACCAAGGTCACCTGGGCCAAGGACGGCAATGTCGAGCGCATCGTGATGGATGGCATCCCTGCAGTATTCACCGAACACGGCATGATCGACACGATCGGCAGGATGACCGGTCAGACGGCAACGATCTTCGCCTGGGATGCCAAGAGCAAGGATTTCTGGCGCCGCACGACGAACATCATCAAGCCCGATGGCAACCGCGCCGTTGGCACGGCACTCGGCCAGAGCGGCGCTGTCTATTCCTTCTCCGTCAAGGGTGAGGTCTATCGCGGCGAAGCCGTAATTTTGGAGACCCCATACTACACGATCTACCAGCCGATCTTCTCGCCGGCCGGTGATGTGCTCGGCATTCTCTATGCCGGCGTCCGCAAAGCCGACATCAACAGCATCGCCACCGATATGACCTACGCGATAGGCACCACCGCGCTGATCGTGCTCCTGATCGCAGCGACCCTCATCGCACTGCTCGTCCGCCGCATTGTCGGCTCGCTCCCGCGCCTGACAGCTGTCGCCGAACGCCTGGCCTCGGGCCAGCTCGAGACCTTGGTGCCGGATCAGGAACGGAAGAACGAGATCGGCGCCCTCGCCCGGGCTATCAAACTCTTCCGCGAAAGCGCCATCCAGAAGATCGAGATCGAGCGCGCTGCAGCAGACGCTGCCGCACAGGGTGAGAAGGACCGCACCGAGCGCGAAATCGCAAAGGCCGAGGACGCCCGCGCCGTGCAGGACGCCGTCGACTGTCTCGCAGACGGCCTGAACAAGCTCAGCGATGGCGACTTGACCGTGAGAATCGACCGCACCTTCGCCGGCAATCTCGACCGCCTGCGTGTCGACTTCAACGCCTCCGTCGAAAAGCTCAGCAGTACGCTCTCGGAGATCCGCGAGGAAACCTCCGGCATCGAGGCGAGCTCCGCCGAGATGCGCTCTGCAACCGACGACCTGTCGAAGCGAACCGAACAGCAGGCAGCGTCGCTCGAAGAAACCTCTGCCGCCCTGGAAGAGATCACCTCCACGGTTCGTGGATCCTCGGCCAAGGCCGACGAAGCAGCAACAATTGCAACCAAGGCCCGCCAGAGCACCGAAAGCTCGAGCAAGGTCGTATCCAACGCGATCGAGGCGATGAGCCGCATCGAGCAGGCTTCGAGCGAAATCTCCAAGATCATCAACGTAATCGACGAAATCGCTTTCCAGACCAATCTGCTGGCACTGAACGCCGGTGTGGAGGCCGCGCGCGCCGGGGATGCCGGCAAGGGTTTTGCAGTCGTCGCACAGGAAGTCCGTGAACTCGCTCAGCGTTCGGCGAACGCCGCCAAGGACATCAAGGCGCTGATTCACAAGTCGGGCGAAGCCGTCGCCGGCGGTGTGTCGCTGGTCCGGCAGACCGGCAGCGCGCTCGGCGAGATTTCCAATCAGGTGGCGGTGATCAATGACCACATCACGGCGATCGCGTCTGCGGCGCATGAGCAGTCGACCGTCCTGAACGAGATCAACGACTCGGTCAACCACATGGACCAGTTCACCCAGAAGAACGCCGCCATGGTGGAAGAGGCAACCGCCGTCACGCACCGCCTCGGCGAAAGCGCCCGCAACCTCGCGGGCCTCGTCTCGCAGTTCCGTATCGCCGGTGGCGCAAGCCAGACCACCGGTTACCAGCCGGCAGCCCCGACCTCGCGTGCGGCAGCACCACGTCCAGTTGCAGCTCCCGCTCAGGCCCGCCCGGTCGCCTCTCCGGCGCGCAAGATGGTCAGCGGCTTGGCCAAGGCCCTTGGTGGCGGCAGTGCTGCCGCGGTGACTTTGCAGGGCAACTGGGAAGAGTTCTGATCCCAGCATTGTTGAGTTTCAGCAGAATTTGAACCAAAGGGGATGGGACGAAAACTTGGACCACCAGGAGGTAGTTCATGTATTCGTACGCAGACAGACTTCGAGAAATCGAGCTTTATATCAAGCTCGGCAAGCGGATTAAGGCGACTATTCGGCAGTTGGGTTATCCCACCAAGAATGCCCTAAGAGGCTGCCTCAAAAAGAAGTGGGTGATTTCAATAGGTTATGATTCCTTCGGATTTACAAAGATTCGATGGAGTTCACGATGGCCTGGACTGAAATCACCCGTCGGCAATATGCCCGGCGAACGGCACGCTACGCAAGCGATATGACAGATCGGGAATGGGGGCTGGTTCAGCCTTTCCTACCAATGCCGCGCCGCTTGGGCCGTCCACGGACCTCGGATTTACGTGAGGTCGTCAACGCTCTGCTTTACATCGCCATGACCGGTTGCCAGTGGCGCATGCTGCCGAAGGACTTTCCGCCCTGTTCAACCGTCCAGCGCTATTTCTATGAATGGCGGGCACTGGGACTTTGGGCGCGCATCAACCATCATCTGGTGATGGAGGCCCGCGAGCTGGAGGGCAGAGAGGCAAGCCCGACGGCCGGTGTGATCGACAGCCAGAGCGTGAAAATCACGGAAAGCGGCGGTATACGAGGCTATGATGCGGGCAGAAAACCAAAGGGCGCAAGCGCCATATCATCGTCGATACGCTTAGGCTGATGGTCGGTCTTATGGTACACAGCGCCGATATCCAGGATCGCGACGGTGCTCCCGATCTCCCGAAATCCATACGCCACAGGTGGCCCTGGTTGCTGCATGTCTTCGCCGATGGTGGTTATGCGGGCGACAAGTTGAAGCGGCGGCTGAAGAAGATCGGGCGCTGGACGATCTAGATCATCAAGCGCCCGGACAAAGCGAAAGGCTTTCAAGGTTTGCCGCGTCGCTGGGTGGTCGAGCGGACCTTCGCGTGGCTCGGTAGATGCCGAAGATTGGCCAAGGACGTCGAGCGCTCCATCGCATCAGCCGAGGCGTGAATCATGATCGCCCACATTCGTCTCATCACCCGACGCCTCGCAAGGTATCGATATCGTTGAGGGCTTTTCGAGTCCGACTCTAAGCTACACCACGTCATGGGACACGATCCCGGGACAAGCCGTCCAGTTACTTCCAGGAAGCCGCAGTCTTATGGCAATGCTGCTTGAAATCCAATCGGGCGGTTTGAAGTGTTGAGCGTTCACGCTTTTCGAACAGTCTGTCTTCGCTCCATCGCTAGAAAGTTCAAGGCGGTTAAGTTACCGTCACTCCATCAACGGAATTGAGGTAGATCTGAATGATCTTTGATTTCATAAAACGGCTTATATTCGGCTTTCCGATCAGTAAATATTCAATATCTCCCAACAAGGATACTCTAAAAGTGGCGAAAGTTCTCGTTCTTTACTACTCAGCTTATGGTCACATTGAGGCGATGGCATATGCCGTTGCTGAGGGTGCGAAAGCAGCGGGTGCAGAAGTTGTAGTTAAACGCGTACCGGAACTTGTTCCGGAAGATGTCGCAAAATCTTCGCACTTCAAGATGGATCAGCCGGCTCCAATTGCGACTGTCGATGAGCTGGCTGAGTATGATGCCATCATCGTCGGCGCCGGTACACGTTTTGGCACCGTTGCCTCACAGATGCGCAATTTCTGGGACCAGACTGGTGGCCTTTGGTTTGCGGGCAAGCTGGTCGGCAAGGTTGGCTCAATGTTTACATCTTCGGCGACCCAGCACGGGGGGCAGGAATCCACGATCCTCGGTTTTGTTCCGACCTTCCTGCACCATGGTATGGTCTATGTTGGTCTCCCATATGCCTTCGCTGGTCAGATGGGTGTCGACGAAATCAAGGGGGGGTCACCTTACGGCGCGTCTACGATTACCGACGGTGATGGTTCACGTCAGCCTTCGGCAATTGAACTGGAAGGTGCCAAGTTCCAAGGCGCTCACGTCGCCAAGATCGCCGCTAAAATGGCCTGATTCTCCACAGCAGGAGCTCCGAGCTTACTATGGGGAGCGGCATGTCGTGTACGATATCGGCTCTTTGCCGCACTCGATGAGAACGACGAGCCGCCTCCCACGCCTGACTGGCCCGTCGGTCAATATTTCAAAGGCTATGCCGCGTGGGGTGAACTGGAAGGCGCAGACCAGAATTCCTTGCGTGCAAAGGCTACCGGCGTTTGCGGCTGAGCCAGTTCGTATAGCCTGCATGGACACGACCTTGCAGACGCCTGGTCCTCGAAACTTCCGATCGCTGACGCGAAAGGCTTCATTGGGGCGCTCAGCTGTTCTTGCTGAGCGGTTTAATGCATCATGTCAAAGTTAGCTGAACTTCACACACGTGGCGCATTTCAATGCCGTCCTCTCCTCCCAAATAGTAAAGTTCCTCGGATTGCGGGGGCTTTGTGCGGCCTACCTACAGGGCGGCGTCACAAAGTCCCTCAATTTCGAGGCAGCTATCGGCGAAATGAACCACCTTGGCATCGTACCCGCCGTGCCAAATCGCGTCCGGTGTGGTCCTGATTGAGAACAGCGCGCCCATGCATCCTAACGGCAGTGTTTCGGTGGCTCGAAGTACTCTCCCTTGCACTATTCACGCTTGCCGCCACCTTTGTTGCTTTGTGGTCTTGGAGTTGCCAGATGGCGCAGAGCGCTTAGCGATCACGAACGCGTTCTTTGAGCATTTTAGCGGGCGGGCGGACTTTTGTTTGTCGTCTGGCAGGAAGTGAGTAGGCGATTTTAACTGCATGAGAGTTCCTCCAAATTGGTTGGGGGATATTTGTTTACGTTCGGCTGCACCACAACCATGTGGCGGAGCATTGAAAATGCCGGAGCATAAATGATAAAACCGTCCTTGCCTGTTTTGATGAGTTTTGGTGGCGGCTACGTTGATACTGCAGGCTTCCTCGCCTTGCAGGGGCTATTTACTGCCCATGTGACGGGGAATTTCGTGACCTTCGGTGCCTCCTTGGTTCTCGGCACCTCCGGCGCTGTTGCAAAACTCATGGCGCTGCCCGTATTTTGCATCGTCGTGTTCTCTGTTCGTTTACTTGACCATTTTCTCAAAGAACGCGGAACAAAAAGCCTGCGCGTCATGCTGACGATCAAATGTCTGCTGTTCGGAATCGCCGCGGTCCTTGCAGTCCGCTATGGTCCGTTCCACGATGCTGGTACTTGGCAGGCGGTTCTGACCGGGATGGTCCTCGTCAGCGCTATGGCGATCCAGAACGCTATCCACCGCGTCCATCTCGGCGCTTCTCCGCCGACGACATTGATGACGGGCACCACGACACAGATCATGATGGACCTCTCCGATCTCGCCCTACGAGTTCCGGACGATGAGAAGCGTTTGCGGCGCAACCGCCTCAGCCGAATGCTGAGCGCGGTCTGTGCATTTGCGCTCGGATGTGGCTCTGCGGCCTTGTTGTTCCTGCAGATCGGCATGCACGTCTTCTGGATACCCTTCGCGCTTGCGGCCACCCTGCATTTTCTCGACGGGGAGTGAGAACAAAAGCAGTCTTCTACGACGCGTTAAGAGACTTGATCTCCTTGAAATACACTTTCAATACACGTACCTTTTCGAAACCTGACCATCGTTCCAGATGAAATTACGGGAGAAAAACGGTACGATTTGATAGTTCTGGCTGGCGGTCACTCCGCTCGTGCCGAACAAATTGTAGAGCATGTGAATGTTGTAGGTCGATGAGTTCGGGACGAACTCCTCGATTACCTTCCACAGTCGATTGACACGCTCCCTGGAGACGTGCCCGAGTCGACCATTTCTTGTAGCGCGATCTGGTGCGCCGGATGATCGAAATGCTGCTCAGGGAGCCAGATCAAGTATCGCATCGTCTACCCCGTCTTGCGTGGGTAGATGCGACTGTGTTTGAGCATGAAGGCGCTGATCTGTTGCCGGTGAACCCGCAACGTCTCGACTGCAGAAGCCCGGGCGCGAACGAGATCTCGCACTACTTCATGACTCTCGTCGGGATCCCAAGCCGCTGTGAGCTCGCCGGTTCTCAATAGCCGGGCGAGCGCGAGTGCATCTCGACGGTTGGTCTTGACTCTGTCGCCTGGTTTCCTGGGAATCAAGGAAGGCGCGACGACCACACATTCATTGGCCAAGCGATTGGATCAGCCGATGAAGGCCATATCCGGTCGGACCCGCCTCGTAGCAGAAATGAACGCGATCAAACTTTGCTGCTATCCGCTGGATGATGCGGCGCATGCTGGTATCGGACGTGTCAACCTCACCCCAAAAGCGAACCTCTCCCTCCCGGCCGGATTCAGCAACAGCAATCGCATTCTTTAACTTGGCGACGTCGATTCCAACAAAAGCTTCTCTATAATTTGCCACGGCTCGTCCTCCTGTGATGAGGATCGGCTCGGCCTGTCCGAGCAACCCTCGGAAGACCAGTGTAGGGCGAGCCACCTCAGCCACGAAGACGGACATACGGTCTTACGCTTAACGAGATGGTTCTGCGATTGCATGAGGACAGAGCCGTATCGATCGGCCGCAGTGCGCTTGACGTCTGGCTGCGAAAGCGCGGCTGGACTTTCAAAAAAAGACCGCACATGCACTGGAGCAGCACCGTCCTGACCTGCTGAAACGTCGCCAGGACTGGTTCGACGGCCAACTCGACCTCGATCCGGCGCGCCTCGTCTTCATCGATGAAACCGGCCTGAGCACGAAAATGTCTCGGCTTCGCGGACGGGCCAATTGCGGAGATCGCTGCCGCTCACCGATCCCGCACGGGCACTGGAAGACAACGACATTTACCGGCGCGCTCAGGCTATCCGGCATGACCGCGCCCATGGTCCTCGACGGTGCGATGAACGGCGTCGCGTTCCAGGCCTATGTCGAACAGGTTCTCATTCCAACCTTGGTGCCGGGCGACATCGTCATCATGGACAACCTGCCGGCACATAAGGCGGAGGGCGTGCGTCTCGCAATCGAAGGCGCGGGGTGCCGGTTGCTCTACCTTCCTCCCTACAGTCCAGACTTCAACCCCATCGAGAAGGCCTTCGCGAAGCTCAAGGCCGTCTTGCGCGCCAAAGCTGAGCGAACGGTCGATGGCTTATGGAATACCGTCGGCCATGCCGTCACACTGTTCGAGCCGCATGAATGCGCCAACTACTTCAAATCGTGCGGATATGACCCCGAGTAAAGCGGACGCGCTCTATTTTAAGTGGACACTTCATGCGGCAGAGGCGTCGACGGAAAAAGGTGCGCCGAAATTAGCGCTTACATCGTTTCCATGGACGGCTCCTCATGTGAGCGTTTCAAAACGACCACACTTTGCCACAAACTCAGGGGGTGGGGCCGTCCACAACATCAGCTCTTACCGATCAACTGCGAGAGCCTTAAACCTCGGGGATGGCGAACTCGTTGCAATCATTGAGGACATCCAGGACGAGCTGCCCTGTACGGATACCGACGCGTAACGCACGAGCTTCTCCGCAAGCTCCCGCGACAACCAACACTATTCCCTAAAGAGAGAATAGACGCCGATTGGCTCGTCGATGCCCCGAAGCAAATGATTCCCCATATATTCCGAACGGTCTTGGCAACCCGCTAGTCTGACGAAGGCGTCAGAGCATAGAACCGTGCATTTAAGTTCCTTCGCCAAGCCCTCGATCCGGGAGGCCGTGTTTACAGCAGGCCCGATCACTGTAAAATCCAACCTGTTCCGCGACCCGATGTTGCCATACATAACTTCGCCGACATGGACGCCGATACCGTAGCCGACCACGGTTCGGCCGGACTCTAAATTTCGCTCATTCATCGCCGCAAGCGACACTCTCGCTTCGTCAATCGCCCTGATCATCGCTTGGCAGATAGTGACATTTTCGAGAGGGAAGATCGCCAGCACCCCATCTCCCATAAATTTCAAGATCTCTCCTCCATTGGCCTGAATTGGCTCGGCCAGAGCGTCGAAATATCCGTTCAGAAGACTGATCGTCTCGTCGCGGCTCAGCTTACAGGATAGTGCCGTAAAATTTCTAAGATCGCACATCATGATTCCCGCATTCACGGTAGCTCCACTGCCTCGCCTCGTGACGCCTTCCAAGATCTGGTTACCTGCACGGGGGCCGACATAGGTATCCAGCAGGGTTTTGGCTAACTGGTTCTTCAAGCGAATTTCGGTAACGAGCGCCAGGGCCGGGAGCAGTCCTCTGAGAGTGCTGATGTGCTGTGAACGAAAGCCGCCTGGAACATCGCTCAAGAAGGTAACGAGATGTCGCCTGTCACCCGTGTGATCGAGCGGTAACGCGATATAGTCGGTTAGACCTTCCGTCCGAAGTCCCGTGTAGATGGGATATTCCTTTGAGCCAGGCAGCGCTTTTTCAAGATGCTGCCGGACTTCGTCCGCACCGTCTATTATCGTTTTGAAAGGACTGAGGGTAAAAGCTGTTGTTTCTTCCACTTCGTAGGCAACGCTTTCAGTTCTACAGCCCAGAATTGCCGCCTGCCATAGAATGCGAGACCCCAACCATTCCGGATTGTGAGTTCTAAAGTGAAGAGATGCTCGCGCAAGCGGAAGACCGGAACTCGCTAGCTTGACGCACAAATCCACAAAGATCTTCTCTATGCTAAGTTCGGTACGGGTTCCGACCAGCAGCCATTGAAGAATTTCATCCTCTTTAACTAAGGTGCCGCTATGAGCCGCCCGATCCTGTCGCATGCCCCCTCCTCTCGCATGAGCGACAGGTGTCGTGGTTTCGATCGCCGAATGTATCATTTATCGTCGAGGCGCAACAATTACTTCCCTGCATCGGTCAAACAATGCCGGCCCTAAGTGTGCTGGCGATCAGATGCATTCTGTTCTTGGCACCGGTCTTCAGCATGGCATTTGCTATGTGGATGTTCACCGTCGCATCGGCGATTCTACACAGCCGACCAACCTCGACGGAGGTATGCCCTTCGGCCATCAGAGCTACGATCTGGAGCTCACGCAAGGTAAGGCCGAGCTTGTGGGGCCTCCTCAGGTCATCGAGGTTAGCCAATCGATCGGAGATTTGCGTCATCGTCCTCAGAGCATCCAGATCGTCTCCCCAGGCGACCAAGGCAGTGGGCGCAGACAGACCCTGCCACCGAAGGACCAGCCCGGAAATACTTGGCTTCGCCTGCGTATGTAGCGAGAACCAAAGCTCTCGTCCGAACTGCGCCGCTTTTGAAAGCGTCGATATCAGTCTATCAAGGGTTTCACCCGGAAATGCCTCGATCACCGGCCCGGGTGAAGACCATAGAGTCCGGATGCCAGATTGCTTGTCGTCTAGGGTGATCAACGCGATACGAATATTGCGCCCCTTCAACATCGATGCTGTCATGTGGTCAAGCTGGCGCGCGTAATCCGCTTGCCAATCACCAAATTTCACCGGCGTCGGCCCACGTGAATCTACGACCGACGCAGCACCAAGCCATTCTCCAGACGTACCGTCAGCCTGGAGCGGTGCAGGTCCACTGCTCCCCGCCGACATCAGTGAATCCATTACCCAAGCCTCCAACTGTTCCTCGCATGGCGTCGCGCGCGGGAAGGTAAGAGTAAGTGAGCTTCCAGCGCCACCTCATTCTAGAAGAGCAACGGAGAGTGCGGAAGCGCCACTTCTGGCCGATATATCCCAAATCCGCATATTATTGTGTTCCCGCACAGCTAGCTTCCTAAATGGAAGCAGTATCCGAAGCTGTCGCTCAATTGGCGACTTGCAAGATCTGCCGCGCTTTCGTTGGGGCACTTCTCATGGTTGTTGCCATCTGTCGTAGCTGCTGGCCATCTGCATCAATCTCGAATCGGGAAAGCAACTGGTTTAGCTGTGCGCTTTCCGAGGCGAGGCCGACGCCTGCGGCGTTCATTTCCTCGACCATCGCAGCATTCTGCTGCGTCGCCTGATCCATGTGGTTGACCGCCCTATTGACTTCGGCCAAACCGGTCGATTGCTCTTGGGCAGCAAGGGCGATCGCGCCCATGTGCTCGCTGACAGTGCGGACCAAACGATCGATTTCCGAAAGACCTGAACCAGTCTCGTCCACGAGCTTGACGCCTTCACTCACCGCGTCCGCGGAGTTGGAGATCAGCTGCTTGATTTCCTTTGCTGCACTCGCAGAACGCTGGGCGAGCTCGCGCACCTCCTGAGCAACGACGGCGAACCCCTTACCAGCATCTCCAGCCCTGGCCGCTTCCACGCCAGCATTCAATGCAAGCAGGTTGGTCTGGAAGGCTATTTCATCAATGATACCGATTCTCTGGCCAATCTGGCGGGAAGATTCCTCAATTTTCTTCATGGCATCCACCGCATTAGTAACCACTTCCGAAGACCGCTCAGCCCGGGTTCGTGCATCCAGAACCAGCGAGCGAGCATCCTTCGTTCTTGTCGTGGTGGATAAGACGTTCGAAGTGATCTCCTCAAGAGCAGCTGCGGTTTCCTCAAGTGAGGCCGCCTGCTGTTCGGTGCGCCTTGCAAGGTCTGATGCGGCCTGCGAAATCTCGGCACTGCCACTATTCACCTCATCCGCGAGCCCACGAACCGCAGACAATGCATCACGCAGCTGACTGACCGATGTATTGAAATCACTCCTCAGTGCTTCAAATCCCTCCGGAAGCTCAGAATTAATTGCGCAGTTGAGGTCACCTATTGCAAGTCGGTGCAAGGATCTTGCAATACTCGTGATTGCTGCATCGCGGTCGATCGTCTTCCTTCGTTCACGCTCTTGCGTTAGACGTTCGGCTTCACGGGTTTCGGTAAGTGCCCGAATATCCTGCCAAAATACGATTTCGTATGTCCGGCTTTCAATTTTGGCGGCCATTAGGGTAACCAAAACTGGAAGGGGAGTTCCATCGGATTTCTGATGGACCCATTCAAACCTAGCCCAACCATCTTTCAATACTTTAGCGGTGTTTTCCGCTACGACTTTGGCTGGGTCGCGCCCGTCGGGTTGATACTTCGGCGTAAAATCAGCCGGAGTCATGCCGAGAATCTCCTGACGAGAAAGCCCTAGCGCAGTCTGTGCTGCCTTATTGCAATGGATAAACTTTCCCTGTTCGATGACGAAATAGGCATCCGGCGAGTTTTCGAAAACCAGGTCAGATATCTTCTGCTCAAACGACAGCTTGGCACCAAACAATCGCATAGTTACTCCTCGAAACAATGTTCACTTCCTATCGCTGAGGCTATAGGAAAGTCATTAAAGAATTTACAACAAGACTTATCATCTACACTTCAGGCCATTGAAATACTTAGCACTTTCGCAGTTTTTCGAGTTTCGAAGATGCAGCGTAAATGTAGCCAATCAAGGATTGCGGGCCCTGTCCTTTTCGCTCAATTTGGACAATTGAACGAAAGATAGTGTCGAGTGATCTTTCTCACGTGATGAGAAGCAGGGTGGCTCAGCCAGTGGCCTGCGAATGGAACCGGAATGGATGAGCCATCTCGGGTACAGGGTGACCATGTAATTTCACTAGATAGTTGAGACGTCCACCGGTGGACCCCGCGCTAACTTTAGACGGGGTAGCAAGATTGCATAGATCTACGAGTCGCTTTTCGGCGAGGTATTTCTGTTATGCAATCTGCCGCGCTTTCGTTGGGATTTTTCTCATGGCTGTTGCCATCTGTCGTAGCTGCTGGCCATCTGCATCAATCTCGAATCGGGAAAGCAACTGGTTTAGCTGTGCGCTTTCCGAGGCGAGGCCGACGCCTGCAGCGTTCATTTCCTCGACCATCGCAGCATTCTGCTGCGTCGCCTGATCCATGTGGTTGACCGCCCTATTGACTTCGGCCAAACCGGTCGATTGCTCTTGGGCAGCAAGGGCGATCGCGCCCATGTGCTCGCTGACGGTGCGGACCAAACGATCGATTTCCGAAAGACCTGAACCAGTCTCGTCCACGAGCTTGACGCCTTCACTCACCGCGTCCGCGGAGTTGGAGATCAGCTGCTTGATTTCCTTTGCTGCACTCGCAGAACGCTGGGCGAGCTCGCGCACCTCCTGAGCAACGACGGCGAACCCCTTACCAGCATCTCCAGCCCTGGCCGCTTCCACGCCAGCATTCAATGCAAGCAGGTTGGTCTGGAAGGCTATTTCATCAATGATACCGATTCTCTGGCCAATCTGGCGGGAAGATTCCTCAATTTTCTTCATGGCATCCACCGCATTAGTAACCACTTCCGAAGACCGCTCAGCCCGGGTTCGTGCATCCAGAACCAGCGAGCGAGCATCCTTCGTTCTTGTCGTGGTGGATAAGACGTTCGAAGTGATCTCCTCAAGAGCAGCTGCGGTTTCCTCAAGTGAGGCCGCCTGCTGTTCGGTGCGCCTTGCAAGGTCTGATGCGGCCTGCGAAATCTCGGCACTGCCACTATTCACCTCATCCGCGAGCCCACGAACCGCAGACAATGCATCACGCAGCTGACTGACCGATGTATTGAAATCACTCCTCAGTGCTTCAAACTGCGGTGCGAAAGTTTCGCTGATCTCACAATGCATATCGCCTACGGATAGTCGTTTCAGACCTTGGGCGAGCGCTTTAGTCGTCTCATTCAGTCGGCGGTCAGCTTCTGCTTCCGCCTCCGCTTGATCAGCTAAGCGCTGCCGCTCCGCATTGACGCGGTTGTATTCATGCGCAGATTCCAACTGAGCCTTCTCAATTGCCAGGTCACGGAAGTGAGCTACGGCATGTGCCATTACCCCGATTTCATCCGGACGTCCCTCGTAAGGTACGTTACTTGATGTATCGCCTACGGCCAAGGCGGCCATTCTGTGTGCTATCCGGCGAAGAGGGGTGCTTATGGTAGCAATGCAGACAAAGGAGACTGCGACGCTTAGGAAAAATCCACCAATTGCAACAATCCCATAGACGATCATCGCAATCCAAGATGCATTCAGCTTCTTTTCGGTTTCGCTTCTCAAGTACTCACTTGTCACGCGCAAAGCTTCCGTTAGAAGCTCCGTCCGAACTTGAGAGACACTCTCGAAATCTGCACTAACGTTTCCATCGATCGAGCTCGTAGGCCTCAATAAATACATTCCATCACGAACGTCCTTTATAGAGTTGAATTCGCCGCTTTTCAAAAACTCCCTGTATTCTTTCGTGATGTCATCTGGCAGAAATTCCAACACAGGATTTGTGTATGTGTTAAATAGATCTCGTGATTGAATGACAAATCCATGCTGTTCCGGATCTAGCGCGCCAGTTTCAAGGTACTTTGAAGCAAATGTAGCTTCGATCAGTCCTGCATCATTCAATTGCATCAATGAAAAATACCCATTGATGATATGAGAAAGGCTCACATCGTCGATAATTGCTCCAGCTCTTCGCGTCAAATCAATCCCGGCTGCTGCTATAGGCTGGAGAGTGATTCCCGCAGCTCGCATGTCGGAAACGTTTTGCTCATTAGCGTGATCAATTCCATTGCGGTAGTCGGTGAGCCTTTTGTGCTCGGCTTCGACGAAGCGAACATTCTGGGCGATTGTATCATCCAGTATCCCGTTGACGGTCCCATTCCGATAAGCTTCAGAAACTGCCTCGAATGCGGCATCCGTGCGCTTCCGGGCGTGCTCGAGTTGGTCGACGGGCGCAAAGACCTCTTGCGGCAGAGCTTGGGCCAGTTCGCCACCTACATTGGCAATCTCCTGAACATACGTTGCAGCCTTTAGCTTCGCAAATGTGTTGTAAGACTCTTGCATCTGCAGGATCGAGAGGGCCATTAGTCCAGCAAGTGGCATGAATATCTGCAGGTACAAAGTTGCCCTGATCGAGGGGCCTTTGTAGGTTGCGCGCATTCTTTTGTCTCCTGCAGATGTTGTTGTTCGTGCCTAGTGTGCCGCCCAACGGGTTGCGTTTGGAAAATGTGGGTCTGGTTAAGAACTCTTGCGAGCGAGCACACGTAAATTGCGTCGCATTACATAAATTCCCTTCGGTTGCTCATGAAGGCGTCGTTGCCTCTGTCCGTGATATCGCATCCATTCCCTTTAGATGGGTTGCGAGTCGATCGGGCGACGACGTCCGGCTTTATGCTCGCAATGAAATCGTGACGGTAGTTAACAATCTCCTGCTGGAGCCCAGGTCAACGCGGAAAGTCTGCGCTTTAAGGATATGCGGAGCCAGAAGTGGATATTTCGCAAGAGCATATGTCCTTCTTCGTAGCTGAGGTGGCTCGATGTCATTGAGCTTGGCGCTCATGGTCAGTGTCGCCATGAACGCCGCACGTTCAGCACCACGATCCGATCCGGCGAAGAGCCATGACTTCCGTCCGAGCGCAAAACCCCTGAGCGCCCGTTCGGCAGCATTGTTCGTCAGGCAAATCCTGCCGTCATCGAGGAAGGACGTGAAGCCAACCCAGCGCTTCAGCATGTAGTCGGCGGCCTGCGCGACGGGAGATCGGACGCACAACATAGTTGTTGAGCCGGTGCGCTGACAAAAGGATCTTGTGTGCGTTCGCTGGGTCGACATGATGGGCACGCACAGTCATCAGCCGCCTGCAAACCTCGTCCTGCTTCGCCTCGGCTAGAACCCTCTTTTCAAGTTTGGCAAGACCTTCGCGCAACTTGCGTCGTCCGGCGAGCAATGGCTCCATGATTTCCGTCAGTTCGGCGTCGTGTTCAACAAGCTCACGTATTCTTCCATCGAACGTGCCGCCCGAGGCCTGACCAACATTTAGTCCGAAGTTGCGCAAGAGCCCGCGCATCTCGTTCTCCAAATCGATCGCCTTCTCTTGCAATAGCGACCGGGCCGTTGGCAACGGCTCGATTGAAAGTTCCCACGGCCATCTCAAGAATGCGATCCGCGATGCTCTGCTGATGCGTGGAACCAGGGATTTTGGCGATCTCGTTTCTTACCGCGCCTTCATCGATGAGATCGTCAGCCGCCGTAATACCGCGCATGGTATCTGCGCAAGATATGAGCGGCGTTCCATCATGATCACCTCCAATCCTCCCCTTCGGAGAGTGGAAGGTCTTCCTCGACCGGCCCATTGAAGAGGAGCTCAGATCGGCTGGCAACCAACTCGACGATGCTAACGAAAAGGCGTTGACCTTGGTCCGGCAGGCGGAGGTTGACCCCGTCGTCTCATTCCACTTTCAGCGCACCAGTGCGCTACCTGGCCTGCCCAATTCCGCCCTGTACTACCCCTGCCCTGACCAGTGAGCGGGCGATATCGACGATGTCATCACGCTACGCAGTCGGATCGTCACTGGCTCAGGGAGCCTAGAAAGCGAAGCGCGAAGGCGCTCTTTCCGAATATCCGTCCACTTGCAGTATGCCGCTGAAGCCGGCGAGATGACGCACCACGCAATTAGCGCCTCTGCTGTCCTCAAAACGATAGGCAACCATCGGTGGGCTGGTTCCGCCATAGGTCTATCGTCGCGAGCATAAGCCCAAAGCCATGCTTTCGTCGTTTTCCCCGAACCGGGTGCAAGCGTGGGCAAGGTCGTCACGTCGGTGAAGACCCTTTCTCCCTCCTTGACGCGCTCGAGGATATAATCGGCGCAAATCTGAAGCTCGAAACCCAGATGCCCCATCCACTGGGCCATCAACGATCGGCTGATCTCGACACCGTCGCGTAGATAGATTGCTTCCTGCCGGTAAAGCGGAAGGCCGTCGGCGTATTTGGAGACGGCGATATAGGCGAGCAGCCGCTCCGTCGGCAGGCCGCTTTCGATGATGTGCGCCGTTGCCAAAGCCTGGAGCAGGCCATCGTGGCCGCGGAAGGCGTAGTTGGGGCGGCGCGTCACGATGACCCGGAACTTCGGCGGCACGACATCCAGTCGTTCGGAGCGATCCTCACCGATCAAGACCTTTTCCAGTCCCTCGCAGCCGGCCGGGATCTCCGGCTCGATCACTTGCTCGATGCGTTCGAGATGAACGGCAAAACCCTTGCGCGAACGTGGTGCTCGTTTCGGCTTGTCTTTAGCCGCGTGATCAAGCTCGCTCTGGATTGCGGAAAGGCCGGTCTCGACTTCCTCGAAGGCAAAGGACACCTGTTCGTCATTGACGCCAAGGCTCAGCCGCTCGGAACGGGTGCCATGTTGTGTGCGCTGCAGAACCTTCAGGATCGATCTGAGATTGGTAATCCGCTCTTTGGCGCTCTTCTCGACGGCTTCCAGTCGGGCGATCTCAGCTTCGGCGGCGACAAGCCGAACCTCCCAGGCGGCTTGTTCGCGGGCCAGCGCAAGAACCATCGCTTTTAGCGCGTCAACGTCGTCCGGCAAGTCGTGAAGAGGCAAATCCATGGGAAGGACTAGAGCACAAAAACAGCCGTTTTCCCAACCATTACAGCGGCATGATTCATCTTGCCGCAGGCGTTGTCAGCCCGTCAACAAGGGCCGCCTGACCTTGGTCGGGCGGATCTTTTTCAATCCATTCCCGCCAGCAATGCCATAGGCTGAGAATGGTCCAGACGTATCCGTGCCGCCGATATGCCCGGCCGGCAGAAGCCTTGATCTTCCAAGGTTTTCGAATAGAGGCAGACACCACTGCCATCCCACCAGACAATACGAATACAATCGGCCCGTTTCGACCGAAAGACGTAAAGCGCGCCATTGAAAGGATCGAGACCGCCAGCCCGCACCGGCGCCATCAAGGAGGCGGCTCCCTTGCGGAAGTCGACCGGCTGGCACGACATATAAACCACCACACCCGACGCGATCATGCCTTGCGAACCGCCTGCAGAACCTTCACTAAGTGATCAGAGTTAAAATCGCCGCCGAGGCGCACCACGATATCGCCGATGACGATTTCCACCGCAGAGCTGCTGACAGTTTCAACGCGGGCGAACTTGATCTCCTTGCCCGTTCTCTCCGTCAGGGGCGCAACAACTCCCGATGCCCGTGCCTTGCGACGCCACCCGTAAGGCTGCGAGCGATCCAAGCCTTCAGACCGGGCAACTGCCGAGACATTAGCCCCAGGCTGCAACGTTGCGGCGACGATCCGCGCCTTTTCGTCATCCGACCAGTCACGCGGCTTACGTCGCTTGCGGACGGGTTCTGCCGTCATTCACCAACGTCCCCTCTAACGGCTTTACGGTCGACGCGGTGAAATGGTGGCTAACTTACCCAGGACTTGCAAAGTGGATTGAAACAACATCTGCGCTCCGGCGACGCTATGCCGGGGTTCGACATATTCCGCTTCGTTGTGGCTTAAACCGCCTCTGCAGGGCACGAAAATCATCGCGGCCGGTGCCACCCGGGCAATATAGAGAGCATCGTGAAACGCGCCTGACACCATCTGCTTGGAGGGCACGCCAAGCTCACGTGCCGCCTGTTCGATGCCATCGACCACCACGCTTGAGAATGAGGCTGGGCTCATGTCGAATGTCCGACGAAGGTTGACCTCGCATCCCTCCATGGCCGCTGACGCCTGAAAGTCGGCAAGCGCATCGGCTTCCATGGCATTCAGCCTGTCGATGTGCGGATGGCGCAGGTCGATCGTCAGACTGACAGAACCTGGAATGGCATTGATGGAACCCGGATATGCGGCGACCCGACCCACCGTCAGGCGGGCGTTTGCGTCCCCCGGCATGATTGTGCTGTAGAGCCTGTGCAGGGCCGAGGTGACGGCAACCATGGGATCGCGGCGAAAGGCCAGTTGCGTGGTGCCGGCATGCGCCGCCTGCCCTGTTACGGTGATCTCCAGCCAGCGCGTCCCTTGGACGCCGGTGACGATTCCGATCGGAATATTTTCATTCTCGAGCATTGGCCCCTGCTCGATGTGCAGCTCCAGATAGCCCCTTATCGGAAAGCCGAGCATCCGCTGCTCAGCGCAAGGCAGTGCCAGAAGCGTGGCAGCCAGTTCATCGCGCCACGCCATCCCATCAGTCCCGCGAATGCCATGCCATTCCTCCGGAACGCTCGCCTGCGAAAATGCCTGGGAGCCCATGGTTCCCGGCGCAAACCGGCTGCCTTCCTCATTGGTCCAGGCAACCGCTTCGATCGGGACATCCGTTTCGATGCCCGCATCTTCCAGCGTCTCCAGAACTTCGAAGGCTGCAAGCGTTCCCAGAGCGCCGTCGTAACGTCCCCCTGTTGGCTGGCTGTCGAGATGACTGCCGATCAGGAAGGGCGGGCTGTCGGCGTTCTTTCCTGCGCGACGAATGAACAGATTGGCCATCCCATCCTGAAACACCGCAAAGCCCCGTTCGATCGCGAGGCTGGCCAGAAGGGCGCGCGCATTGCGGTCCTCGGTCGACAGAGCCTGCCTGTTGACGCCACCCGCCGGCGTCGCACCAATCGCGGCGAAATCGTCGAGCCGCTTCAGGAGCCGTTCGCCGTTGACCTTTGCGCGTGGCATCATGCTTTCAGACCAGCGATGAAAGCCGTGACCCGCGCCTTCTCGACCTTGTTCCACCAGACACCGTCATATTTCAGCGAACTCGCAACGATGACGCCATCGACGATATCGAGAATATCGCGCGCATTGTCCGGCGTGACACCGCTGCCGACCAGCGTCGGCAGTCCGGCTGCCTCCTTGATCATCCTGATGTAACCGAGATCGGCGGCGTGGCCGGTGCGCTGGCCGGTGGCGATGATGGCATCGGCATCGAAGAAGACGAGATCTTTGACCTGCTCCTCGACAGGCCTGTCTGCCACGATTGCATGCGAACCGTGTTTCACATGGGCGTCCGCGAAGATCCTGATGCCGTTCGCCCGAAGTTTCGCGCGGTAACGCATGGCGCGAGCCGCCTCGCCCTCGATGAAACCTTCATTGGCGACATAGGCATTGGCCCATTGATTGACGCGCACGAAGCCGGCGCCCGCGGCACTCGCAATGGCAAGGGCTGGAATGGCAGCATTGGCCAGCACATTGATGCCGATCGGCCGTCCAAGTTCACGGCGAATGCGGTCGGAAATGACGGACATATAGGCGGCTGTTTCAGGGCCGATATCGTCCGGCTTGGAAAAGGGAATATCACCATGGTTTTCGATGATGATGCCATCACAACCACCGTCGAGATAGGCGCGGGCGTCGTCCAGTCCCTGTTGGTAGACATTCTCGACAGCGTCCCCATTATAACGCGGGGCGCCTGGCAGAGGGGCCAGATGCACCACGCCGATGATGGCCTTGCTGCGGCCGAAGAGGGAGGTGATCGCGTCGCCGGCAGCATCGGCGGGATTGGGACCGATCGGTTTCGAGGACTGTGTCATGCGCGTTCCGTTTCTGATTGTTGGATGAGACTTGATACTTCATCGACTGTAGGACACGAGGCAAGCGTACCCGCCCGTGTGACTGCCAGAGCCGATGCCGCGACCGCGATGCGCAGTGCCGCCTCTGGCGTCAGTCCCCGGCCGAGGCATCCGGCAAAGATACCGCACAACACATCGCCTGCCCCGCTGGTATCGACAACCGCAACCTTAGGGGCAGGGATATAAACGGGGTCGGCACTGCCGCTGCCAAGAAGCACGCAGCCGAGCGCGCCCAGCGTGACAACCACGCCGCCTGCACCGACATCCCTGATCCTTACTGCGGCTTCTTCCGGATTCCGTGCGCCGGAGATGGCCTGCGCCTCGCCTTCATTGACAATGACGAAGTCCACATTGGCAAGCTCGGGCTGCACACCCGAAGCCAGCGGGCTGGCATTGAAAACTGTCGTGAGGCCTTTTTTCCGCGCAATGCGCAGGCAGGCGCCGGTGGCGGCTGAGGCAAGGTTCCCCTGCATCACCAGCACGTCACCCGGTTTGATCGCGTCGACCAGGTCGGTCTGCGTCAGTGGATCGAAGGCAAGAGCGCATGAGACGTCGCTGAGGATGATGTTCTCGCCCGTCGCATCGACAGCGACGGTCGATCGGTCGGTCGGCCGATCGAACACCGTCAATCGGATGGTGTCGATTTCGCCGCCCAGCGCATCACGGATCCAGTCGCCATTGGCATCCCGGCCGATGGCCGTCCAGAGGGCAGCAGGCACCCCCGTTCGGCTCGCCGCTACCGCCTGATTGGCGCCCTTGCCGCCCAGGCCATCGGCATGGCTCATCGCGTTCCGCGTTTCGCCCGCTTCTGGCAGGCGGTCGAGACGGAAGGTCGTGTCGATGCAGACATTGCCGACGACATGGACGCGCATGGCTCAGGCTTTCGCTGTCGCCCAGGAAAGCATCTGTTCGAACAGGGTCTTGTAGCCCGGCCATGCGATGAAGCTCGACGGCAGCCAATGGGGACCGACATCGGAGGTCCAGGCGACCGTGCGGCCCTTGCCATAGGTTCCGGTCACCAGCAGCGGCTGCGATCCATAATCGGTCGAGACCGTCGCCAGAACTTCCGAGCCGTCCTTGACCGTCACTTCATTGTAGCCGAGCAGGATCGGCCAATCGGTCCCGAGACCTTTCAGGATCGGGTGGCCCGCATCGCCGGTGACGACGGGCGCGAAGCCTTCCGGCACTTCGACGCGGTCATCATAGGCAAGGCAGGAAACCGGCAGCACCTCTTCGACCGGCGTCTTGCGATAGCGCGCACCGCCATTGATGCCCTGGAAGCTGTAATAGCCGCCAAACATCAGGAGCGCGCCGCCATTCTGGACATATTCGCGCAGCAGACGAAGGCGGTTCGGCGTGGTCTTGGAGTGGATCCAGGTATCGGGATGCAGTAGCAGCGTGTTGGCGCCGATATCCGACAGGATGATCGCATCATAGGCGGACAGGGCTTCCAGCGACTGCGGAAAATCTCGTTGCGCCTCGTGCGCCGGCATGAACTGGACGTCGAAAGGGCTGTCCTTCAGCGCGGCGAGAAGCTCGTCGGCACCGGTGTGATAGGTGACCGTCGGGAACTGATCGAAGCCCTTGATATGGGTGGCGGTGGATACCCAGGATTCGCCGGCGAGAAGAACTTTGGACTTGGACATGGAAACTCCTTGGACGTGTAGGTCAGCGTTTCAGAATACTCTGGAAAAAACGGATTTCGGGTTGTCGATCAGCATGCGGTCGATGGCCAGTTGATCGACCCCGTGACGCTTCAGGCGCGGCAGAAAGTGTTTCAAGATGAAGCCATAGCCGAAACCGCCATAACGGGTGAGCATGATTTTCAGGAATACGTCCTGCGACAGCAGGATGCGGTCGGCATAACCCATGTCGATCAATGATCGGATGGCGCGGGCGTTCTGCTCGTCGGACGGCGATTGCGCATCCTGATCAGCATAGTAGAAATCCATGCCTATCATGTCGTATTCGAGGAAAGCACCGCGTTCGGCCAGGGCCTTCTGGTAGGGCAGATCGTCGTGGCTGGGGTTCATGTGGCAGAGAATAGTATGCCGGAGCTCAGCGCCCTCCTCCTCGACGATATCGAGAACCTCGTGGGCCAGACGCTCCCAGCCGGGCAGATGGATGGACAGCGGCACACCAGTGATCCTCGACGCCCGTGCGGCACCCCGGAGCGACTTGCGCTCCTCGGACGTGAAATCCTTGCTGACACCGATCTCGCCAATAATGCCGGCCATGACCTCGGGCTGCGTCTCGCCGCCGCCGACATCATTGACGATGAACTCTGTCACGGCATCGACATCCATGGCTTTCAACCAGTCGGGATGACTGAATTCGAGATAGAAGCCGGTGCCCATGACGATCTTCAGGCCGGACATCTTGGCGATACGGGCGAGTTTGCCCGGCTCGCGGCCTATGCCGATATTCGTCGTGTCGACAACCGTATGACCGCCCAGCGCCTGAAAGCGCTTCAGCTCCGACAGCGCCAGGTCGCTGTCGTCGAGCGAGACGTTGTCGCGGTTCATATAGGGGTTCATCCGCAGCTCGCCGATGATCTCCATGCTGACCTTCTGCTCTCCGATGGCCTGCGCGTCCGGATGGCAGGGGCAGCGCCAGGACTTTGCACCATCGAGCAGGATATGCTCGTGCATCAGGGTGATGCCCATGTCTGCCACCGGTACGGGACCGAGAACCGTCATCACCGTTCCGGATTTGACGCCGATCTCCGCCCGCTCCCTTGGCGCCGTATCGAACAGATGATCCATGCCTACTTCCCCCTGACCGCGCCACGGAACAGCCGGAAGTTGAGCCAGACGGCAATCAAGATGATTGTGCCCGTGACGATCGGCGTCAGGAAGGGCGACATGTGGGCGAGGATCAGGCCATTGGCGATGACGGCAACGGTCAGTGCACCGAGCACTGTCCCGACAACCGTGCCGCGACCGCCGAACAGGCTGGTACCGCCGAGCACGACAGCGGCGATCACTTCAAGTTCGAAACCCTGCCCCGCATTGGAGGATCCGGATCCGAGACGCGCGGTGACGATGATGCCGGCCAGCGCCGCAGCCGTGCTGGACAGCATATAGACGAACAGCGTCGTGAAGCGGGTATCGATGCCGGCGCGCCGGACGGCTTCCGCATTGGCGCCGATGCCGGTGACGTAGCGGCCGAACGGCGTTTCGTTGAAGACGATATAGGCGACCACCAGCACCGCAAGCGCGATCAGCGCCGGAACCGGAACGCCGAGGAACCACGACCGGCCGATGACGGTGAAGAAACTCGATGGATCGACCGGGATCGAATAACCGCCTGTAATCAGCAGCGCCAGGCCACGGATGACCGAAAGACCGGCCAGTGTGACGATGAAGGCCGGGATGCGCTCATAGGCGACGAAGAAGCCGTGGATCGCGCCGATGATCGCGCCGAGCAGCAGCATCACCAGAATGACCAGAGGCCATGCGAGCCCGGCCTGCAGCGCCGTTGCCGACAATGTCGCAACCAGCGCCAGCACCGAGCCGACGGACAGATCGATGCCACCGGTGGTGATGACGAAGGTCATGGCGGCGGCCACGATCAGAAGCGGCGCCGACTGGCGGATGATGTTGAGCAGGTTGGGCGCTGTCAGGAAGGCATCGGTGATGACCGAGAACACGACGCAGACGACAATGAAGAACAGGGCGATGGAGACGACGCTGCCATTGGCCAGCAGCTTGTCCCAGAGCGTCGCCTTGCGCAGGCGGGATGGAGAAACGTGCGACCCGGCATGCCCGGTCTGCACTGGCCCATTTTGGGGAGAAGACAGGCTCATGCGGACACTCCGGTTTCATTGCCTTGCCGGGCAGAGCGGGCGGAAAACTTGCGCCCGACGATGAGATTGACGACTTCCTCGATGCTGGTTTCGCCGATCAGCCGTTCGGCGACATTGCGGCCTTCATACATGACCTGGATGCGATCGCAGACGAGGAACAGATCCTGCAGGCGGTGGGTGATGAGAATGACGCTGACGCCGCGGGCGCTGACGGTACGGATCAGTTCGAGCACGGCCTCGACCTCGGCGACGGCAAGCGCTGCCGTCGGCTCGTCCATGATCAGGACTTTCGGCTCGAAAGAGGCGGCGCGGCCGATGGCGATCGACTGGCGCTGGCCGCCCGACAGGTTTTCGACCTTGAGCCGCGTATCTGCGATGACGATGCCGAGACGGTCGAGCATGTCGCGCGTCAGGCCGTGCATCTTCTTCTTGTCAAGAAAAGGAATGCCCAGAACATGGCGGCGCGGTTCGCGGCCGAGAAACAGATTGCCGGCGACATCCACCGTGTCGCAGAGCGAAAGGTCCTGATAGACCATCTCGACATGCGTGGCACGGGCATCGGCGGGCGAGGCGAAGGAAACGGTCTTGCCATCGATTTCGATGGTGCCGCTATCGGGAATGACAGCGCCTGACAGCACCTTGCTCAGCGTCGATTTACCGGCGCCGTTGTCACCGACCAGCCCCAGCACTTCGCCGGGCTTGAGGGTGAGCGAGACATTGTCCAGCGTCTGGATGGGATTGTAGCGTTTCGAAATACCGGTCATCCGGACACGGTAAGTTTCGCCGTCGGTCATGGTGGCGTTCCTGTTGGTGCTGGCCTGTTCGTAACGGTTCAAGATCTGCCGCCTGTCTTGCGGCTCGACAACCCCTTACCTTCATCCTGTCGATACGGAGAGGGAATGACGGAGCGTGTCGCGAAATCCTTCTCCCCGCGAGCGGGGAGAAGGCAGCCGACTACCGGAGGGGGCTTTCGGCCAAAAGACGACTGTCTTACTTGAACATGCCCTTGAACTCGGCAACATTGTCCTTGGTGACGATCGTCACGGGAACATTGATGATCGGCTCGATGGTTTCGCCCTTCTTGAGCTTGACCAGCGCTTCGACGGCAGCCTTGCCTTCACCGGCCGGATCCTGCTGGACGACGGCGGTGACCCAGCCTTCCTCGATGCCTTTCACGGCCTGCGCGGTCAGGTCCCAGCCGAAGATCTTGACGTCCTTCTGGCGGCCCTGGCTTTCGACGGCCGAGACGGCGCCGATCAGTTGCGGCTCGCCCGTGGCATAGATCGTCGTCATATCAGGATTGGCGGTCATCAGGTTCTCGGCGGCACCGAGCGCAATGTCCTGCTGGTTCTGGCCATCGACCGTGTCGAGGAAGGTGACGGCCTGGCCGCCGTCAGTCACGGCCTTCTTGAAGCCGTCGAGACGCTGGTTCTGGATGAAGGAATTGAGCGCGCCGACGATGCCGGTCTTGGCTGTGCCGCCCATATCGGATTTCACGTAGTCGGAGAAGAACTTGCCGATGTCTTCGCCGGCTTTGGCATTGTCGACGCCAATGAAGGCGACATTGTCGCCATCGGGGATCTGAGCATCGATGGCGATGACCGGGATGCCGGCAGTCTTCGCTGCCGTGATCGCAGGCTTCACGCCGTTGACATCGATGGCGACCAGAATGATGCCGTCGACCTTCTGGGTGATGTAGTTCTCGATCGCGTCGTTCTGTGCAGCAGGCACGTTGTTGGCGTTGAAGATCACCAGCTTGGCACCGGCGGCGTCCGCAGCCTTCTGCGCCCCATCGTTGATCTGGTTGAAGAACAGGGCCTGCTGGTTGATGGTGACGAGCGCAAACGTATCTGCGCTGGCGGATGCAACACCGACAGCCAGCGTCATGGCGAGGGCTGCGGTGCTGCGGATCAAAAGTCTGGAAAGGCGCATTCGGGTTCCCCTTGTTTTCGGAAGGCCCGTAGCCGGGCTCAACAAGCGCGTGAGCGCCGCAGCATAATTCAAGAGACTTGAATTTTTGTCAAGCCTCTTGAATTCGACTTTCCGAAGAGGAAACTGCTTAGAAGGTTGCCGGCGTGTTCACCCAAAAGATGCTGGCGCGCTCATGGCCGGCATTGCGATAGTGATGCGGCAGCTCGGACTTAAACACAAAGGCGTCGCCAGCAGAGAGCGTAAAGCTTTTCCCGTCCACAATCAGCTCGATCTTGCCGGCCAGCACATAGCCGACCTCTTCTCCCGCATGCTGGATCGGGCCGGCGCTTTCGCCTTTCTCTTCTATGTGATGGATATTGCACTGGAGAAGATGGCCGGCGGAGTAGGGAATGATCCGCTCCAGCGAAATTCCCTCGCCCCGCCGTAAGGGGTCAAGGGCGATCAATGGCCGCGTTCCGGCACGGAAGATGATACCCTCTTCTCCGTCAGATTCTTCGAACATCCAGCCAATATTCGTATCAAGTGCGCCAGCTAAGCGGTGCAGCATTGGCAATGAGGGCGACGCCTTGCCATTTTCAATTTTCGACAGCAGACTTTCGGAGCAATTGGCTGCATCAGCAAGGGCCTTCAGCGTCATCCCCCGGGTCTGACGCGCCAACCGCAAACGCGTCCCCAGCCGGACTGGATTGGCAGTCTGCACATCAGTGTCATCGGGAATTACTGCAATTAATCCTAACCCGCTTTTCATGCACTTTTTCTTCTATTGGTTGGAGTGAGGCACTAAGGGATCTTCCACCTACCGCCCTAAAGGATCGCCGGCCTTCATTGACAAATGACTACCACCTATCTTTCACTTGGATCAAGTCACTTGAATTATTACCTTCCCGGATTTTTACATCCGAGGCTGGTTCGGGACGTCAAATTTATCGAGTTTGGAGCACGATTGAACGGACAATGTTGCCCGTCCTTTGGCTGCATCTGTTCTTCCACGATCGCCACACCACGCTAATCCACGCCAGGGGCACGAAGGCGGCCGGCTTCAACCGAGCCGTCGACGAGCGGCTGAACCCTGGTGGGTTCTATGTCATCGTCGATCACGACGCCGCCGCAGGAACAGGCACCGGCATGCCTGCTCGTTGCATCGGATCGCCCCTGCCTCCGTCCACCAGAAGGTGGCGGCGTCCAGCTTCGTACTGGACGCGAAAAGCAACACGCAATTACCGACTCAATCCTGCGGTCGCATTCAAGCACTTTCACCTGGTAAAAGTCGTAAAGGTCCAGTGATTGGCAAAGGGCAAACACGTGTTCATCGCGGTCGTTGCCGATCAAGGATGCCCTGATTGTTTTGGTGGAAGAGTGGCAGCGAACATCGCGCAAAGATGCCAGCACGTCTGGATCGCGCTCGCCGGAAACGATTGCTCGGATAATCTTCATACCTGTCGCGCCGGTGATGTCGGAGACCACGTGATGGAGCTGCAGGTTCATCAAGGCCTTCTGCATGTGCTGGATGTGAGCCGCAGCATATTCGACCAGCCGCTCTCGCTGACGCAGATACGCGCGTAAAGTGGCGACCATTGCGTTTGGACGAAAGCTCCCACGCAGAAGGCCATAGGAATGCGGCTGCCGTAGCCAGGCCGCATCGCTGACGTCAGTCTTCCGGCCCGGCACGTTCTTCGCATGACGTGCGTTGACCAGGATCACCTCAAACCCATGCTGCTCGAGAATCTCGAAAGCCGGGATCCAGTAAACGCCGGTCGACTCCATCGCCACGCTGGTAACGCCACACGATCTGAACCAGACAGCCATATCATGCAGATCGTGGGTGAAGGTGCCGAAGGCGCGTATGGGCGTATCGGTTTGTTCCGGATTAACAGCCGCCATATGCATCGTGGACCTGATGTCCACGGCCGCCGCGCCGGGATGAACTTGGGTGAGGTTCTGTGGTGTGGAAGAACGGATCTTGGGCATGGCTTCTCCTCCTTGGAATCGGAGGGGCTGGGCCGCGCAAGTTCGTCAATTTCCTAACCGGGATCGCCGCTAACGCGACGTCACCACTCTCAAGTACGCAACAGCCCATGTGCCACGTTTTTTAACGGGGTTGAACGCCTCCAATAAGCCTTCGGCAACTCCCCTCCAGCTAGCAGCCTATCACGACCCGTTTCTACCCTTTGACAGTGTGTCCATTTGCTTGTCCAAGGGGCTTGGCGCGCCGATGGGTTCGGTGCTGACGGGGGATGCTGCCTTCATCGACGGCGCGTGCAGGCTGCGTAAGATGGTGGGTGGCGGGTTGCGTCAGGTTGGCATAATTGCGGCAGCCGGACTCTATGCCCTGCAAAACAACGTTGATCGGTTAGCCGATGATCACGCGCTCGCGCGCGAGCTTGCCGATGGGTTGAGCCAGCTTCCGGGACTGCGCGCGCGCCTACCTGATACCAATATCGTGTTCGTAGATGTGGACGAAGCCATTGCGGCGACGCTGGCTGCTTTCCTTGCGGAACAAGGTATCGGGATAACCTCAAGCCGCGGCGGAAAGAGCCAGCGGTGGGTTACTCATATGGACGTGGGAGGCGCATCCGTCAAAGAGGCGCTGAAATGTGTCGGCCGCTTCCTTAGCCGATAGAGTTGGCCGAAAATCCAAAACTCAATTTATGATGACGGAAAACAGATGATTTCCGCGTAGCGGTTCGGCGGGTCGAAATCGATGGGGCAGCCCGGCGATTTTTTACGCGACAAACCCTGTCGGAATATGAGACTGTGCGACAATTCCTGATTTGAGGTTTGTCGTATATGTTGATCGGATACGGGCATCTTCCAGGCTCAGTCTCTTGATTGTCAGCATGATTTTTTAAGTCCTCGATTTGGAAGTTTGCGAAAAGCCGGGCTGGTTTTCCGGCGGCATGTTGGCAAGGAAGGCGAGAGCCGCCGCGCCGACAAGGCCGGAATTCTGACCAAGCGCTGCGCGGATGACGGGAACGTCGTTGAAGGCTGGCATGGCCCATTGGGCGATGTACTTCTGGATACCTGGCTGCAGACGGTCAAACTCATGGGAGAGGCCGCCCCCCATGACCACTATTTCGGGGCTAAAGATGTGAATTAGGCTCGTGAAGCCGCGGCCAAGGATTTCGGCCTCCTCTTCGATCAGAATACTGGCGAGGGCATCGCCATTCCTGGCGGCCGCAAAGACGTCGCGGCTATGAACTTCGGCACTATTTTTTCCGAGCGCCGTTTCAGTACAGGTCAGCGCTCTGCTGCGCGCCCGCAATGCAAAGGCGGTCCCCGATCCGTAAGCCTCGAAACATCCCCTGTTGCCGCAGGGGCAGAGTTCGCCATTCGGCATGACGGACATGTGGCCGATATGGCCTGCCATGCCCTTGCGGCCGCGAACCACCCGTCCATCCGTGATGATGCCGCCGCCAATCCCGGTGCTGACGGTGACATAGATCAGGTTCTCGCGTCCCTTGCCGGCGCCGAATTGCCACTCGCCGATCGCTGCGGCAATGCCGTCGTTTTCCAGGCTGACGGGATAGGCAAAACGCTTCTGCAGTTCTGCTTTCAACGGAAAGCCGGCAAAGCCGGCCAGCGTCGGCACAACGCTTGCCACTCCGGCGATCGTATCAACCGGGCCGGGCGTCGACACTCCGACACCCACAACCGACAAGGGCTGCCCAGCCGCGAGGACCTGTTCGGCCAGGGAGAGGATTTGGCTGAGAACGCGCTCGGGGCCGGCAGCCGCTTCGGTCCGGTCCTCGGCCTGGGCGAAGACTGTCCCCTGCTCGCCAACCAGCGCCGCGCGAACCTGCGTCCCTCCCAGATCAATTCCGATCGCGACCTGCTGCATCTGGCGACCTGCCGGCTAGAGGGCGTGCAACCACGCCATGCGCTCTGAAAGCGAAGGCGCGTTGAAGGCAAGCGAGCCAAGCACGACGGTTTGCGCGCCGGACTGGCGAAGCAGCGGCACGGTATGCTCGCGGATGCCGCCGTCGGCGGCAAGGACGATACGGTGCGCTGCGCCACAATCGGAGATGATCTTTTTTGTCTGTTGCAGACGCTCGCCCGCCTTTTCATCGAGCCCTTGCCCCTTCACGCCGATCGCGGTGCCAAGTAAGGTGATGAAATCGAGGCGCGCTGCATATTTGCGGACGGTTTCGACCGGCGTCTCGACCCGCAGAACCATGCCGGCAGCAATGCCGCGATGCGCGATCAAGTCGAGAGCGACTTCGGCCACCGCCTCGTTCTCGACATGAAAACTGATCAGGTCGCCACCGGCATCGGCGAATTGCTCGATCTGCGACAGCAGTATGCTGTCGGCCACCATCAGATGGACATGGATCGGACGCGCGGAGATCTTTCGAACGCCGGCAACGAGATCGGGAAAGAACAGCATGGCCGGCGCGAAGTGGCCGTCGGCGACATCGATATGCAAGACATCCACAAAGGGATCGACACGTGCGAGATCATCCGCCAGGCGCACGAGGTCGGCCGACCAGACTGAGAATTCCGCAATCAGGCGATCCTTTGGAAGTTCGGCGATCCACGTCTTGGAGGGGGCGGTCATGGTCCTAAAGCTCCTTCAAAAATGTGCGCATGGCATGTCGGAAGTCGGCGACATATTGCGCGCGGCTATCCGTCTTGGGCGTGATCTGTTCAAACCGCGCCTTTGGTATCCGTTCGGCCAGGGCGCGCGCATAGGCGATCGGGTGAATGGCGTCTTGCTCGTGACCGATGACCAGGGTCGGCACGGCGATGCGCGAAACCTCCTCCTCGGTCACTCCGGGTCCGTCATTGGAAATCGCGGTCAGCAAGGCGGCTGTCACCGCAATCGGCTGCCGGGCGAAGAACCCCGTCAGCGAAGCCAGATTGTCGGGCGCCTCCGCAGCAAGGCGCTGACCGATAGGTCCGGCCAAAAAGGCCGCCTTCGCCTCTGCGGGCGGCATTGTCTCCAGCAACCGCCCAACCTCGGCATTGGGCATCATGTTGTCCGGTGCCGCTGCGGTCACCCAGGCAGGCCTCGCCAGGATCAGGGTCTTGACGAGATCCGGTCGCTTGACGGCCAGGCGCAGCGCAATGGCTGCCCCCATGGAAATGCCGCCCACGACCACCGGCGCCTGCAGGCGGCTTTCGATATAGGCGGCGATATCGTCGGCGAATGTCGCGATCGACAGGCGCTCGAGCGGGCCGGACTGCGAACTGCCATGGCCACGCGCTTCCACCGTGATGCGACAAAAGCCGGGTTCGATGGGAAAGGCTTCTTGCGGCTGGCCGGCATCGCCGCACAGGCCGTGCTGAAAAATGACAGCGTGTCCTTCGCCAGCCGTATCGACGTTCAGGCGCGTTCCGTCGTTCGTCTCGAACAGCCGCCTGTCGCTCATCGCCTTGCTCCGACAAGGCTGGTCTTCAGGAATGTCGCGACACCGGGGGCTTCTTGAGCCGACAGCCCATGCGTGACCAGACTGCCGCCAAACCCGATTTCAGCAAGTTTGCGCAGATAGTAGACATAGTCGAGAACACCCTTGCCTGCGGTGGCGAAGCGCCCGTCTTGTGTTCGGTCCTTGGCATGGGCCATGACAATACGGTCGCCCAAGAGGTCGATCGCCTGGGACACGATGGTCCGCTGTTCTTCCAGCGTCTCCACCTCGAAGAGATTGGCGGGGTCCAGAACGATCTTGATGCGGGGGCTTTTCAACTCATTGATCAGGCGTCGCGCCTTGGCCGCCGAATTCACGACATTGGCCAGTTCCGGTTCGATGCCCAGATCGACGTCGAAGCGCTCTGCAATCTCGACCGCCGTCTCCATGGCATCCAGCAGATCGCGCCAGGCCTCTGGCGAGTTGTTGTCGGGATGCTCCTTCCACTGATCCAGCGGATCGCGCGTTCCCGTGCAGAGCGTGACAAGACCGGTCGACATAGAAGCGCAGCGCTCGGCCAGAACCGCCAGCCGGCGATGGCCGGCCTCGCGCACGGCAAGATCGGGATGGATCATGTTGTAGGTGCCTGAAACGGCTACAATTTCGATACCGCTTGCCTTCGCAGCCGCCGCCACCGAACACGCCTGTTCTTCGCTGATGGCGTCCGGCATTGCGGCAAGCCCGGAACAGGCCATGTTATACTGCGCGCAGGCAAAGCCCGCATCGGCAACGGATCTCAGCACCGTTTCCGGATCGCTGCCCTCGAAGGTCTTGGCGAAGATGCCGAGCTTCATCACACACCACCCGTCGTGTCGGCCAGCGCGACGGCCTTACCACTTTCCACCGAGCGGGCGATCGCCACCATCGCCTGGACCGAAGCCAGGCCGTCATCGATATCGGCGCCTTCATTGGGCGTGCCGTCGAGGATGGTGCGGGCAAAGCCTTCCAGCTGGCGGCGATAGAAATGCCCGTCGGCCCCGAGCACCCGATGGGTGGCGCCGTCAGCTTCGCGGAAAATATCCACCTCGCTCGACTTGTAATACCAGGGATTGAAAGTCTTGCCGAGAACGCTGCCATTCTCTCCGTAGATCTGGAAACCTTCATGCCAGTCCATGCGCACCTGTACGGTGAGGTCGAGATGACCGAGCGTGCCGGAGGCAAATTCGACATCGACGAACCAGCACCAGATGCCGGCACGCTCCGACAGACGGGCGTCGACCGACACGATATCGCCGGCGAAATAGCGGGCCGTATCGATCAGGTGGCAGCCATGTGCCAGCATGTAATAGCGGCGCAGATCGGCCTTGGGATTGGTCGAGGGCTTCCGGGCATTGGCGCTTGCGACGATCAGCGGCTGAACCGCATCGGTCATCGGATAACGATGGGTGCTGTCGCAATACCAGGCCTTCAGGGCGACCAGCGCGCCCATCTCGTCGCGGATGAAGGATTTTGCCGCCTGGAGGCCGGCGTCGAAGCGCTTCATGTGGCCGACTTGGAACACCTGGCCCGATTTTTCGACAGCGACTTTCAGCTCGCTACATTCCTCGACCGTCAGACCGACCGGCTTTTCGCACAGGACATGTTTGCCGGCTTCGAGTGCTCTGATGGAGGCAGGAACGTGGAAGGCATCGGCGGTTGCGATGATCACCGCGTCGATATCGGGATCGGCCAGCATTTTGTCATAGTCGTTGTAGGTCTTTTTCGCGCCATGGGTGATCGCCATGCGCTCGCGCAGATCATCGGCAACGTCGCAGATCCCGTAGAGATCGGCATTGGCAGCCTTGGTGCAGCTTTCGAAATGGGCCGCCTGGGCGATCTGGCCCGCTCCCAATACGCCGACGCGGAGGCGTTTTTCTTGCTTTGCTGGCATGCGTAACTCTCGTGTCTGTGTGTTTCATTGCAGCGTCGCGGCTGTCAGAATCCGTCCCCGAAGCAACGACGTGCGGCCGGGCGAGGTGCGTCTGTGGATCGAAGAAGTGCAGCTTTACCAGGTCGATCGCCTAGGGCCACGCTGCTGGTCGCCTCGAATTTTGCCGCCGCATTGGCAGTACCCCTCACGTCTCAACGGAACCCCGGTCGCCGGAATCCATACGAACCGAATCGATATTAAAGTGAACGCTGACACGACAACCATTACTGCACATTTTGCAGAGGATTTTCCTGCAGTTTCAGTCGCCCAATCCAGTCTGCTTACGCAATCTTTGAGCTTCAAGCCGCACTAAAATCTTATCCACCGATCATCAGCTTGACGACTTCGTCATGTGTGGTCTCGTTGATATTGCGCTCACCAGCGACGATGCCACGACGAAGGACAACGATCCGATCTGACACTGCAAAAATATCCTGCAAATTGTGCGAGATGAAAACGACGCCGCGGCCCTGCGCCTTCAGCGACTTTATTAACGAGACGACCTTGCGCTGCTCCGGCACGCCGAGCGCCGCCGTTGGCTCGTCCATGATCAGGATGCGGGCGTTCCAGTAGACGGCACGGCCGATGGCGACGGCCTGGCGCTGGCCGCCGGAGAAATTGCTCACCGGCGCATCAAGCCGCTTCACATGGAAGTCGAGCATCGCCATCGTCTTGCGCGCAGCCTCCGCCATCGCCTTGCGGTCTATCACCGGCAGGAAACCGAAGGCCTTGCGCATCGGCTCGCGGCCGAGAAAGATGTTGCCGCCGATCGTCAGATTGTCGGCCAGCGCAAGATCCTGATAGATCGTCTCGATGCCTTTTTCACGGGCATCCTGCGGCGAGGAGAAGGTAACGGGCCGACCCTCGATCAGGATTTCGCCCGAGGTCGGCGCATAAACACCGGAAATTGCCTTTATCATCGTAGTCTTGCCGGCACCGTTGTCGCCGGCCAGCGCCACGACTTCGCCCGGATGCACGACAAGGGAGCAGTTTTCGAGTGCCTTCACCGCACCGAAGTGGCGGGAGAGATTGCGGACCTCGAGCAGCGGGGTTTGACTATTCATCTTGTTTTGCTCCGCTGAACCGGCGCTGCGCCTGGTCGATGAGAACGGAAATGATGATGACGACGCCGACGGCGATGAACTGCCAGAACGGTTCGACATCGAGAAAGACCAGACCATACTGGATGACGGCGATGACCAGAGCGCCTGCGACCGTGCCGAGGATCGAACCGGAACCGCCGAAGAGACTGGCGCCGCCGATGACCACGGCTGCGACGCAATCGAGCAGCAGCGGTTCCCCTGCCTGCGCAGCCCCTGCGGTGAAGCGGGCGGCATAGAGTGCGCCGCCGAGCCCGGCGCACACGGAGGACAGGACATAGAGCTTGAGAATATGGCGCTTGATGTCGATGCCGGCTCGTCTTGCGGCCTGCGCATTGGCGCCGATCGCGTAGTTGTGCTGGCCGAAGCGCGTTTGGCTCAGGATATAGTGCATGATCAGGACGAAGACCGCCGTCACCAGCACGAGATAGGGAATGCCAAGGATACGGCCATTGCCGAGCATGGCGAAATATTCGTTCTTCACCGGAACCGTCGTGCCGCCGGCCAGCAGAAAGGCCGTGCCGCGTGCAACACCGAACATGCCGAGCGTGCCGATGAAGGGCGGAACCTTGAGGCGCGAGATCAGCAGTCCGTTGATGATGCCGGGAACGGTCGCGACCAGCACAGCGACGAGAATGCCGAACAGCATGGCCAGGGGCAGCGGCATGTAAAGGCCGGCAAGATTTGTCATGTGCGCGGCGATAACGGCCGCCAGCCCCATGATGAAGCCCATCGACAGATCGATGCCGCCGGAAATGATGACGAAGGTCTGGCCGATGGCCAGCAGGAGGGGCGCGACGGCGAAAATGGCGATCGACTGCCAGTTGAACGGCGAGAAGACAAAGGTGCCGCCGAAAGACATGCGCGACCAGATTTCGAATATGACGATAAGGGCTGCGAGAAACAGCCATGCGCGCAACTGTGCGATGTGGCCGATCAGCGTCTGTGTCTGGTCGGCATGATCTGCCTGCGGCGCGATATGTGGGTCCACCTTCGGCGGCTCGTCAACGGTGCTTGTCATGGTACGTCCGGAAATGAGGCATGCGCAATGGCTTGCGGCATGCGTTAAGGGTCATCCTGTGGAATCATGCAACGACACACGTCTGTGCGGCGCCCGCCTTCCGGCAAGGGCGCCGCAGCCGGTCGTATCAATCCGAATAGATGTACTTCGCAACGTTCGGGTCGGCGAGGTTCGCCTTGTCGATAATCGTGAAGCCGGTGCCGATGGCGGTCGGGATCGAATTCCCGGTCAGATGGGCATAGGCCGACATCACGCCGAAATAGCCGATTTCCGCCGGATGCTGGGCGATGGCGACATCGACCAGACCGGAATTGATGTTGTCGACGATCGAGGTCGGCGCATCGAAGGCGACAACTTTGATATTGCCTGTCTGGCCAGCCTGCTGGACGCCGTTTGCGGCACCCAGTGCCGAGAACAGGTTGGCGCCGAAGACGCCGACGAGATCGGAGTTTCGTGCAAACACGGCCTGAAGCTGCGAGGCCGCCTTATTGGCATCGTTGTCGTTGAATTGGCTTTCCAGAACTTCGATGCCAGAATGGTTTGCGGCCATCTCGTCCTTGAAGCCCTGCTCGCGCTGGTCGGTGGTCGAGATGCCGGGTTTTACGTTCGAAACATAGACCTTGCCCTTCTCGCCAACGGCCTTTGCCAGGGCACGCGCTGCAATTGCGCCACCGAGAACATTGTCGGAAGCGATGTAGGACAGCGGAAACTCGGCGTCGCCGGCACCGGTCTGATAAATTCCGTCGCCAATGAAGGTATCGACCGTGATGACCGGAATGCCGGCATCATGGGCCTTCTTCAGCGGCTGTATCAGTTGGTCCTTGTCGGTTGGAGCAATCAGGATCGCATCGGGCTTCTTGGCGATGATCGCATCGAGCACCGGAACCTGCGTCACCGGATTAAAATCCGGCGCACCCTGAAACACCAGTTCGGCACCCACCGCCTTGGCGGCCGCCTCGGCGCCTTTGCGCATGGTGATGTAGAAAGCGTCAGTGGTGAGGCCCGGTACAAGGGCGATTGTGAATTTCTTGTCCTGTGCCTGCGCTTGTCCAGCGACGGCGGTAACGCTCACAAGCGCTGCGACTACACCGGCCTTTAAGAATGAACGACGTTCCATGCTTTCCTCCTCCTTGAAAGCCGGAACTCCCTTTCCGGCAAAACGAATAATCACGCTGGTTATGACGGTTCGTCAAGTAATTTTTTGCTGCAATGAATTGCTATCGGCTTTATCTTGGTTTTGGATGTTGCGGCGGCGGTAAAACGCATCCGTATCGCCAGCCGTCGAGCGTGACGGATCACCGCAAGCGCCTATGTTCGTCGGTTGGGTTGAACACCCCCGAAATCCAGTCGATCACCCCCTGTATGTCCGGTTCCCTGGTTTGGTCGACCGTCAAAAAGGGGCCGCATCCGATGGGTTCCGCGCAATCGGCGAGCACCACCAGTTCCTGGACGTATTCAGCCCCCGGATGGCCCGGCAGCCTGTCTTTCAACCGACTGGCATAGCGATCGCCGGCGACCTTTCCCGGCACCTTGCACCAAAGTTCCGCGGTGCGTTCGACACCTGCATCTTTGATATAGCCTTCCAGCACAGCTTTCGGCTGGAATCCGAACCAGGCGTCGACGATGAATGTCGATCCCGCTGGGGCTTCGCCAATGAGCGACCAGATCGCCTGGTAGCTTGCCTTCCCCAAGGTTCGGTTGAAATCCCGATCGACGCCACCAATGTGCTGCAAGAACGGATTCTTGATGTCGTCGAGCGAGAGAATTGGCCACCCGGTGCGCTGCGACAGCGCTTTTGCCAGGCGGCTTTTGCCCGATGCAGGGACCCCGTTGACAAGAACGACGCGTTTTTCAACCCGGTTGCCCCCGCTTGAAAAGGTGGACAGGCCCGCGCCGATGACGCCTGCATCATCTCCGAGTTTCGCAGCAAGTATCCTCGGCTGGAACCATGGAGCCACAGCCGGAAAATCGGTGAGCGCCCGTGCGGCCGCCGAACCCAGACCACCGCCCAATACAATGATATCCGGATCCATCATCGCCGCAATGTTGTCGACTGCGATCCGTAAGGGGGATGCCCAGGCATGCAGTACAGCCCTGGCCGTCTCACTGCCGCTCGCCGCCATATCGAAAATATCGCTGGCGGAGACGGCTTCCAGACCTGCTTCATTCATGTGGCGCCGCAGCGCGGTGCCCGAACTGAAGGTTTCGACGCACCCTCGCCTTCCGCATGGGCATAGGGGGCCGTCCTGTGCGACGGAAATATGGCCCAACTGCCCGGCAGTGATCCGGCCGCGATGGATACGGCCGTTGTTTGCAACCGCGCCACCGATGCCGGTTCCGATCGTCAGCATCGCCACGCTTTGGTACCCCTTGGCGACACCGAGGGCAATCTCCGCGATAAGTGCCATGCTGCAATCATTTTCGATGACGACGGCCCGGCCAAGAGCGTCCTCCAACTGATTGGCGAAATCGATTCCGGCCAGGTTCAAAATTCCACCGGATAGGATCGTCCGGTTCGCAGCATCCACACGGCCGGGAATGCCTATGCCGACGCCGGCATCTGCGGGCGCGTCGAGCAGACCTACCATCGTCTTGATGCGCTCAATGACCTGCAAAGGATCTGCCGGCGTTCGTTCGGACAGCTTTTCGAGGATGTTGCCTTCCCTTGAGACGAGAGCAGCACGAACATTCGTGCCGCCAATGTCTATACCAACGGCAATCTCAGGCATTTGCTTTCTGACCTTGACGGGCACTATGGGACGTTGCGTGTTTAAAATGAGCGGCAATGACGGCTTGAATTTCGCGAAGCCGCGGAACCGCCACCGACTCCAACCGCTCCTTCGTGATTGAGCGATCCAGCGAAATGCAATCCTTCCAGAGCGATCGGCCCGCGATGACCCCCGAAGCCCCATTGCGCATCGCATCTTCAACTTGTGTCAAGAACGTTGAGTGGTCAACGCCCGCAGACAGCACGGCCCACGGCACGTCGCCTGCAAGCGTAGTGACTTCAGCGCAGGCTTCCGGTGTTCCCGGATAAGGAATCTTCAGAACTTTCGATCCACAATCGAGGCAAATCTTGCTTCCGCCGACGATCAGCGAAGGAATCCGCTCTTTGTAGGCAGCTTCGTCTTCATCATCGAGCTTATAGGTCAGGAACTCGACCACGAGCAACAGGTCCTCGCGCGCGAAGTCCTCGATGCAGTGCTGCAGCATCTCGATGTTGTGAACGTTCGCTTCGTCGCGATCAGAGCGGAGGTAAACCATGATCTTGCCCCCCGTCGCACCGAGCTCGCGAACCCGGCGGGCGGTAATGCCGGGAACCAGCTTGGAAAGCCGATATCCTTCCGGCGAGGTATCCCAGCCTGAGGCATCAAGGCCAATGAGCAATGCGGTGTCGCGTTGAATGATGCGGTCATCGACAAGCGCAGGAACGGCGCAGATCGGATCGACCAGAACACAAGATGCCTTGCTTGCAAGAAATTTGGCGATATCGGCTTTCGTGTCCCCCAGCGTCTTGTCGGAGATCGCCGCCTGTTCCTGCGGGTCCTTGGCAAGCAAGGTGCGCATGCCGCCGCGTTGATCGCAGGCTATGACCATCATGGCTCCGTCACTTCCGCAGATCTGCTGGTAACCACGCATTTCGGCTGTCGTCAATCTGGACATCAAGTCCTCCCTCTATGTCACCCGAAACGGGATACTGAAATTTCTTCCGCTCCAAGGTCCGGAGGGAAAGCGATCGTTGAACATTAAGAGCCCAGCAGCCGCATATTCGTTGCGAAACGGGCGGGTTTGAGCGATAACTCCTATGTGTCACAGTGAACGTAACACATTGCAGAAAGGAATTTCAACCTGAATTCATCTCAGTCACAAGAGGCTATGGCAAGCCGTACGCTGTTGCATATGGTTGCAAAGCTGCACTACCAATCGGAAATGTCGCAGGTTGATATTGCCAAAAAGCTAGGCTTATCAACGGCGACGGTTTCGCGTCTGCTTCAAAAGGCGCGCACTGCGGGGATCGTCCGCATCGAAGTAATCGATCTTTCGCCATCTGAAGATTTGACCGCGGCGCTGATTGAAGCGCTGAAATTGCAAACGGCAGCCGTCATCGACGCGCCACCGACCAATGTACTGAGCGCACTGGCACCGTCCGTGGGGTCCCTGTTGAAGCAAGCAGGACTGCGATCAGGCTCAACCATCGGCATTGGATGGGGACGGGCTGTCCGGCAAGTGACGCTTGCCGGCCTCCCCTCATTGCCCGGAGTTGCGACCGTCGCGCTCAATGGCGGGATGCAGCAGGCCGCTCCGCACTTCCAGACCAATGAATTCGTCCGCCAGGCCGCCGAACAGTTGGGGGGGACCCCGCACTTTCTGCATGCGCCCTATATTTCCTCATCGGAACTGCGGGATGCGTTTCTCGCTGATCCCACAGTCCAGCAAGTAACCTCGCTCTGGAACAAGCTGGATGCAGCAATCGTCGGCGTCGGTTTGAGACACTCGGCAAATCCTTCCGAAGCGACCGGAGCGCTCCCGGGCGAAAAAGCCCTTGGCCAGGCTTCAGGCGACGTTCTGCGTCACTATGTCACCGAGAGCGGCGAGATCCTGCACTGGGACGGGGAAGAGCGCATGATTGCCGCATCCCCGCAACAGCTCCGCAAGGTTAAATTGACAATTGCCGTCGCGGCGGCACCCGCCAAGGCGCCCGGCATTATCGGTGCAGCCCGATCGGGCATGATCAATGCCCTTGTGACAGATGTGACGACCGCGCAAGCCATTCTCGACCGCCTGTCGATGGCCAATTGAGGAGAAAATCGTGAAAACCTCACTATCCGTCAACGTCAATGCCATCGCGTTCCTGCGCAACCGCCGAAACCTTCCTTGGCCAAGCGTCGAGGGTCTTGCAAAACTTGCTCTCGAAAGCGGTGCTGACGGCATCACCATTCATCCACGGCCTGACGAGCGGCATATTCGACGTGACGACGTCCAGGTGCTGGAGCGCTTGCTGCGTCTGAACTTTCCAGACCGGGAGTACAACATCGAAGGCTATCCAAGCGACGATTTCCTCGATCTTGTATGCCGCACCAAGCCGGATCAGGTAACTTTCGTGCCGGACACGCCTGATCAGTCGACATCGGATCATGGATGGGACGTGATTGCCAATGCTGATCTCCTGCAGGCTGCTACAGAGCGGGTTAAGAAGCACGGCATCCGCGTCTCATTCTTTATCGATGAGGATCCCGACGTCCCAGCACTTTGCAAAGCGGCGGGCGCCGATCGCATCGAGATCTACACGGCCCCCTATGGAAGTGCGTTTACGTCGGAGGCGATCCAGTTACACCTTGAAAACCTGCAAAATACTGCAGGGGCGGCGACAAGGGCGGGACTTCAGGTCAACGCCGGTCACGATCTCACATTGCAGAACCTTCCAGCTTTGAAATCCGCAATCCCGCAACTGGCAGAAGTTTCGATCGGCCATGCATTGATCTCGGACGCACTTGCGCTCGGCCTTCCCGCAACCATAAAGGCCTATGGAGAAGCGCTTCGAACGAAGGAAGGGTAATCTCCCGACACCCCCGCCCGATGAACGCGCTCCGGAAGCGACCAATCCGATCTTCTCGCCCTAAACCATCGAACTTATGGTGTACGAATGCCGGCGACCATCCATCACGATAAAACCTTCGCTGCCTTCCTGTTTGATATGGACGGAACCATTCTCAATTCGATAGAAGTGGCCGAGCGGGTTTGGACCGAATGGGCTTTGCGGCACGACGTCGATGTCGAGGCCCTGCTGGCAACGATCCATGGACGAAAGGCGATTGAAACGATCGCCCGACTTGGCCTCCCCGGTATCGACCCGGCAGAAGAAGTGAGGCTTCTCACGCTGGCCGAAATCGCCGACGTCGCGGGCGTCGAACCTATAGCGGGTGCCGCCGATTTTCTCGATGCCTTGCCGGCGGGCAGGTGGGCGATCGTCACATCAGCGCCAAGAGCCTTGGCGCTTGTTCGCCTCGAGGCAGCCGGCTTTCGCACGCCTCCACTTTTGATCGCCGGCGAGGATGTCGAGAATGGGAAGCCTGCGCCGGACTGCTTCTTGCTCACTGCGGAAAGGCTGGGGCAGCGTATCGAAGACTGCCTTGTGTTCGAGGATGCGCCTGCCGGTATCGAAGCGGCCGAGGCCGCTGGCGCGAGCGTGATCGTCATAAGCGCTACGCACCGGACACGTCTCGAAACGCCGCATCCGAGTGTGGCGGACTACAAGGACATTGCCGGACGGTTCACTGCGGACGGGTATCTTCGCCTTTTTCAAAAGGAAAGATGAGAGACGGGATGGAATATCTCGTCCTAAGGGTGTGTATGAGCGTTCTCCAATCTCGAGGATGTTTAGTTACTGCGGAAAAGGCCTTGGGTGAGGCAGCCGGGACTGATCAATCGCACCCTTTGTGACGGCAAAATTCCTTCCTCTCGACATGTGGACCAACATCCTGTCCGCTTCTCCTTCTTTGGCACGCTGAAACACAGCGGGACCGATACCGACGTGCTCAAACTGACGTCTCGACACAGACTCATCGACTATCTGGGTGCGGACGAGGTGATCAACTACCGTCAGAAGCCCCCCGAGCATCTTGCCGGCCACATCGTGTTGATTTCGGTTAGGAACTAGCCCCGTTTCGCGTTAAGCTAGCAAATTCGTTGTAACCAATTGTCTGCAAACACCCTTTCGGTGCCTGACCGGATCACAGAGAAATGGAAAAATGGGTTAAACTCCCGCGACAATCAACAATGCCTGACCAAATCAACACCAGCCGTTGTCGAAACGCCGGTGATGCTGTCGAGGCCTAGAGGTGAGTGTGGCGATGGAAACCGCGCGAATTACAACCGATACGAAGCGCCCAGCATCGCAAAGGGCTGGATATTATCCCTGACGATCGGACTATCCTTGGCAGCGCTCATCAGCCCTCGGCGAGGCGAGCAGGGTTACAACCGACCACGCTCCAGCTGACTGACCGGCGAGGGTAACCCTCGCGGCATCCCCACAGAACTGACCGATGTTATTCTTGATCCAGTTGAGGGCCGCAATCTGGTCCTGAAAGCATAATTTCCAGACCCGCCGTTTTGTTCACGCGAGAGGAGCGGTGAGCGAGAAATCCCAGCGTTCCAAGCCGATAGTTCAATGTGACGACCACTATGCCTCGCTTTGCGAGATTGGCGCCATCATAGATGGGGACGGCACAGCCACCTTCCGTGAAACCGCCACCATGTATAAAGACCAGGACCGGATAAGACGCTGTGTCACATTTCGTTGTTAGACTGACCATCGGACAGTGCCCAGATGTCCAAGCTCAGGCAATCCTCACTCACTCCCGGCGTCGTCGGCGTCAGATACTCGCTGGTCCAAGCCATCATCGGCTTTGAGTGCATATCGCGTTAATTTTCCGAGGGATCAATGCGATGCAGAGCTTTCAAAACTGAACCGCAACCGTGGGTGACATAGCTAGCCCTGTTTGACACCACTGGATCGAACCCGAGCCAACAAAGTCTCCAACCCTATCTCCAATGCCTTCATGCCCTGCCCTGCTTCGAAGTCGCGAAACATTTGCTCGTTCAGTCCACCTTTTGTGGAAAAGTCATGTCTGAGCTGCTGCAGCGATTGAGAACTGGACGATTGAGCCGTGTGCGCCAAGCTGGAAAACAGCGAAACAAGATAGGTTCGCGCCTGACTTTCGCTGATACCCTTACCTGTCATCCAGCCGACGGCATGTTCAAGAATGCCGAAATAAGTGCCCATCAATGCGCTGGCAGTGGTCAGAAGGTCGAACTCATTCTGCGAACGACATTCGACGGCGGTTCCCAGTTTTGCAAAGAAACTCCGGACAGCCTCGTCCTGCGGGAAAACGATGGTGACGCCGCGACGTTCGGCGACAAAAGGCAATGGGACTGCACGCGTGATTTTGACGTCAGCATCGATCCAGCTCTGCAATCGAGAAGTTTCGATCGTAGCGACCAGGCTTACGATAATCTGTCCGTGCCTAAAGCTGACCGAACGAACAACTTCTTCGGCAATTTGCGGCCGCACCGCCAGGAACAGCACGTCCGCCATATCGACAACCTCCTGGTTATCCCGGGCAATTGTGACTGCCGAATGCCGATCGGCAAGCCTGGCGGCGATAGCTGCCCCTTTCGGAGAAACGATGACCGCTTCATCGCCGGACACTTGAGATAGAAAGCCCGTCACGATCGCTTCTGTAATTGTGCCAGCTCCAACAAAACCCAGTTTCATCTCAAGCCCCTTAACGCTGTTCAATCAACATCATATCCGTGAAATCCCGGCGTTCGAGGATAGTCCACAGGCGTCAGGACCTCCTTCGGAGGTGACGGTATGCTGCATGCGGCAACCACCGCCTTGACGGCGAGCGGACGGTATTTTTCAATCACGTCCGAATGCTCACCAGGGGTCTTTTTGTCGAGTGGTTTCATTGAAAATCCTCAGATTGCTTTTCGCCGGGCAACGACGCGATTACGGCCAGCGCTGTGGGCGTTCCTGACGCGAAATGTGATCGTGATCGCGACCAGAATGACGACGATCGGGCTCACGATTGCCATCGCGGCTTCAGCATCAAACCAATCCGACGTGTGCGCTAAGCCCTTGAGAAAATAGGCAAGTAGCGCGACGACGTAATAGCTGACTGCAGCGATCGACAATCCTTCGACCGTTTGCTGCAACCGCAGTTGAAGCCGTGCTCGCTCACTCATTGTCTCGAGAATATCCCGGTTTTGCCGCTCCATGGCGACATCGACTTTGGCGCGCAGCAATTGCGTTGCGCGCGCCAGCTTTCGGGACAGGTTGATTTGTCGCTCTTCGAGTGAAAAGCAGGTCTGCAATGCAGGTGCCATGCGCCGATTGAGGAAGGCCGGAAAGGTCTCCCGGTCGGGCAAGGGCTCGAACCCAATCGCCGCAATTCGCCCGAGGACGATATTCTGGTAGGCCCGGCTTGCGCCGAAGCGAAACAGCGACTTGGCGGCACCGGCCTCGAGGCGAGCCGCCAGCACTACGAGCTTTTCGAGCAGGTTCTCGTTATCTTCGAGGGTTTCGGTCTGTGTCATTGCCTGCGTCGCATCCACCAGCGCGCGCTCGATCTGGCGGACGGATGGCTCGAGCCGTTGCGCCTCCGGCAGGCACAGGAGCGCCAAAACACGGTAGGTTTCCAGTTCAAGAAGACGCTGCGCGAGCGCGCCAATGCGCATGGCCGGAACGCCATCATTGACAACGAGGATCCGTACAAACCCCGCCGCGTCCACCTGGAAGTCCGTCGCGATCGTTGCGCTACCGCCCTCAGCACTCATGACGCAGAGCGATTCCTTGGCAAACAGAGTGTACATATCCGGCGCTGACGACGGTTCAACAATCTGCAAGTCGATGGCGACCAGATGTGGCCCCGGCTGCTGGATAGCATACATCTGCGGTGCCAGACCGGTAATATCTGCAGCAGAGACGTCTTCGGCCGCATGCTTGTAGTACCAGCAATAGGTAGTGAACTCGCTGTGGCGCTCCCAACGAAGATGCACGTCACCGAATGAGACACGGTGATGTCTGGCATTGTCAGGCAAAGCCTCGCTGTCATTTGCCTGACAAAAATCGGAAAGAGCGTCTCGCTCTGCATCACGCTCGAGTTCTTTCGAGAGAAACGCAAAATGCACAAGACGTGCCGGTGTTTCAATCGGCCTGAACGGCCGCGCATGCACCTCTCTCAGAATGGCATCCCGATCTTCGTGCGGCACCAGAAAGTGGGATGGATCCAAGATCTGATCCTCTTTGAAAGGCGAGGCGCGCATGAGAGATTACCCGCCCTATTTCTGGAATTTCACCATTGTGCCGCCGCCTGTCGCCTGATCGGTCGGGAAGACCTCAACTCGGGCGACGTTGACGAAATCGGGAAGGTCGATGACGTCGCTGATGATGCGGGCGACGTTTTCTGGCTGAATTGCACGGTAGCCATCATAGAGAACGGCATTCGCCTGATCATCCGGGATCGAAGTTCGGTACAACGCCGTTTCGACCCGACCCGGGACGATTTCACTCACGCGCACCGATGTTCCGAGCAGGTCACAGCGCAGATTGTCACAGAAGAGGCTGATGCCGGCCTTTGACGGACCGTAAGCGCCCATACCCGGATACGGCGCCTGCCCGCCACTGGAACCGACATAGATCAGATGGCCGCGCTTGCGGGCGACCATGCCGGGCAAGAAGGCGCGTGTCAGATGCATGGGCGCCTTCAGATTGACGTCAATCATCGCGTCAATTTCTGCAGGATCAATCTCCTGAAATGCGGCACGCGTCGATAAAATACCGGCATTGTTGACGAGGACATCGACGTTAACGCCATTAAGGGCTGCGACGATTGCACCGACATCGCGAACATCAGCCTTGACTGCGATCGCACCGCATCCCTCAGACAGCTCCATCAAAGCCGCTTCATTGCGGCCGACGGCGTAAACCGTCAAGCCGCGCTGGCGAAGGACTGCAACCGTTGCCTTGCCGATGCCACTGGTCGCACCTGTTACGACAGCGACGTGGTAGGCATCAGACATAGATGTAGCCTCCGCTGATCACGACGTTTTCGCCGGTGGCATAAGTGTTGCGGCTAGATGCCATCATGACGATCCATTCAGCCATCTCGACCGGCTCCGCGGCGCGGCCGAGCGCGCTTGCTTTCGCAAGCTCTGGAAGGAAGCCGAGTTCCTTGGCTCGATCCGTTGCGAAACCGGCAGGAGCCACGGAATTGACCAGGATCTGATCGCTGGCGCATTCCTGGGCAAAGGACTTGGTCAGGCTGACGACAGCAGCCTTGGTCGCCGCATAGTGCGCATTTTGCGGATGCGCCTTGAAGGCGTCGACAGACGTCACGTTGACGATACGACCCGTCACCTCCGGTGCCTTGACATATTGGCGCATATGAAGAACGGCAGCTACCATCATGTGGTAGGTACCCTTTACATTTATGGCGTTCTCAAGATCCCATTCGTCGTCCGAAATCTCGAGGATCGGGCTTCGGGGATAGATTGCTGCGCTGTTGACCAGCACATGAATGCGGCCCAGCTGCGCTGCAATTTCGCTAAAGCCACGATGCGCGGTGTCCGACCGGGAGATATCTGCAACAGCAGTGGCAACTTCTGCGCCGAGCGCTCGGAGCGCTTCTGCCGACGCAACAAGCAATTGCTCGTTGCGGTCAATCAGACCAATTTTCGTAGCACCATGGGAGATCATCAACTTTGCTGTTGTCAGTCCGAGCCCGGAAGCGCCACCGACGATGACTGCGGTCTGGTTCTTCAAGTTCCACCTCTTTGTTTTACGTTGCGCCAGTAGAATTGTATGTTATCACTTATATGCTAACTTAAATAAACCTCAAGTGCTTTCTGAAGGCTCAGAAATGATTCCACGCCTGCGTTCCAACCTCTCCGCCAACCATACCGCACTTGGCTTTTTTGGCCGACTGATCGAAGCTGGTTTTGCTGGCGATGTCGACACTGGCGCCGCAAGCCGTACCGTTTACGGCACCGACAATTCGATCTACCAACTAGAGCCAATGGCCGTACTCTTCCCGAAATGCGCAGAAGACCTGCAGGTCATCGCACGGACCCTGTCTGAACCTGAATTCCGCGACATCACCATAACACCTAGGGGCGGCGGCACTGGAACAAATGGTCAATCATTGACCTCAGGCGTGGTCGTCGACTGCTCGCGACACATGAATTCCATCCTATCGATCGACCCGGTGCGCAGGGTTGCACGCGTTCAAGCAGGTGTCGTCAAGGATCAATTGAACCGCGCGTTGAAACCGCACGGACTGTTCTTTGCGCCGGAACTGTCAACCTCCAATCGGGCAACCATCGGCGGAATGGTTTCCACCGATGCCTGCGGTCAAGGCTCGTGCCTTTATGGCAAGACAAGCAATCATGTACTTGGCTTGCATATCGTGCTTGCAGATGGAGCTGACTGGTGGTCGCGTCCGCTGAAAGCCGCAGCGCTGGACGAAGTGCTCAAGCGCGACGACCAAATCGGCGAGATCCACAGGACCGTGGACCGCATCGAACGAGAAAAGCGAGACCGGATCGCTGACGTTTTCCCGAAAATCAATCGGTACATGACCGGATATGACCTCGCCCATATTCGACGAGAGGACGGATGCTTTGATCTGAACGCCATTCTTTGTGGGTCGGAGGGAACTCTGGCGATGATCGCTGAGGCGGAACTCAACCTGCTGCCTATCCCTGCATATGCTGCGCTGATCAATATCCGCTATGGCGACTTCAACACTGCGCTGGAAGACGCACGCACGCTGACCATCCTCAAGGTCGCTTCGGTGGAAACCGTCGATGAAAGGGTCTTGAACCTGGCCAAGGGTGACATCAACTGGCCTGCCATCGCGCGCTTCTTCCCCAACGACACTGACAGCGCAACAAATGGCATCAACATTGCCGAGGTGCTCGCCGACAATCCCGATGAGCTTGACCGAAAATTGAGTGAAGTCACTGCAGCTCTTGATAAGAACATGCCTGCGCGCCATGTCGGCTACACGATTGCCCGATCCCATGCCGATACAGAGGCTATCTGGTCGATGCGAAAGCGTGCGGTCGGACTGCTCGGCAACGTGGACGGAGCTGTCAGACCTGTTGCCTTTGTCGAAGACACCGCCGTGCCGCCAGAACATCTGGCAGCCTATATCCGCGAATTCCGGGCACTGCTGGATGATGCGGGGCTTTCCTACGGGATGTTCGGGCATGTCGACGCCGGTGTCCTGCATGTGCGTCCAGCACTCGATCTGAGCCGTGAAGACCATGTGCCACTGGTTCGGGAAATCAGCGATGCCGTTGTGGCGCTAACCCGCAAATACGGGGGCGTGTTGTGGGGGGAGCATGGGAAAGGAATTCGGTCCGAATATGTGCCGGAATTTTTCGGCGACCTATATCCATGCCTGCAACACATAAAACATGCCTTTGATCCAGACAATCGGCTCAACCCCGGCAAGATTGCTACTCCGTCTCCAGAGCAAGCTCTGCTGAAGATTGACGAAGTTCCACTCAGAGGAACCACGGACCGGACGATCGGCAACGAGATCCGCGTAGCTTTCGACAACGCCGCTTATTGCAACGGAAACGCGGCCTGTTTCGACTTTGACGCAAACAGCCCCATGTGCCCATCATACAAGGCGACCCGCGATCGGCGCTTCTCGCCCAAAGGACGTGCCGCATTGATGCGCGAGTGGTTACGCCTCCTGGCAGAACAGAAGATCGACCCTCGGCAAGAAGCAGCAAGATTGCGGCTCCGCAGTGCGGCACTCCAACTTCCACTGCGTCTTTTCCATACCCTTGATCCGCGCAATCGCAGCGATTTCTCCCATGAAGTGCGCGAGGCAATGGATACCTGCCTTGCGTGCAAGGCTTGTGCTGGCCAATGTCCCGTCAAGGTCAGCGTGCCATCCTTTCGCGCAAAGTTCCTGGAGCTCTATTATGGCCGCTACCTGAGGCCGATCAAGGATCCCCTGGTTGCCGCGATTGAGATCACCCTGCCCTGGATGGCGCGAATACGGCCAGTATACAATCTGATTGCGGGGACAGCGCCGGGCAAAGCATTGATGCGTCTGGCCGGTCTGACGTCCTTGCCGCTTCTGCCACGCATGTCACTTGCCAGACGGGCCTCGGCTCTGGGCGTCCCAATCGCAGACCCTGCCCGCTTGCGACAGTTGCCGGAACACGAGCGAAAGAAGGCGGTCATTTTCGTTGCGGATGCTTTCACCGCTTATTTCGATCCACAAGTGGCATTCTCGGCCATCAATCTTGCCAGGAAGCTGGGACTTATGCCGTATCTTGCGGCCCCACACATCAATGGCAAGGCATTGCATGTGCACGGCTATCTCGGACGTTTCGAAAGAGCAGCCATGAAAACTGCGCAGCATCTCCATTCACTCGCAGATACCGGCATTCCTCTTGTGGGCCTGGACCCGTCGATGACGCTTGCCTATCGCAGTGAATACATGGGCGTGACACCACAGCTGATGGCAAATGTCCTCTTGCCGCAGGAATGGCTGATGAGCACTCTGGAGCGAATGGACTGCAACACGATTGACACCGTAGGCAAGACCTTCCGCCTGCTGGCACACTGCACCGAGCGCACCAACGCGCCTGACGCAATGCCGCAGTGGAAGGCCATATTCAGGGCGCTGGGCATTTCCGTTGAGATGGCTAATGTGGGCTGTTGCGGCATGGCAGGTACGTTCGGGCACGAAGCGCGAAATCGCGATATTTCCGAGCGCATTTACAACATGAGCTGGAAAGGTGAAATCGATAGCGCCGGAAATGACGATGTGCTCATGTCGACAGGCTATTCTTGTCGATCACAGATCAAACAGGTCGACGGCGCCGTGGTTCCGCACCCACTTCAGGTGATAGACGAAATGATCCCTGAATTACAAGAAATCGCACAATACGAAGTGGCATGATATGTGATATGTGCACAATTAATTGGAAAATTTAATCGGAGTGATCTAGGTGTCAATTATTACACAGCGCGGCAATCTTGCCGAGATTGTGGTTGCGAAGCTGACCGAAAGGATCGATTCCGGCCTGTATGCGCCTGCCGAAAAGCTTCCCTCAAGTGCTCAGCTTTGTGAAGAATTCGGGGTTTCCCGAACGGTAATCCGCGAGGCTCTGACCTCGCTGAAAGTCGGAGGCCGCGTCACATCCCGGCAAGGCGCTGGTGTATATGTCAGCGACAAGGATGCAAAGACCCTCAATTTCGAGATCAGCCGGATCGAGGATATTCGCTCCGCCATGCAGATCCTCGAGCTTCGGCTCGGTGTGGAAATGCAGTCCGTCGCCCTTGCAGCGACACGGCGCACCCCAGAGGCACTGGCCGAGATTGCCCGAGCCTTCGACTATCTCGAGAATCTGGAGACTGACGACGCCGAAGTCGAAGCCCGCGCCGATTTCGAGTTCCACCTGGCGATTGCCCGCGCAACCCGTAATCCGCATTTCCCGAGCTTTCTGGAAGCGGTTATGGAGAGCATAAATTTCGAACTCGTGCTCAAGCACAAGCAGTCCTCACGCGCCTACAGCGCCTATCTGAAGAAGATCAACAAGGAGCACGCTGCGATCCTTGCCGCGATCACCCAGGGCGATGCAAAAGCTGCGAAGGTTGCTTTGGCTGCACACCTGGAAGAGAGCCTCATTCGCTACCGCGCCATGCTCGACGAACCATTCGCAAACGAGACAGCCGAGTAAGACAACAGAGAAGCATTTGTTGCTTCTGTCTTTAGGCCGACCAAGGCAGCGCTCTGCATGGCTGCACTCGTGCAACATTGAAGATGCAATGAGTACCCCGCCCGGGCCAACCCGGGCGGGGTTTTGTATTTACTTGCCTTGAGTAACCGCCTGTTCGCGGATCTGCGACAACGTCATCTTCGGGGTCAATGCCTCCGGGTCAATGCGAACTTCGATCAGACCGGGCTTGCCGGACGCTTCGCACCGTTCGAAAGCCGCTGCGAAGTCGGCTGTCTTCTCCACCGTCTCGCCATGCAGACCGTAAGAGCGAGCAAGCGATGCGAAGTCAGGATTGGTCAGCCGCGTTCCGGATACACGCCCTGGATAGCTTCGCTCCTGATGCATGCGGATCGTCCCGTACATTCCATTGTTGATGACCAGGAAAATCACGCGTGCGTCGTATTGCATCGCTGTTGCCAGTTCCTGACCATTCATCAGGAAGCAGCCGTCACCGGCAAAGGCAACGACAGTCCGCTCAGGCGCGGTGATCTTCGCAGCAATGGCGGCAGGCACACCGTAGCCCATAGAGCCATTGGTCGGGCCAAGCTGGGTGCGGAAGGTACGATACTGGTAGAAGCGATGCGCCCATGCAGAATAATTGCCAGCACCAGTCGTCAGGATCGCATCGTCTGCCAGATGACCACGCAACCATTCCATGACGTCACCCATCTGGACAGCGCCCGGCACCTGCGCATGAATCAGATTGCCGAGGTAATCGGCATGAGCGGTCTCGGTCATGGCCACCCAGGCCGGTGCAACAAAAGGCTTAAGCTTGGCGGCCTGGGACAGGAAGCCCGCAACGCTTGCATTGATCGGCAGGGCCGCATGATAGACCCGACCCAACTCGTCCGATCCCGAATGGATATGGACGAGGGTCTGCTTTGGAACAGGTATGTCGATCAGCGAGTAGGCGCCCGTTGTCATCTCACCGAGACGCGCGCCGAGCGAAATTAGCAGATCGCAATCCTTGACGAGCTGAATAAGTTTCGGCCCAGCAGCAAGACCGAGGTCCCCGGCATAATTGGGATGCGTGTTATCGAACAGATCCTGGCAACGGAACGATGCAGCCACCGGCAGGCTGAAGGTCTCGGAAAAGACCTTGAGATCGGCAACGGCCTGCTGGTTCCAGCCACCGCCGCCGGCGACAACCAAGGGACGCTTTGCCTGGGCAAGCAGTTCGACGAGTTCATCAAGCTGAGGCTGACCGGCATACATCTCGACACGTTTGTAAGCCGGCGTATCCGCAACCGTCACCAGATCCGTCAGCATGTCCTCGGGGAGGGCAACTACGACAGGACCCGGACGGCCGTTGACGGCGCGATGAAACGCCTGACCGATAAGCTCGGGTATACGCGCAGCATCCTCGATCTCGACAATCCACTTCGCCATCTGGCCGAACATCCGGCGATAGTCGATCTCCTGAAACGCCTCGCGCTCCATCTGGTCACGGGCGACCTGACCGATGAACAGGATCATCGGCGTTGAGTCCTGGAATGCCGTATGCACACCGATGGAGGCATTGGTTGCGCCGGGCCCACGCGTGACGAAGCAGATGCCGGGTTTTCCGGTCAGCTTTCCATAGGCTTCAGCCATATAGGCCGCGCCACCTTCCTGTCGGCAGATGACAAATTCGATAACATCTTCAACATCGTGAAATGCGTCGAGAGCAGCAAGATAGCTCTCTCCCGGAACGCCGAATACGCGATCGACGCCATGGATCCGGAGTGCGTCGACCAGAACCTGGCCGCCGTTGCGGGTCTTCTTGAGGGTGTTCATGATGTTCCCCAGATCTTTCGTTAAATGACAGCGTCTTCGAGGAAGGGGCGGTTCGCCACTACACGTTCGTAACCAAACGGCGACAAATCGAGAGTTTTGAAGCCTCCGTATGTGATGAGTTCGGAAAGCCCGCGGCCCATACCTGGAGACTGCTGCAGGCCGTGACCGGAAAAACCGTTCGCAAACAGGAAGTTGCTCACTTCCGTGTGCGGCCCCAGAATGACGTTGTGATCAAGCGTGCAAAAATCGTAGTGGCCGGCCCAGCTGTTCACCACCTTGATCGCCTCGAAAGCTGGAACGCGGTTTGCGAGCGTTGGCCAGATCTCTTCCTCGAATTCCTCGTGCATTACATCGAAGTCGTTCGGCTCGACTTCCGGATCGTGCTTGGGATAGGTGCCCATCAGATAGAACTGACCTTCCGGACGGAAGAAGCAGCCATTGGGGTCAATGGTCAGGCCGACGCCTGGACCAAGCGGCGTGCGGCAATCGACAACGAAAAGCGACCGGCGGCGCGGCTCAACTGGAATCTCGAGGCCTGCCAGATGGGCCATTATCTTGCCATTGGTACCGGAGGTGTTGACCATGGTCCCGCAGGAAATGGTCTGGCCGCTCCTAGTTGTGACTGACACCACGCGATCTCCCTCGCGATTGATCGCAACAACCTCGTCTTCGATATACTCGACGCCAAGAGTTCTGGCCTTCTTGCGAAAACCCTGCATCAATCCGACGCTATCGAACCAGCCTTCGCCACGCTCTGCGGTGCTCCCGAGAACGAGACCATCGAGATTGAGCCACTGATAGCGCTTTCCCAAGGCTTCCGGATCGAGAAGTGTCACCTCGGCTCCGCAATCGATCTGCGTGGCATGATTTCTGCGCAAAACCTCGGCGCCGCGATCGTCATCCGCAAGGAAGAGATAGCCGTTCTCATGAAAGCCGATTTCCGGCGTATCATCGTCAACAGCGACGTTTTCCTTGAAATTCCGGATGAACTCGGTCCCAAACTGGGAAACCTGCACATTGATAGCATTGGAAAACTGGTGGCGGATGGAGCTGGAAGACAGCGCCGTTGCGGATCGCTGATAGGTCCAGTCCTTTTCGATGACCAGAACTGACCCCTTGAAATCCGGGTTGGTCGCGAGGAAATAGGCTGTCGAGCTACCGACCACTGCGCCGCCAACAATAATCACGTCATAAGATGACTTAGAAGCATTCATGGTCTGGCCTCACTTCTCGCTGTCTTCGAAATGGCCGGCAGCGACAAAGCTGCCCCCCTGGAAGCGAACAGCCGGATCGTTCGGATCACCTTGCGTCGTCATGGCGAGAACCTTTTCGCGATAGTCATCGGCGCTGTCCTGCGGCTTGTAGCCCAGCACAGCCGCCGTCCGGTTATCCCAGAAAGCTTCGGAATTGTTGGACATCCCGTAGGCGACCATGAAGCCGACGCGCGGCGCAGACAGAGATTTTTCAACCAGCTGCCGGCAATCACGATAGGAGAGCCAGGTAATCAGATGGCGCCTGTCGGTCGGTTCCGGGAAACACGAGCCGATGCGAATACTGACAGTTTCAATCCCGAATTTGTCGAAATAGTACCGACCGAGATTTTCAACAAAAGTCTTGGAGACGCCGTAGAGACTATCCGGCCGGGTCGACACATTGCCGTCGATCGTCTCCGTGCGCTCATAGTAGCCGATCGCATGCACGGAGCTCGCATAGACCACGCGTTTCACACCATGACGGCGGGCCGCTTCATAAATGTTGTAGCTACCGGTGATGTTGGAATCGAGCACGGTTTTCCAGGGGCCCTCCAGGGCATGTCCGCCCATATGCACGATGGCATCGCATCCCTTGACCGCTTCGCTGACTGCATCGAAATCGGAGAGGTCAAGCGGGTAGTCTTCTTCATGCGCCGCCAGATCCGAGGAAGGCTTCAGGTCCGAGAGCCGTACAATCTGTCCCAGTCTGGTTTCCGACTTGCGCAATTGAGTTCCAACGCCGCCACCAGCGCCCGTCAGCAATGTTCTCTTGTAATCCGTCATCTTAATCTCCCTGTCAGCTAAGCAATGCCAGTGTGTCAGCAATGCGTTCGACGGCAATTGAAAGATTGTCCCGCGAGGTTGCGAAAGACAGCCGAATGAAAGGTCCCACGCCAAATGCAGAACCCGGGACGGTGGCAACCTTGCCCTGGCTCAAAAGATAGGATGCCAGCATCGTATCATTCTCGATCTTTGTCCCGTCCGGTGCAGTCCTGCCGATAAAGGCTGTGCATTTCGGGAAGAGATAGAAGGCGCCCTCCGGTGCGCGCACCTCGAGACCGGGAATGGCGCTGAAGCCTTTCGTCACCAGTTCGCCGCGCGTCTTGTATTCCGCAAGAGCGGTTACGATGAAATCCTGCGGGCCATTCAGGGCGGCAATTGCAGCGGCCTGTGTCACCGATGAGGGGCAGGTCGTGCTTTGGGACTGCAGCTTGTTCAGAACTTTGGTCAGACCCTTCGGACCAACGGCATAGCCAAGACGCCACCCGGTCATCGCATAGGCCTTCGAAACGCCGTTGATGATCAGCGTGCGATCCTGCAGATCCGGGCAGGCCGAGACAAAGGACGTAAAGGGTACGGATCCGCAGACGAGATGCTCATAGATTTCGTCCGACATGATCGCAACATGCGGATGGCGCCTCAGCACCACGCCGAGGGCTTTCAGCTCGTCAGCCGTATAGATGGCGCCGGTTGGGTTGGAGGGAGAATTGAACAGGAACCATCTCGACTTTGGCGTGATTGCCGCTTCCAGCCGCTCCGGGGTGAGCTTGAAATCATCTTCGACACCGCAAGGAACGACTTTCGGAACGCCCCCGTGCAGGATGACAATATCCGTGTAGGAAACCCAGTAGGGAGCTGGAACGATCACTTCATCGCCGGGCTCGAGCGTACCGAGAAAGGCATTGAAAAGGATCTGCTTCGCACCATTGCCGATGGATACTTCATCCATCGCATAATCTAGGCCGTTCTCTCTCTTGAACTTCGCAACGATTGCCTGTCGCAGCTCCGGCAAGCCATCCGGTGCGGTGTATCGGGTCACACCACGCTTCATGGCGTCGATAGCCGCTTCAATGATATGGCCCGGCGTATTGAAGTCCGGCTCACCAAGTGACAGATCAATGACGTACTCGCCTTTGGCCATCATTGCCTTGGCGGCCATCGATACCGCCATCGACGGAGATGACTGGATCGTCGCAGCGCGCGTATTCTCGAACTTGATCATATTCATTCCTTTTCCCCCCGCTCGTCGGTCGCCTTGTAAAGTGCAACCTGCTCCTCATTGATGTAGCCATGCTTCAGATCGCGTTCGACAGCTTCCGAAGACCGGCGTGCGGGATCACCGAAGCCGCCGCCGCCCGGAAGCTGAAGCACAAGCTTTCTGCCTTCCGGAACGAACTGCAGTCCCTTGCCTTTCAGCACGGTTCCGTCATCGAGCGATACAGAGCCACGCGCGCCTTCGAGGCCACCGTCCCGGCCGCGAGCCGGATGGTTCAGGCGATCGAACATTGCCGAGAAGCGGAATGTGTACCCTTCTGCCGCCTCGATCTCGATCGTCTGGCCGAGACCTCCACGCTGTTCGCCAGCGCCGCCCGAGCCTTCGCGCAGTTCCTTACGCCAGACGATCACCGGCCCCACATTCTCCGTCGCTTCGATCGGCATCGTGTGGACGCCGCTCGGGAATGCCGTCGCATTGAGACCGTCAAGGGTTGTGCGTGCGCCGGAGCCGCCGGAGTTGAACATCAGGATTTCCGCACCCTTGCCACCAATCTGGTCGGCAACGGCGCGGACGCTCATATGCAGGTTCCAGAGCGCGCTGGCGCCTTCGGCCGGCACCTGACCGGGCAAGGCCTGATGCAGCGCGCCGAGGACGAGGTCGGGAACGAAATGACCAAGCACATGGCGAACTGCAACCGGCGCCGGTCGTTTGGCGTTGAGAATGCATCCAGCCGGAGCCACAACATCAAAGGGCGCAAGGGATGCTGCGTTGTTGGGAATTTCCGGCGCAACGACGCATTTGATACCGTAGCAGGCATAGGCCTTCGCATAGACCAGCGGGACGTTGATCCCGAACTTGCTCATGCCGGATGTGCCGTCGAAGTCAACCAGGACGCCATCCGGTCCAATGGTCAGCTTTGCGGCCAGGTGAACAGGCTCGTCATAGCCGTCCAGATCGAGGCTATAGGACCAGGATCCGTGCGGCAGGTTCCGCAGGCGTTCAAGTGTCGCCTCACGGCTGTTTTTCAGGATGAAGCCACCGATCTGGGAGAGGTCGTCCAGATTGAACTCCGTCAGCATCTCGATGAGGCGACGGTGACCTGTTTCGTTGCAGGCGGCCAAAGCATGAAAATCGCCGACGACCTTGTCGTTCTCCCTCACGTTGTTGCGCACGATATGCACGAGCGTGCGGTTCAGCTCGCCTCGCTCGAAGAACTTCATGATCGGAATGAACAGGCCTTCCTCGTAAACTTCCCGCGCATCCGGTCCGAAGCCACGCCCGCCAACATCCACGACATGTGCCGTTGACGCGAAATAGCCGACCAGTTTTCCGTGGTGGAAGGACGGCGTGACGACGGTTATGTCGTGCAGGTGGCCCGTGCCCTTCCAAGGGTCGTTGGTGATATAGACGTCACCTTCGAAAATGTTCTCCGGTCCGATATCATTGATGAAATGTGCAACCGATTCTGCCATCGCGTTGACATGACCCGGAGTACCGGTCACTGCCTGCGCCAGCATGCGGCCTTCAAGGTCAAAGACGCCGGCCGAAAGGTCGCCCGCCTCACGCACTGAGGTTGAAAAGGCGGTACGAATTAGTGTCTGTGCCTGTTCCTCTACGACGGAAATCAGGCGGTTCCACATGACCTGCATGTGAATATCGACTATAGACTGGTTCATCTGCATATTCCTCAAATCCGGGTGACGAGGAGGCAGCCATCGTTCTGAACGATAGCCCTGAAGGACGAAGTGAGAACTGCCGAGGTTTCGCGCTCAACGATAACGGCTGGACCCTTCACGACATCGCCAGGGTTGAGGCTTTCACGCTCGTGAATGCCAGCCTGCAGGTATGCGCCCTGTGATGCCTCAAACAGCGGTCGTGTCGTCGACGCCAGGACAACGGCACCTTCAGCAACCCTGGCAATGCGCGCCACTGTAGGAAGAGGCGAACTCACCCTAACAGACCAGCTGACGACCTCGACATCCAGACCTTCGATCGCACGACCGAAGAAACGCGCATATTCTTCTTCGAACAATGCGCGCAACGCAGCAGCACTGTTCGCGTTAAAACCGCCCGCACTCAGGGGAACGGGAATATCCCAACCCTGCCCGGCGTATCGCATGAAAAGAGTGCGTTCGATCACGGGCGAACCCGTGTTCAATCCGCCTTCAACGAAGCCGAGAGCTTCAGCTTGCATTGAATCGACCAGACGGTTTGCCTCAACGACGTCAAAATTCGACAGATTGAACACGGCACTGCGCACCGATTCATAGCCGAACGGCGCCCTGAGAAAACCGATAGCCGAACCCACACCAGCACCCGGCGGGACGAGAAACGTGGAAATTCCCATTTTCTCGCAGAGCCTCGCCGCATGAAGCGGACCGGCACCACCGAAGGTGATCATCGTAAAATCGGAAATATTCTTGCCGTTTTCGACCGTATGAACACGTCCGGCATTTGCCATGTTCTCATCAACCATTTCGCAGGTTCCGAAGGCCGAGGCTTCCGGATCCAGGCCGATCACAGAGCCAATATCGTCTACCATCGCCTTGCGGCTTGCCTCGACCGAAAGTCGGATGGCGCCGCCGGCAAAATTGTCGGGATCGAGCTTGCCAAGAATGAGGTCGGCATCGGTCACTGTCGGATTCTTGCCACCACGCAGGTAACAGGCAGGACCCGGCTCAGAAGCTGCACTATGCGGCCCGACACGGATCTGGCGCATCGCATCGATGCCAGCGATCGATCCGCCACCCGCACCAATTTCGACCATTTCGACGACCGGGATCGAAATCGGCATACCGGAACCCTTGCGGAAGCGATAAGTCCGCGCGACTTCGAAAGTCTTGGCCGTTTTGGGCACCTGGTTTTCAATCAGGCAGATCTTGGCCGTCGTACCACCCATATCGAAAGAGAGAACAGTATCGAGACCATGGCGACGCGCTATGTCGGCAGCAAAAATTGCTCCACCGGCCGGACCAGATTCGACAAGCCGAACGGGGAATTCGGCCGCGCTATCAACCGAGACGATGCCGCCGCCGGAATGGATCATGAAAACCGGGCAGCCGACGCCCATCTCCTTGAGGGAGACAACGAGGCGATCAAGATAGGATTTGATCGCAGGCTTAACATATGCATTGGCACAGACCGTGTTGAAACGTTCAAATTCACGCATCTGCGGTGAAACTTCGGACGAAATCGAGACAGAAACACCAGGCAGCCGCTTCAAGATCGCTTCACGAACAGCAACTTCGTGGGCGCCGTTGACATAGGCATGGATGAAGCCGATGGCCACACTCTCATAACCACCCTCCGCGATCTTCTCGACGACCGCAGCGACCGATTCTTCGTCAAGCTGCAGCAGCACCTTGCCTGCCGCGTCGATACGCTCGCGAACAACAAATCTGTCTGCACGGGCGATCAAAGCCGGTGGCAATGTGATGTTCAGGTCATACTGCTCGAAACGGTTTTCGGTGCGCATTTCGAGCACATCGCGAAAGCCTTCTGTCGTTACGAAAGCCGTTGCCGCGCCGCGCCGCTCGATCAGCGCATTCGTCGCAAGCGTCGTACCATGGATCAGGATATCGATTTCCGACAGCGCAACGCCCGCCATTTCGGCGACAGCCCTGACACCACCTAGAATGGCCCGCTCGGGCGCGGTGTAGTCGGTCAGAACTTTTGTTGAATGAAGCGCGCCATCAAGGTCGAGCGCGACGTCCGTGAATGTCCCGCCGATATCGACGCCGACCCGGCAATTTCGTGGTGTTTTGTTCACCGTCTTGTTCCCCATTTTAACATTAATCTGGCGCTTAGGTTTGCGCCTGAATCCAAGTCCCGCAGCCATTGATCCAGTCATTTGCCGGCGCCGCAAGAGCCGTCGCAACATTTCCGCTTGACGCCTCTCGTATATGTCACTTATCATATAAGTGTCAACTGGTAAGGGCAGCAAAATCACCTGCTCCAAATCCACTCCCGCCCAAAGGCGAGGAGATTTTACCTATATTATTTAGGTACTTAGTTTGACCAACAAGATTGGAATGCGGGAGCAACCTGCATCGAGCTGACTTGAACGTGCTTTAGCTTCAACCAGAGGGAATCTTCATGAAAACGATCACCAAGCTTCTTGCGACATCCGCATTCGCATCGGCATTGCTTCTTTCGAATGCCTTTGCAGCCGACACGATTAAGATCGGCGTCGCGGGCCCCTATACCGGCGCGAACGCCACATTCGGCGAACAGGTCTTCAGCGGCGTCTCCGTATACGTCAAGGAAGTGAATGCGGCCGGAGGCATCAACGGCAAACAGATTGAACTGGTAAAAGGCGATGACGCTTGCGAGCCCAAGCAGGCCGTAGCCGTTGCCAACAGATTTGTTGACCAGGACAAAGTCCAGGCCGTCATCGGCCATTTCTGCTCGTCCAGCACCATTCCTGCGTCAGAGATCTATAACGACGCCGGAATTCTGGAAATGACCCCCTCGTCCACCAATCCGACCGTCACAGATCGTGGTTTCGACAATCTGTTCCGCGGTTGCGGTCGCGACGACCAGCAGGCAGTGGTTGCCGGCAGTTTCATCCTCGACACACTGAAGAAGGACAAGATTGCGCTGATCCATGACAAGGACACCTACGGCCAGGGCCTGGTGGACGCTGTCAAGAACACAATCGAAGCGCGCGGCATCAAGCCTGTTCTCTATGAAGGCCTGACGCGCGGTGAACGCGACTTCAACGCGCTGGTCACCAAGATAAAGAGCTCCGGCGCAACGGCTGTCTATTTCGGCGGCCTCATTCCTGAAGGTGGCCCGCTGATCCGCCAGCTCAAGGAGCAGGGTATCGATGTCGCGTTCGTCAGTGGCGATGCGTTTGCCCAGACAGAGCTGGTTGCTGCTGTCGGCGGCGCGGCCAACCTTTCCAACGTCTACTACTCCGCAACGCCTGACCCGCTCGCCGACCCGGCAACGAAGGCCGTGCAGGAAGCCCTGACGAAAGAAAACGTAACGCCTGCCAACTACGTCCTGTACGGCTACGCCAATGCACAGGCCGTCGTTGCAGCTTTGAAGGCCGGCGAAGATCTCGAATCGCAGGCCATATGGCTGCGCAGCAACACCGTTGATTCTGCCATTGGCAAGATCACATGGGACGAGAAGGGCGACATCAAGGACTTCCAGTTCGTCTTCTACAATTTCGACGACAAGGGCACCCCTGTCCTCGTGAAGTAAGATCTTCACGTATCCGGTCGGACTTTCCGTCCGGCCGGACTTGCATGCCAAAAAAGCAAATAAAAGGGGTCCGCCATGGATTTTTTCATATTGGCGCAACAGCTGATCAATGGCATCACGCTGGGCACAATCTACGGCCTGATCGCAGTTGGATACACCATGGTTTACGGTGTCATCCGCATGATCAATTTCGCCCATGGCGACGTCTATATGGTGTCGGCCTATATCGCAGCCATCACGCTCGCTGTTCTGACATATTTCGGCGTTCAATCCATTCCGTTCGCGTTGATCTCGGTTCTGGTCATCACCTGCGCCATCACCGCCGTTTATGGCTGGGCCATCGAACGGGTTGCCTACAGGCCGCTGCGTGGCTCGACCAAGCTTGCGCCGCTGATCTCCGCCATCGGCATCTCCCTGATGCTGCAAAGCTATGCGCAGATTGCCCAGGGCGCACGCGACCAGGGCGTTCCCACGCTGATACACGGCGCCTTCCGTTTCGGCGGCGACGTGCATTTCGCCCAGATTACTTACATGCAGACTGTGATCCTGTTCGCCTCACTGATCGCCATGGGTATTCTGACCTATGTGATCAATTACACCAGGATCGGGCGTGAGTGCCGCGCCACCCAGCAGAACATCCGCATTTCCGCGATCCTGGGCGTCAACACAGACAGGGTCATCTCCACTGTCTTTGTCATCGGAGCAGCAACAGCCGCCGTCGGCGGAACCCTGGTCACGTTCAACTACGGATCCTTCAACTTCTTCATCGGCTTCGTCATGGGCATCAAGGCCTTTACGGCCGCCGTTCTTGGCGGCATCGGCTCCCTGCCCGGCGCCGTTCTCGGCGGCATTCTGCTGGGCCTGACCGAAGCACTGTTCGCCGGATATGTGAGCACCGACTACAAGGACGTTTTTGCTTTCAGCCTTCTGATCACCCTTCTGTTCTTCCGACCCTACGGCCTGCTCGGCAAGCCCGAAATCCAGAAAGTCTGAGGAGGGATTAGCAATGCGAGCAACACGGTTCAAAGCGCTTCTCAAGGAAGCACTCATCACATTCACAATCTCGCTGATCCTGTTCGGCCCCATATCCGGCCTTGTCCTCGATGGTTTCTCCTTCAACAACGAACTTATGAGCGCGGTAAGCCTCGCCGCTGTCGTCACCGCCGGACGGGTGGCAATCTCCCTGATCAGCTCAAGCAGGACCGGTCGCAGCCTGTGGGAACGGATTTCCAGCGGCAGCGGCGGCGTAACGGTTCGCACCGGCAAGGAAGCGTCACCGCTGCTTATTCTGGCCGTCACCTTCGTTGCAGCACTGACCCTGCCCCTCTTTGCCGACAAATACATTCTCGGCATTGCCATCCTGGCCCTGATCTACTGCCTTCTCGGACTTGGGCTCAACATTGTAGTGGGATTAGCAGGCCTGCTCGACCTCGGATTTGTGGCATTCTATGCCGTGGGCGCCTACCTTCTGGCACTCGGCTCGCAATACGTCGGTCTCGGCTTCTGGAGCGCGTTGATCATCGCTCCTTTCCTGGCCGGCCTGTTCGGCATGATCCTCGGGTTCCCCGTCCTCAAGATGCATGGTGACTATCTCGCCATCGTCACGCTCGGCTTCGGAGAGATCATCCGGCTTGTGCTCAACAATTGGCTGGCGTTCACCGGAGGCCCGAATGGCGCACCAGCCCCCGCTCCAACACTGTTCGGCATCGAGTTCAGCAGAACTGCCAAACAGGGCGGCACCCCTATTCATGAATGGCTCGGCATACCCTATAGCGCCGACTATAAATTCTGGTTCATCTATATCGTGCTCTTTCTCGTCGTCTGCGGGGTCATCTTCGCGGTCGAACGGCTGAGGGTTATGCCGATCGGCCGTATGTGGGAAGCACTTCGCGAGGATGAGATTGCCTGCCGTTCGCTTGGCGTCAACCACGTCTTCACCAAGCTCTCCGCATTCATGCTGGGCGCATCCACCGGTGGCCTTGCCGGGGTCTTCTTCGCCGTCCACCAGGGTTTTGTGAACCCGACCTCCTTCACCTTCTTCGAATCCGCGCTCATTCTTGCGATCGTGGTTTTGGGAGGCCTGGGCTCTACCGTCGGCGTCATCCTGGCGGCCCTCGTCCTGACAATCCTGCCAGAGCTGCTGCGGGAATTTGCAGAATATCGCGTTCTGGTCTTCGGCATTCTCATGGTCGTGATGATGATCTGGAAGCCGCGCGGACTTGTGCGCGTCACGCGCCCGGCATTTTTCCCCTCCTCACGCGCCAAAGAACAGATGGCTGCCAAAGCTGTTGAATTGAACGCACAGGAGGCCGGCCGATGAACGCGCCACTGCTCGAAATCAACAATGTAACCATGCGCTTCGGCGGTATTATCGCAAACCGCGACGTCAGCTTTTCCGTCGAGAAAGGCGCCATCACAGCGCTGATCGGGCCGAATGGTGCCGGCAAGACGACCATGTTCAACTGCATCACAGGCTTTTATCGGGCCAGCGAAGGCAGTATTGTCCTGAACGGCGAGAATGGCGCGCAAGACATTGGCGATCTGGTTACGAGACCGATCACCGGCGGCTCGCATCTGGTCACCCGCGCGGGCATCGCTCGGACATTCCAGAACATTCGCCTTTTCAAGGAAATGTCGGTTATCGAAAACCTGTTGGTCGCACAGCATCGTGCGACAAACAACAACATGCTGAGCGGCATATTTGGCACTCCAGCGTTTCGAAGAGCAGAGAGGGACGCAATTGATCGCGCCTATTTCTGGCTCGAACAGATGAGCCTTCTCAGCGATGCCAATCGTTTGGCGGGCGAATTGCCCTACGGGCGTCAAAGGCGCCTGGAAATCGCCCGTGCGATGTGCACCTATCCCCGTCTCATATGCCTGGATGAGCCTGCCGCCGGCCTCAACCCTTCAGAAACGCGCGAGTTGTCGGATGTCATTCGGAGCCTCTGCGCCGAGCACGAACTCACGGTTCTTGTCATCGAGCACGATATGGGGCTGGTCATGAGCATTTCAGACCACATTGTCGTGCTTGACCATGGAGAAGTCATTTCGGACGGAACACCCGCGCACGTGGCCGACGACCCAGCTGTCGTGGCCGCCTATCTCGGAGTGAGTGAAGAAGAGGTTCAGTCATGAGCGCATCTGAAAACGGTAAAAAGACACTTCTTGAATTTGTCGGCGTTCACACCTTCTATGGCCCCGTAGAGGCACTGAAGGAGGTAAATGTCCATATCTGCGAAGGCGAGATCGTCAGCCTGATCGGTGCCAATGGCGCTGGAAAGACAACGCTTCTCTCGACGATCTTCGGCAATCCACGTGCGTCGACCGGCAAGATCCTCCACCGCGGCGAGGATATCACCAAGGTTCCGACAAACCAGATCTCGCGTCGAAGCATCGCGCTCGTCCCGGAGGGCCGACAGATATACCAGGAAATGTCTGTTGAAGAAAACATGATGATGGGCACGACGCCAATCGGCATGGATCATTTCGACGAAGACCGGACAACAATGTTCGACCTGTTCCCCCGACTACGCGAACGCAGAAACCAGACGGCAGGCACCATGTCAGGCGGCGAGCAGCAGATGCTGGCGATTGCCCGTGCCATGATGGCGCGACCCGAACTTATCCTTTTCGATGAGCCTTCGCTCGGCCTTGCGCCGCTTGTCGTCAAACGGGTGTTCGAAGTGCTGCGCGAAATTGCGGCGATGGGAAAGACGATTTTTCTCGTCGAGCAGAATGCCAATCATGCCCTCAAGCTTTCACAGAGAGCCTATGTGATGGTGAACGGCAGGATCCATCTTTCCGGCGACAGCGCGTCGCTGCTCGACAATGCCGAAGTGCGAAAAGCCTATCTCGGCCTCCATTGAACGGAGTTACAACATGCTGCACCAGAATCTGATCGGTGGCGAATGGGTTTCGGGCGAGGTCTCGCTCAACATCAACCCCGCCAACACCAATGAAACCGTAGGAGAATATGCCCGCGCCAATGCGGATGAGACAAGGGCTGCAATTGCAGCTGCCAAGTCGGCTTTCCCGGCATGGTCACGTTCCCCCATTCTCGAACGCCATGCCATTTTGCGTAAAACCGGCGATGAAATCCTCGCCCGCAAAGAAGAACTCGGGCGTCTTCTGGCGCGCGAGGAAGGCAAATCGCTACCGGAGGCCATTGGCGAGGTCACACGTGCGGCACAGATCTTCGACTTCTTTGCCGGGGAGGTTTTGCGCCTGTCAGGAGAGATACTTCCCTCCGTCCGTCCGGGTGTAGGTGTCGAAATAACGCGTGAAGCGGTTGGGGTCGTCGGTATCATCACGCCGTGGAATTTCCCGCTTGCCATTCCAGCCTGGAAAATTGCACCCGCACTGGCGTACGGCAACACGATCGTCATGAAGCCGGCGGATCTGGTTCCAGGCTGCGCCTGGGCACTTGTCGACATCCTTTACCGGGCTGGCGCTCCGGCTGGTGTCGTCAATCTGGTCATGGGCCGTGGCAGTGTCGTTGGTCAGGTGCTACTTGACAGCCCCGACGTCAGCGCGCTGACCTTCACCGGTTCGACCGGAACCGGCAAGCGGGTGGCACTTGCCTCAATCGAGCACAATCGCAAGTTCCAGCTCGAAATGGGCGGCAAGAATCCCTTCGTCGTGCTCAACGATGCCGACCTTGATGTCGCAGTCGAGGCCGCCGCGAATTCCTCATTCTTCTCGACAGGACAGCGTTGCACGGCATCTTCTCGCCTGATCGTAACGGAAGGCATTCACGACCGCTTCGTCGCGGCGCTGACGAACAGGCTGCAATCCCTGGTCATCGACGACCCGCTGAAAGCTGGAACCCATATTGGTCCGGTCGTTGACGAAAGCCAGCTCAAACAGGATCTCGACTATATCGGGATCGGCAAAGAGGAAGGTGCAAATCTGGCCTTCGGCGGCGAGCGCCTAGAACGCTGCAACCCCGGCTTTTACCTTCAGCCTGCCCTGTTCACGGAAGCGACCAATACGATGCGCATTGCGCGCGAGGAAATATTTGGTCCGGTTGCCGCAGTTATCCGTGTTCGCGACTACGACGAAGCCCTTTCTGTCGCCAATGACACGAATTTTGGGCTGTCGTCCGGCATTGCAACCACGAGCCTGAAACATGCCACCCATTTCAAGCGCAACTCGGAAGCCGGCATGGTGATGGTCAATCTTCCCACGGCAGGGGTCGACTTCCACGTACCGTTTGGCGGCCGCAAGGGATCCTCCTATGGGCCACGCGAACAGGGTCGGTATGCCTCGGAATTCTACACATCCGTGAAAACAGCCTACACGCTTGCCTGAGGAAGGAACCCATGAAAATCCTAGTGACCGTAAAGCGGGTTGTTGACTACAACGTGAAGATCCGGGTGAAGCCGGATGGCACCGGCGTCGAGCTGGCCAACGTCAAGATGTCGATGAACCCGTTCGACGAAATCTCCGTCGAGGAAGCACTGCGCCTGAAGGAAGCCGGCAAGGCCGAGGAAGTGGTCGTCGTGTCGATCGGCCCGGCCAAGGCGGAAGAAACGCTGCGCACGGCGCTCGCCATGGGCGCCGACCGCGCCATCCTGGTCGAGACCGATGATGCCGTCGAGCCGCTCGCCGTCGCCAAGATCCTCAAGGGCGTCGTCGAAGCCGAACAGCCGGGCCTGGTGATCACCGGCAAGCAGGCGATCGACGATGACAGCAACCAGACCGGCCAAATGCTGTCGGCCCTGCTCGGCTGGAGCCAGGCGACCTTCGCCTCGAAGCTCGACCTCGGCGCCGACAAGGCGACCGTGACGCGTGAAGTCGACGGCGGCCTGCAGACCATCGACGTCAAGCTGCCGGCGATCGTCACCACCGACCTTCGCCTCAACGAGCCGCGCTACGCGTCGCTGCCGAACATCATGAAGGCGAAGAAGAAGCCGCTCGACAAGAAGTCGCCGGCCGATTTCGGCGTCGACACGACGGCCCGCCTGAAGGTGCTGAAGACCGAGGAACCGTCGGGCCGCAAGGCCGGCGTCAAGGTCAAGAGCGTCGCCGAACTGGTCGACAAGCTCAAGAACGAAGCCGGCGTGCTGTAAGCGGAACGGATAGGAGATTACGAAAATGGCCATTCTTCTTCTGGCAGAACATGACAACGCAACGCTGTCCGATCAGACCGCCAAGGCACTGACCGCCGCCACCAAGATCGGCGGCGACGTGCACGTGCTGGTCGCGGGTGCCGGCGCCAAGGCAGCCGCCGATGCGGCCGCCAAGCTGTCGGGCGTCACCAAGGTCCTGCTCGCCGACGATGCAAGCCTTGCCAACAACCTCGCGGAACCGCTGGCAGCCCTCATCGTTTCGCTTGCCGGCAGCTATGACACGATCATCGCGCCGGCCACGTCGGTCGGCAAGAACGTCCTGCCGCGCGTGGCGGCCCAGCTCGACGTGATGCAGGTCTCGGAAATCATCGAAGTGGTGTCCGCCGATACCTACAAGCGTCCGATCTATGCCGGCAACGCCATCCAGACCGTGCAGTCGACCGACGCGAAACGCGTGATCACGGTGCGGACCGCCTCGTTTGCCGCCGCTGCCGAAGGTGGGTCCGCGGCCGTGGAAACGATCGCAGCCGTTGCCAACCCGGCCCTGTCGACACACGTCTCGGACGCGCTGTCTTCTTCGGACCGTCCGGAACTGACCTCGGCCAAGATCATCATCTCCGGTGGTCGAGCACTGGGTTCGTCGGAAAAGTTCCAGCAGGTCATCCTGCCGGTGGCCGACAAGCTCGGCGCCGCCGTCGGCGCATCGCGCGCCGCGGTCGATGCCGGCTATGCCCCGAACGACTGGCAGGTCGGCCAGACCGGCAAGGTGGTCGCCCCGCAGCTCTACATCGCCTGCGGCATTTCGGGTGCCATCCAGCATCTTGCCGGCATGAAGGATTCGAAGGTCATCGTTGCGATCAACAAGGACGAGGAAGCGCCGATCTTCCAGGTGGCCGACTACGGCCTCGTCGCCGATCTCTTCGAAGCCCTGCCGGAACTCGTCTAAATGGCGTAGCATCTGCACTCTACTTCAGACTGACCGATCGATCAAAGGAGTGACTTCAATGAAGATGCCTTGCCAAATCAGCATGGAACATGTGGTGCGAATTTTGGAAAACGACACCCCGTTGGGACCTGTTAATCAACATCCGGTCAGCTCCGGCCGTGAGCACAAGACAGAAACAAAATCCGACACCGCATACCCGACAGGCGTAAAGCACCATGATGAAAACTCGGACTGAGATGGAACTGGGCCTGTCGCAAACATTTTCGGAGCGCGCGATTACCCCTGCGCACTCTCATTTTCATGCTTTGTTAACCTTTTGCAGTCCGAAGAGGCGCGCAAGCAAATCGTTCTGGTCGTTGACAGTCCAGCCGCCGGAAAAGCCAAAGCCTTTCCTCAACCACAGCATCGCCTCGAAACCCGCAATGGCTCGCCGCGCCGTGTTGAAGGATTGGAAGCCACCGATCTTTGGCATATTCTTCTTTACCCGGAAATGGTCACTTTCGATGCCTTGCTGGAGGTGCTTGGTGACATAGTGGACGGGATCGGCATGTAGAAGCCCATCATCAACCGACGTTTTGATCGTTGAAGGGAAGGTGTTGGCCCCGTCCGTCCCGATCCTGTTCGGCGATAACAAGGGTTCGTCTTTGAGCATCTTGCGGAAGAACCGCTTGGCGGCGTCGAGATCGCGCTTAACGGTCAAACAGGAAATCCACCGGATTGCCGTGTTTATCGATGGCTCGGTACAGATAGCGCCATTTGCCGCGGATCTTGACGTAGGTCTCATCGATCCAGACCGAGCCGCAATGGGGTCGCCGAAACTGCCGCAGCCGTTTCTCGATCATCGGCGCATAAGCCAATACCCAGCGGTTGACGGTGCTATGATCGACCTCGAAGCCCCGCTCGCGAAACATCTCTTCCAAGTCCCGATAGCTGAGCGGGTAGCGCAGGTACCAGGCAACCGCCTGTACAATCAGCCAGGCCTCGAAATGCCTGCCTTTGAAATGGTAATCCCCCCGGCAATTAACGGGCTTCAAAAGTAGAATTTTCTCGGGCTTTATGATCGAGGAGATTTTGATGAAGACGAGCAGATTTAGCGAACCGCAGATATTGGCCATCCTGCGCCAGGCAGAAGGTGGGGTCCCTGTGCCTGAGCTTTGCCGGGAACACGGGATGAGCACTGCTAGCTTTTACATCTATGGACTGTTCCCCCTTTGCAAGCTTGATGTTGAAGCGGTCTGACGCTGGTCGATTGCAAACATCTATACGGCGTCATCATTTCCGAAGCGCCCAAATGGGGTATCCGCACACATAAGCCTCAACAAATGGGAGGCCTTGTCGGCCATTATAAAAGACAGGTTCCGTATGTGCCGGTCCGACCGTTCATTCCATTTCAACTTTCAGCCTGCAATTCGCATGCCTGCTCTCAGGGATTGGCTCGGTATTCACCACCGTGCTGAAGCAAGGCCCAGATCACCCTTGCGTTCTTGTTGGCGACGGCAACCGCTGCGCGATTGTAACCACGCCTTTCCCTAAGCTCGTTGACCCATTCGCTGGCAGGGTCGGATTTCCGTTGTGCTGTTCGCACCACTGACCTCCCGCCATGGACCAGAAGCGTTCGTAGATGCTGACTACCTCGCTTGCTGATTCCAAGCAGTACGCGGCGATCGCCGCTGGAATGTTGTTGCGGGACAAGGCCCATCCATGCAGCCAGGTGCCGGCCATTCTTGAAGTCGGCTCCATCACCGACAGCGGCAACGACTGCCGTTGCAGTCTTTGGGCCGACGCCACGTATCTTGGCGATACGCTGGCAGACGTCGCTCTCGCGGAAGACGGCTTCGATCTGCTTGTCGAAGTATCTGATCTTTTCATTGATCTGCAGCAGGAAGGCATGGAGGGTGCCGATGATATCGCGTGTCAGCTCGGTGATATCGATTCTTGGATTGTTGATGATCTCCGGTATCGTTCGCTGGGCGATCGAGGCCGACTTTGCGATCGCTACGCCGCGCTCAAGAAGCAAGCCCCGCATCTGAGAGATTAGGGCGACACGGTGATTGACCAACCTCTGCCGAGCACGGTGGAGGCCCTAGATATCCTGCTGGATGATCGATTTCTTCGGCACGAAGCGCATATGTGGCTGTTGAACGGCAATGCATATTGTCTGCGCATCGTTGCCGTCATTTTTCTGGCCCTTCAAGAACGGCTTCACATACTGCGGCGCGATGATCTTCACAGTATGCCTTTGGGCCTCAAAATGCCGCTGCCAGTGAAAGGCACCCGTGCAAGCTTCGATCCCGATCAGACAAGGTGGCATAGCCTCGGTTACCTGCAGCAGTTGATCGCGCATCACGCGTCGTCTCAGGACAACCTGACCATCAGCGTCTACGCCATGAAGCTGGAACACATTCTTGGCGATATCAATTCCCAGAACCGCAACGTTTGCCATGACAACCTCCTTTGTAGGCGCGACCAGTTTGACTGCGGGGTGGGGGAACAGTCCATCCCATTAAATGGCGATCCAAATACGGCGGCATGGACGCGTCGATGATCAGCCAGATGAAGGCTCTGGAAGACGAGAACCGTCGACTGAAGAAGATGTATGCGGAGATGAGCATGCAGGCCGAACTGCTCAAAGAGGCTCTGGGAAAAAAGTGACGCGGCCATCTCAACGCCGGGAGATGGCCGGGAAAGCAGTGGCGTTGCGCGGGGTGAGCATTGCGCTCGCCGGCCACACCTTCGAGGTCAGCGAGACCTGCTATCGTTACAGCGCCAAGCTGAACGAGGAGAACGAACAGATCGCCGATCTCCTCATTGGGCTGACGCGAGCAAAGAAGAGCTGGGGCTTCGGTCTGTGATTCCTTTACCTGCGCAATGTCCGGGGGCATCTGTGGAATCACATGGCGTAATCAGAGAGGCAGCCCTCGTGCTAAATTGCTGCTTTCATCAGCAAGTAGGAGAAGATGAAGCATTTTGTGGGACTCGACGTGTCAATGAAGGAAACGGCTGTCTGTGTTGTGGACGAGGCTGGCAAGAGGATTTGGGAGGGCACTGTGCGCAGTTGTCCTGACAAGATCGCAGCGATCATCCGTGAGAAGGCGCCAGATCTGGTCCGGGCGGGTATGGAGACTGGTCCCCAGGCTGTATGGCTGTGGCATGCTCTGCGGGAGTGCGGCGTCCAGGTCGATTGCATCCACGCGCGGCGGGCTGCGGCGGCATTGAAGTTGCAAGCTAATAAAACGGATCGCAACGATGCCTATGGGCTCGCTCGTTTGGTGCTTAGTGGTTGGTATGAGCCGGTGTCGATAAAGTCCTTCGACCGATACCGCATTCGGGCCGTGCTCACGGCGCGGGAACGCATCGTCCGGATGTGCACAGCCATGATCAATCAGATCCGAGGACTGGCAAAGACCTTCGGATTGATTTTGTCGGCGGGTAAAGGACAGGTATTTGAGCAGTCAGTTCGTCGAGCCCTGCCAGACGACGTTATCTTGCGCGATTTGTTCGAGAGGCTGTTGTCGGTGCTATCCGGTCTTAAGGATCAGCGCCGAGCTTTTGACCGACTACTTGCTCGCCTCGCACGGCAAGACCAGACTTGTCGGCTGGTTGCAAGCGCACCTGGGGTAGGCAGCCTTGCAGCGATCGCATTCGTAACCGCCGTCGATGATCCGACGCGGTTTCGGGCTACCGGCGACGTCGGCGCATATCTTGGGCTGACACCGAAGCGATATCAATCTGGCGAAGTCGACATTGGCGGCCGTATTTCGAAGACGGGAGATCGTTTAACAAGGAAACTTCTTTTCGAGGTGGCAACGGTGATCCTGTATCGTGCATCTCCTGCAATCGCATTGAAGCAATGGGGCTTACGCCTGAGTGCTCGATGCGGAAGCTGGAAGGCGCGCGTTGCACTGGCACGCAAGCTGGCAGTGACGCTCCTCACGATGTGGAAGACCAACACCATGTTCGAGAACCGCAGTTTCGCCGGATAAACTGACAAGCATAAACAAAGAATGCCAGGCACGTTCCAGGTCTGGCCAAAGTCATCTCGAGACCCGCTTTGCTGCACGCATCATGACAAGCGCTGACAGCGTGAATCACATCGAGAGACTTTAAAGCATGGCGCCATTGTGAGGCAGTTATGAACACCTGACCTCGAAGACGACAACGCATTGGCTTAACAGCGACAAAGACGACCTGGAAAATACCTTGAACGATTAGACGACAAGCGCGTATACCGCATCTATCGTGAGCTGGAGTTGAACCTCAGGATCAAGCCACGCAAGCGTTTGAGGCGGGACAAGCCCGACGCTCTGACTGTGCCTGATGCGCCGAACCTGGTCTGGTCAATGGACTTCATGGCGGATCGTTTGGAAGACGGTAGGCAATTCCGGCTGTTGAATGTCCTGGATGACTTCAACCGCGAGGGGCTGGGCATTGAGGTGGACTTTTCGCTGCCTGCTGAACGCGTCATCCGCAGCCTGAACCAGATCATCGAATGGCGAGGCAGACCATTCGCCATTCGTGTGGACAACGGACCTGAGTATGTCAGTGGCAAACTGATGGAATGGGCAGCAACGCAAAGAATTGCATTGAGCCACATCCAGCCCGGAAAGCCGCAACAGAATGCCTATGTCGAGCGCTACAACCGCACCGTCCGACATGAATGGCTTGACCAGTACATCATTGAAAGCATCGAGGAGGCGCAGGAATTCGCCACGCAGTGGCTATGGACCTATAACAACGAACGGCCCAATATGGGCATCGGCGGCATAAGAACCTGACCGAAAAAGAATTGAGTGAAATCAGCCAGTTGTGATTCCTTCGGATTTGCTTAGGATTCGATGGAGACCGCAATGGGCTGGACTGATTTCACCCGTCGCCAATATGGCCGACGGACGGGGCGTTATGCAAGTGATCTGACGGACAGGGAGTGGTCGCTGATTGCTCCGTTTATGCCGATGCCCCGTAGGCTTGGTCGACCGCGCAAGACGGAATTGCGCGAAGTTTTAAACGCACTGCTATATATCGCGTCGACCGGATGCCAATGGCGGATGCTACCGAAAGATTTTCCACCCTATTCAACTGTGCAGGGTTACTTCTACGAGTGGCGGGCGACTGGCTTGTGGACGCGGATCAACCATCATCTCGTTATGGAGACGCGAGAGCTGGAAGGAAAGGAAGCCTCACCGACGGCAGGCGTGATAGACAGTCAGAGCGTCAAAACGACTGAAAGCGGCGGGATTGCGGGCTTTGACGCGGGCAAGAAGATCAAAGGCCGCAAGCGTCATATCGTTGTCGACACGCTCGGTTTGATGGTGGGGCTCGCCGTCCACAGCGCTGACATTCAAGACCGCGATGGTGCAGTGGCGGCTCTCAAAACCATCCTCAGACGCTGGCCTTGGCTCAGGCACATCTTTGCTGACGGCGGTTATGCCGGTCCGAAGCTGCGGGCCGCATTGCGCAAGGTCGCGAAGTTCACGTTGCAAATCGTCAAGCGAACAGACAAGGCAAAAGGCTTTGAAGTGCTGCCGCGTCGCTGGGTCGTGGAGCGCACATTCGCCTGGCTTGGCCGATGCAGACGACTGGCCAAGGATTGGGAAAAATCAATCGCTTCCGCTGAAGCCTGGATGCTTATCGCTCATATCCGCATTCTCACTCGGAGGCTCGCAAGGTACCATGCCTATTGAGGTCTTTTCGAGTCAGGCTCTAACGCCCGCACAGAAACTGAAGATGGCCGCGTGAATTCTACTGCGGAGCCCCGTTAAAAACGGGAGGATTACCATCCGCCTTTGTTAGACGCACGCTTCCTCCTTTGCCTCGGTCGCTCAACGACACATTTCCACCTGAAATCCCGCGCTTTAACGTTTGCAGCGCCGGCCTCGTCCTCCATCGTCAGAACCATGAAGCCCTTCGCCGAGCCCGCCGTCGTCGCACCAGCATCAAGAGATCGGTTTGACATTGAGGGACCGACGGCGATACCCAGACCGTTGGCCATGCGACGGTGCTTCGACAATTCGACAGCCCGATTGATGAAATCCTCCGTTTGGAGCCACGCGAGTGGCCGAGGTCTACAACCACCCGCGCGGTTGCACGCGCCATGGCTAAGTCTCAATCAGGATCTCAGGCGCCACCTCTGGCTGGATGGGGGTGTTGATCGGGGTATAAAGATCGACCTCCGCCGCGGTTCGCAATGTTGCCGCAAGCGCATATCGAACGACCGTATTGCCCCTTCTCTGTCCCGTGTTCTCCCGCCACCAACCGCCGGTTGGATAGATGGCAATCGCGTCACGCTGGGAAAGCTCGACTGCATTGCCCTCCCAGATATCCGCATGTAGGGAGCCCCGATTGCGCAGCACCGGCCCCAGTGTCCAACCTGCGTCTCCGGCCGCCCGTGCTGGCGGCCGAGCGCCCGCGGCAGCGTTGATACGGCGCAGGAACACGTCGGCACGTTCGTCGCTCGGCTTCAACGCGAACCTCAGTCCATGCGAGGCATAGCTGTGACGCCGGGTCTGGCCGCGCTCACCTGGGTTTGGCTCGATGAAATAGCTGAGGGTGATCCGCAGCTGAACTTGGGTTTCGCCAAGAGCTTCGAGCTCCTGGGTTGGCCAAGGCAGCTCATGCAGCACCATATCCTTGGTTTCGATCTTGCTCCCGATGGTGATGAAGGGCTGCATCTCGTTCTCGACGACCATGGTGACGTCATTGTTGAGACTGCCGAGGGCCCGCACTATGGACGGCACCCCGAAACCATAGCGCCGCAGCAGCGCGTTCTTGTTGATCGCGCCGAGATGGGCCTTCATCGCCGGTGTCCATTCCGCCGAATGCACGATCAGGGCTCTGACTGTTTCAGGCCACAGGTTGGGACGCTGCACAAGGATGCGCGCGCCCATCCTTGCCGCAAGCGCCGTTGCCGCACTGGTTTCGCCGGTCGTCGTGAACGCACGGTTCTCTGGCGTCCGGTAGGTCGTCAGGAGGGCAAGGTCGTCGAGATGGTCCCCGACGAGCGTGGCTGGATCGATGCCGAGATTGCCGCCTTCGAACACGACATCCGGCTTGAGCGGCCAATCGTGGTTCCAGCTGACGGAGGTGCGGCTGCGAGGCATAAGATCGCCGACCTGCGCCATCACACCCCATCCATCGAAGACAGGATCAGTGATCGTTGTTTTCTCGGTGAAAGCACCGACTGTCAGTACGTTCCATGCCTGCGCTGGGCTCTCAATTGGCGTGGTATCGTTGCGTTCGAGATAGTCGTTCTGGTGGATGTCTTCCCGGATATTGCCTGCAGAGACCGCGATCAGCCGCGGCGCGTTATCGGCGCCATAGGCGAGCTTATCGAGCGCGGCGGACCAGGACGAAGGGCGGCCGCGCCAGTGATCTCCATCGCTGGTGAGCGCGAGACAAATGGCCCGGGGCCGGTTCGGTGCCACGATCTCGGCGCGCGCGATCGATTGGGCAGTGATCGCGCCGAAGAGGTCGGGATCGTTTGCGCCGTGGTCCGGCAGGATCTTCACCGACTCCAGACGGTGTGTCAGGACGATCTGCCCATCGCCGGCGAGGACGTCGGCCAGGTTGTCACCATAGAGGGCCACGCCCGAAAGCTGGGTGCCATGCCCGCCGTGGCCCTGATTGCTGATGTCTTCGACGTTCCAGCCCGGATCAAATGCCTGCTGATCCGCCTGAGCAAGAGCCGGCTGGATCAGGGGATGACGGCGTGTCGAACCGGAATCGAGAAGGCAAACTGAAGGTCCGTCTCCATCGGGGGCAACAATGCGGCCCGCAGTTTCTGCAGCCCATGCTCTTTGTTCTGCGCCATCCATCTCCATGAAGAAGGCCGGGGTATCACGGGCCGTTCTCAGCTCCGCGATCGCATCGGTGTGCGCGATGATCCGGCCGAGCGTCTCGGCAGTCGCATGGACGATCAACACCTCGCGCTCCGGAAACTGCAGAGCATGTTGACGGACAGGCAACTCCAATCGCCGCGCCGCCGCCGCGAAGGTGTCTGCTGTCCCGAGGCGTAGCCAAACTTCCCACCAGATGCCGGTCGCAGGGGCCGGAAAGAACGCCTCGTCGTCGGTATAGAGGGATCTCGCTACCGCCAGGCGTGCGGTTTCGAGGGAGGCCACCAGCACTTCGTTCTTGGGGCCGTTGTTCTTCTCAACGATCTCCCCGTCGACCTCCACTTTCTGAATCCGGTCCTCGTCGCGATACTGAGCGACCTTTTTCAGATAGTAGTCTCGCTGCCGTTCGGGAACGAATACCGTGGCGGCGATCGTGTCCCCTCCCTCTCCCACCGGGCGAACGCTGACGAGTTCGATCGGAAACTTGCCCTGGCGGTTTTCGAGCTTATCGACGATCTCGCCCTGGGATGAGGGCAGCTCAAATTCGAGATAAAAACCAGGCGTTCCGCCGGCGAGTTCCGGCTCGCGGGCCTTCAACTGGACCTCGGCATCCGCAACTGCGCGGGTGAGAGCTTCAGTCAGCTTTCCCGCATGTTCGGCTCGCTCACGCGCCGGGACGTCCGCGCCGCCACCGCCACCTCTGGCGGTGTAGTCCTGAATGTCCCCATGACCGGGCAGATAGACGTGTTGGAGTGGACGCGGTGGTTCTTCTGCCATCGTTTACTGCGACGCCGCTCCTTTGCGTTCGGCGATCGCAATGACGAGATCGTTCTGTGTGATGAGTTCCCGGTCGGACAGGATGACCAATTTTGCCGCGTCAGCCGCGGCCCTGACGATCTCAGCCTGACTCAAACCTGCAGCGTCGGAAACTGCTTTTGCCCAATCGATATCGCGAGTGTCGAAGCTGGAGAGCCGCGCCTGAAAAATGCCCGTTGCGACCTCGGCGCTGGGCAAGCTGTACTCGATGACGTCGTCGAACCTGCGGAAGAGCGCCGGATCGAGCAGTTCCGGATGGTTCGTCGCGGCCACCACCAGACCGTCGCTCTCATCCTCTTCGAGGAACTGGAGGAACGAATTGAGGATGCGCCGAACCTCCCCGACGTCATTTCGTTCAGCTCGCTTCGCCCCGATAGCGTCGAATTCGTCGAAAAAGTAGACGCCCTTAGTTTCGTTCATAGCCGAGAACACCAGTCGCAGCTTCGAAGCGGTCTCCCCCATGAACTTCGTCATCAAACCATCGAGCTGAACGGTGAACAAAGGCGTGTGGAGCTCACCGGCGAGAGCGGCCGCCGTCATGGTCTTTCCGGATCCTGGCGGACCGACGAGCAGGAGCTTGCGCCGTGGTGTCAGACCATGGCTGCGCAGTTTGTGCTGCTGCCGCTGCTCGAGGATGACTCGCTTCAGCCGTGCCTCGAGCTCAGTCGGAAGAACCATGCTCGACAACCGGACGTCGGCATAGCGAACGGCAACGAGGTTCGCGAGGTCGCCTCGCGGCTGCGCGAGGGGAACAGGAGCCTTCGTCCGCCCGGGCGCACGATCCTTGTTGGCACGCGCTGCGTCGACAAGTTCACGAAGTTGCATTGCGAGTTTGCCGTGGCCTCTTCGGGCCTCATTCGCGGCGGCCTGCAACGCAATCGTCAGGAATTGCTCGTCGTCGCCTTCAACGTGGCTCTTCAAGAGCGAGATTAACTGCTGGGCGGTCGTCATGACGCAGCCGCTCGGCTCGTGCGTCGCGCTCCTTCTGATCCAAATATCCAATTTCGCGTCATCGTGATCCTCTCGCGGCGACTCATCGGCACTTTCGAGAGATAGACGCCTCTCCCCAAGAACTGGTTAAAATCCAGTTTATTGATGGTCGTTGCGAAAATCAATTTAACGCTGCAACAGTTCCCAGGAATTGACGAGACAGTACAAAGAAATTTAACCGCAACCAAGGATGGTATGTGCGACGTGATTTTTCATCCCGAATCGTCGGTTCGCTGTGCAGTGGAAATCGGCACGCGAATTTCCAGAGGGGCCGCGCTGGCTATCTCGCCACGCGAGCACCAAACCTTCATCGTTCACCCAGCCTTGGGTTTTCTGTAGGAACCCACCCTGCCCAAACTCCTAGACCTTGATCTAGTCGACCCACTCGAAGGTGGGGCAGGCCGTCTCCTCCGTCGCCGATCCCGGCATGGGGGTTGCCATCAGTTCCTTTGCGGTGGATGAGAGCCCGTTCATGATTCCCGTGTAGAGCGCCGTCGGCACTCCATTCACCGCTTCGTCGAGTTGGCGGATCATCATCGTATACTGGCGATTGACAGATGAGGTTCGAACCCTGCCACAGCACCGGCAGCTGCTGTTCCTCGCCGGGCAGCACCCGATTATTACGAACAAGCTCGTCTACCACGCCGATCGGGAGTTCATCAGCGGCCTGTTCGATCCGGACGAGCGATAGCTTGGCCGCAGAGGCGACAGCCGACGGCGAGCCCGTGAGCCAAACCAGAATGAGCATATCGGAGGACCGAGCATAGCGGTGGCAAAGCCAAGGTTCGGGAATTCGCGCATGAGACGGCGGTTCCCGGGTCAGCCGCAGGAGGGTCAGCATAGCGCCGAACCACGCACCAGCGTGGGTCGGGAACCGGGACCGACTGACCCCGTCGTCTCATTCCACTTTCAGCGCACCAGTGCGCTACCTGGCCTGCCCTGCCCTGCCTGATCTATCCTGCTCTGAACTATCCTGCCCTGACCAGTGAGCGGGCGATATCGACGATGTCATCACGCTACGCAGTCGGATCCTCGCAGTTCCAGGAGACACCCATGCCGATGCGGAAATCGATGCCCCTCACCCGCTTCAGTTCAAAACTCCGGTTCGGCATGTCCTTTGTCCATTGTGGCGCAAAGCCGATGCCAAGACCGGCCGAGGCCAGTGATACCAGCGCAAAGGTGTCGTCGCAGCTATAGGCGATGTTGCGGGTCAGATCATGCTCGGCAAACACGTCCGCGAAATACCGTTCCGTATAGGAGAGGTTCTGCCTGGAAAACGAGATGATCCGCTGATCGCGCAGATCATCGATTGTCAGATCATTCCGCCCGGCCAGCTTGTTGTCGTTCGGGACGGCAAGCAGATACTCGTCGCTTGCCATGTTCATGGAGCGCAGGCTGCCGATGTTCTCCACTGGACGGATGAAGCCGAGATTGATCTGGCCGCTTTCCAGCCCGCGGATGATATCGCCGGTCGAGCCGCTCTGGATATGAAGCTGGATGTTGGGATACTTCCGGGCGATCTTTGCCAGGAACCGCGGCAGCACGCCGGTGGTGGCCGGATAGATTGTGCCAATCTTGATCCGAGTCACCGTCTTGCCGGCGACAGATCGCGTGATCTCGGTCGACAGATCGATATCACTGAGGATCCGGACACAGCGATCGTAGAACGTCGCCCCTGCCCTGGTCAGTTCCACCCGTCGTGTCGAACGCAACAGCAGTTGAACGCCAAGCTCCCTCTCCAGCGCCTGGATCTGCGTGCTCAGCGCCGGCTGGGCGATGTGAACCCGCAGGGCCGCACGGTTGAAGTGCAACTACTTCGGCGACGGCGACGAAGTAGTGGAGTTGGCGCAGTTCCATTGACACCACGTATCGTACATGGACCCGTGGTTCTTATCATGAACAAAATGTGGGTATGGAACCATTCGCCACAAATCTACGCCAACGAGCCGCGCAACTTGGTATCTCAAACGCAGAGGCCGCTCGACGAGCAGGCTTGAGTGAGCGCCGGTATGGAAACTACGTGAGCGGTCAGCGCGAACCGGACCTCGCAACATTGGTGAAGATTGCTGGTGTTTTGGCCACGTCTGTAAACAATTTGCTTTCAGCACCTACAGAAACTCTGGTGAGCACGCAAAAAGACCTGCTTCACGAGCGCGTGATTGCTGGAATGCGGGTCTTAGATCGCGACGATCTTGAACGTGTCGCAATCATGGTCGAAGCACTTGTCACAGCGCGTCGCGATAGCGCCACATGAATTTTGTCTATCGAGTGACGTGCCCAGACGCCGTCTTTGGTCGCCTTGAGCGGGGTCGAACTTACGACCCCGCTGTTGTTCCGCGTCAATCTCATCCGAATTCTTAGAGGCGTTAAGACTTAGAAACCCCAGTTCTCCGTCGCCAGTGCCTTGCCAATAACATGGGGGGCCGTCTCGATTTGCTGATAGCTGTCGTCCTCGTAGATCTTCTCTCGTCTCGCTGCAGAATTCTGGATCCGCTCAAGTGAGGTATGGCCAGTCATCTAGCTCACGACTGACAGATCTGGCGAACACTCTCGTGGAAGTTGGATGGATAAATTGTGCGTGAGATCACCTCTTGTTGCATCGCTCCTGTGCATCCAGTAGCTGCTGCTAGGCGACCGCTCGCTGGAACCTTCCGTATCCCGCTTCCACCATGATGCTACCAGCGCGGAAAACCTGCGTTCCCCGCACCATAGTTCGGACCACTCTGCCAGTGCAGCCGGTGCCCTCGAACGGCGTCCACTTGGCGACACCGGGAAAGTCCGCTCCGCGGATCGTCCATTCCTCACCGGCATCATAGAAAACGAGATCCGCGTCGCTGCCGGGAGCAACGGTACCCTTTTTCGGATAGAGCCCGAAGATCTGGGCCGGGGCCGCAGCCGTCAGGCGGGCAAATTCATGCAGCGGCAGCCCGCACTTAACGACGCCTTCGCTGAACAGCAGCGGCACCGTCGTCTGGATGCCGGTCAGACCCATGCCCGCCTTCCAGATGCTTTCCTCGCCGACCGCCTTGGCTTCGGGAAGATGGGGGCAGTGATCGGAGGCAAGCATGTCGATGCTGCCATCCAGCAGGTGATCCCACAGCAGGTTGATGGTTTCGCGCGGGCGCAGCGGAGGGCCGCAACGGGCCTTGGGGCCAATGCGCACCAGATCATCCTCGTCGAGCAGCAAGTAGTGCGAGCAGGTCTCGACAGTAATCGGCGCGGTCTCCCGGGCGTCGGAGATCAGCTCGGCGGCCTTGCCCGAACTCAGGTGTACAACATGGCAGCGCGTGCCGGTCTCGCGAGCGAAGGTGATGATCCGTGACACGGCCTCGATCTCGGCGATCTCCGAGCCGATTGACAGCCTAATTGGCTTGGGGCGTACTGACGAGGGTCGCGGCCGCCAGATTAGCGGCATTGATAGCGACGGCGATCTCACTGCCCTTCGCAAGTTCGGCGGCAAGCACGCCGGTAAATTCGTCGCCAGCACCATGCGTGCTGACTAGCTTCACCTTGAGCGCGGGCACAGCCAACTCCAGACCCTCGCCCGTAGCGCACGCGACACCTTCGCCACCTGCCGTCACCACTGCGACAGGGTAGATCTGCGCAAGACGGCGGGCCGCATCCAGTGCGCCATCAAGCGTGTCGACGACCGGACCCTCGGTTAGTTGCTCTGCCTCGATCTGATTGACGACAATCACGTCGACTAGCTCCATAAGGTCAACAGAAAGGTCGCGCGCCGGGGCCGCATTGAGGACAACGCGTCCACCAGCCGATCTCGTCGCCCGAGCAGCGGCAACATTGGCAGCATCTGGAATCTCGTTCTGCAGGACGAGAACACCGCCCCTGGAAAAGAGCTCGGATGCGGCATCGACATCCACCTGCCCCAAGGCAAGATTGCTGCCAGACACGATGACCGCGCCATAGTCGCCATCCTGGTCGAAGATCGCCACGCTCATGCCGCTGCCAACATTCTCGACTATACGAATGAACCTACTGTCTACGCGCCCGCTGGCCTGGTTAGCAACTAGAACGCGTCCAAAATCGTCATCGCCCACTGCGCCGATCATCGCTGTGGGCACGCCGGTCTTGGCCGCCGAGATTGCCTGGTTTCCACCCTTGCCACCGCATTTGGGAAACCAGCGATCGCCGGTCACAGTCTCGCCCTTGCGCGGGCGTCCGGGTCCGTGGACGATGATGTCATAGTGAAGGCTTCCGAAAACGATGACCTGGGACATGGTTCCTTACACAATCTTGTCTTTGCGCTTCGACATGACTGCGGCCATGGTCTTTTGCAGGTTCTTTTCCGCGACGCCGTAGTTCCGTTGCGCGACAGCGACGAACAAGGCATCGAGAATATTGAGCTGGGCAATGCGGGCGGCCGCATTCTCACCCATCAGCGGCGAACCCTGCGCCGTTGAACAGAGAACGATATCGGCGATCTGCGCCAGCGCGGATGAATTGTAGTTTGTGATTGCGATCGTCCGTGCGCCATTCCGGCGCGCCAGCTGGATCGCCTCGATCACGGCCGTCGTGTTGCCGGAATGGGAAAAGCCGATAGCGACATCGTTCGGACCGAGCAGCGCTGCCGACATCAGCATCATGTGCGAATCGTCCTGGACATTGGCGCGAATGCCGATGCGGAGGAATTTGTGAGCGACGTCGCGGGCGATCTGGGCCGATCCGCCAACACCGTAGAAATCGCGCTGCCCGGACTGATTGACCAGGTCGGCTGCCCGATCGAAGGCGTCCATGTCGATGATCGCCAGCGTCTCTTCGAGTGCATTGATCGAAGTCCGAAACACCTTTTGAATGATCTCCCGCGATGTATCCTCGATCGACAATTCCTGATGCATTTCAGCGGTCGGCAGCTGGCTGTACTGCGACACGGCAGACCTGAAGTCGCGATAGCCCGAAAAGCCGAGCTTCTTGGCGATCTTCACCACCATCGCCTCGGACACCCCAGCTTCCGCCGCGATCTCCTTCAGCGCCGTCTCGTCGGTGAAGTTGCGCAATGCGAACACCGTTTCCACAACCCGCGCCTCCAGTGGCGTGAGCAGCGGCATCATCATTCGAATGCGCGGGCCGACCGCCTTCAAGTCATTCAGGGAATTCATCCACGACCTCTCGTTACGCGATCGATCATCATCGCAACGAGAATTATAAGCCCGGTCGCCAGCAGTTGATAGAAGGCCTGAACATTCATCAACGTGAGACCGTTGCGCATGCTGCCGAGGATGATCGCCCCGAGGATTGTGCCGACGACACTACCCTTTCCGCCCATCAGCGACGCACCGCCAATGGCTGCTGCCGCGATGGCGTCCAGTTCCCAGAGGTTGCCAAGGATAGGTTCGGCAGCGCCCAGGCGACCGATCAGGATCATCGAGGCAAGGGCTGCCAGCGCACCGGAAATTACATAGGCCGTGATCTTGGTGATCGCAATCGGCACGCCGGCCACATAGGCGGCCTCTTCATTGCCGCCGACAGCCAGCAGATATTCGCCGAGCGGCGTCTTCTTGAGAAGGACCCAGGCAAAGATGGCGACGACCGCAACCATGATGACCGAATTGGGAATCCCTGCGACGGACCCGTTGAACAGCGAGCGGAATGCCGGCGGCAGGCCGAAGACCGGGTTGCCACCGGTATAGATCAGGGCGATGGCGCGATAGGTGCTGAGCGTTCCGAGCGTCACGATGAAGGGCTGAAGTCCGACATAGGCAACGAGAACGCCGTTGACCAGACCGCAAACCATGCCGATGCCAAGACCGGCCAGGATCGCAAGCGGGACCGGCGTGCCGGCGACCAGAAGGGCTGCCGTGATCACGGCGGCAATGGCGGCTGTCGGACCGACCGACAGGTCGATGCCGCCGGAAATGATGACCAGCGTCATGCCGAGCGCCAGGCAGGCATTGATGCTCGATTGCTGCAGGATGTTGACGAGGTTCCTCTGCGAAAGGAAATCGGGCACCAGCAGGCCGAAGATGGCAATGATGATGATCAGGCCGATCAGGGTGCCTGCATCACGCAGGGACAGCGATCCCAGCAGTTTCGACTGTGGTGAAGCGGTATTGAGCATTGTATCGGACATGACATCTATTCCTGTTGGCTTTGCCGGGAGTGGGCGCGCTGGCCCTTGCCGACTGCATGGGAAACGATCGCTTCCTCTGAAAGCTCATCGCGCGCCAGTTCGGCCACGACCGTCCCCTCGCGCATCACGAGGACCCTGTCGGACACACGCATGACTTCGGGGAGTTCGGACGACACCACCACGACGGAATGACCTTCCGAGGCGAGTTCCTCAATGAGAGTGTAGATTTCTGATTTGGCGCCGACGTCGATACCGCGTGTCGGTTCGTCGAACAGCAGGACTTTGGAGCCGGCGGCCAGCCAGCGGGCAATGATTGCCTTCTGCTGGTTGCCGCCGCTGAACAGGCGGATCGGCCGGTCGAGCAGGAACGGGCGGAGATTGACGCGGGTCAGCAATTCGGCCGCCGTTCGCTTCAAGGCCCGATGCCGGATGATGCCGGCCGGCGCGAAACGCTTCATCGATGGCAGCGCGACATTGTTGGTAACCGAGCGTCCCGGAATGATGCCCTCGCGCTTGCGTTCTTCAGGCAGAAGGCCGATGCCGGCCGCAATGGCCGCACGCGGATTGGAAAGCATCATGGCGGAGCCATCGATGCGAATAGTGCCGCCGGTTGCCTTGTCGGCACCCGCGATCAGCCGAAGAAGTTCGGTGCGACCGGAGCCGACAAGCCCGGCAATGCCGAGCACTTCCCCCTTGTGCAGGTCGAAGGAAATCCCTTGAACCTTGGTGGAGGACAAATTGCGCGCTTCGATCCGGACATCCCGGCTCGCATGCGAGACATGCTCTTCCGCCTGCAACTCCCGTCCGACCATCATCGAAATGACGTCGGCAGGCTGCGTCTGCTTGAGGTCGACGACACCGACCAGCCGGCCGTCCCGCATCACGCTTGCGCGCTCGCAGATCCCGAAGACCTCGTCCATCTTGTGTGAAACATAAATGATGGCCACGCCGCTAGCGGCTAACCGCTTGATGACTTCGGCAAGGCTCTCGAATTCGCTCGGCGTCAAGCTCGAAGTCGGCTCGTCCATGGCGATGATCTTCGCATTGTCGAGCAAAGCGCGTGCGATTTCGACCACCTGACGCTGCGCCACTTTCAGCGACGAGATCGGCGCTGCAGGATCGATCGAAGGATCGATCATCGCCAACGCTTCGGCGGCCCGTTTTTCCTGCTCGCGCCGATTGACCAGGAGACCGCCTGCCCAGGTGATCGGATGGCCAAGAAACATATTCTGGGCAACGGTCAGATGCGGCACCTGCTGCAATTCCTGATGGATCATTGCGACACCGGCCACGCGAGCGCTGTCGGGTGTCTTGAAGGCCTGGGCGACGCCGTCGATCAAAAGCTGTCCGCTCGTCGGCTTGAAGACACCAGACAGAATGCGCAGCAGGGTCGATTTGCCCGCACCGTTTTCACCGAGCAGGGCGTGGATCTCGCCGGGCGCAATCTGGAAGGAGACGTCTGACAGGGCACGCACGCCCGGAAACACCTTCGTCATGCCTTCGAAAGTCAGTCTGGCAGTGGTCATTATCTTTGTGGCCCTTCGTGAGGATGGACGGCCGGCCCGTATCGGACCGACCGCCTGCCTTGGGAGGCGTTACTTGCCTGCAGCCTTCATCAGGACGGCGCGAAGATCGATACCGTCGCCCTGGAAATCGGCAACATTGTCCTTGGTGATCAACGCCTGCGGCGTGGCAACGACGCGCGGCAGGTCCTGGCCGGCAACGAGACGCAGGGCGACTTCCATGCCGACTTCACCCGTCAGCACCGGGAAGCTGTCGACCGTGCCGGTCAGTTCGCCTGCCCTGATCGAGGCATAGGCATCGGAGATGCCGTCCGTACCGAAGACAGCGACCTTTTCGAGGAGGCCGGCGGCCTTGACCGCCTCGACGATGCCGAGCGCCATGCCGTCATTATTGGCATAGAAGCCAACGAGATCCGGATGCTGCTGCAGAATGTTGGTCGCCGCATCATAGGACATCTGGCGATCCCAGTTGCCGGGAACGCTGGCAACGACCTGGAACTTGCCGCTTTCCTCGATGGTCTTCCTGAAACCGTCGGTCCGCTGCACGGCCGCATAGACGCCGGCCTGCCCTTCGACGATGGCAACCTTGCCACCTTCCGGACGATTGTCGATGAACCACTTGGCGACGCGCACGCCATTGTCGCGCTGGACGTTGCCGACATAGTGCTCGGCCTGCGGAATGACGGCGTCGTTGACGTTGACGACCGGAACGCCGGCAGCCTTGGCCTGCTCCATGATCGGCTGCAGGTTGGCGTCGGTCTGCGGCGACAGGAGAAGAACCTTGTATCCCTGCGTGACCATGCCCTCGGCAATCGTCAGCTGACCGAGCTGGTCACCTTCGCTTTGGGCTGCCTGATAGGCGCTTTCGACACCAACCTTGTCCGCAAAGGCCTTGTAGCCCTCCCCGAGCGAACGCCAGTATTCGTTCGTCAGCGTCTTGGACACGCCACCGGCCTTGGTGCTGGCCGGGATCGCCGGGAATGCGCCGAACTTGGCTTCCAGTTCGGACCAGTCCATGCGGTCCGGCTCGGAGTCGGAATTGAGCGGTGCGAGGTCCTGGGCAAAGGCTGCGCCGGCCCAGAGGCTCGCCGCCAGGGCGAGGGTCAAAAGTCTATTCATCGGTTCCTCCCGAGTTTCATGGTCATTGCGTTAAGCGGCTGCCCCAAGCATCAGCTCCTGCAGAATGGCCTGGGCGGCAACGGCATCCTGACGGTCAATCGCGCCGGAGATGCGATTGTCCTGCTCGAGGCGATCAACGACATTCAGCATCCGCTTGACTGTCGCGATGTTCACCTCGCATTCGTGGACCGGATCCAGTCCGGTCATGTCTGGAAATGTGTCGAAATAGATGGCGCCGTCATAACCGTCGCGTCGGATCTGCCTGAGCAGTTCGATCGTCTGCACCGTATGCACGGCGCCGACCATGAGACCGTCATCCCGCTTTGCGTAACCGTCGTTCAGATGGACGCCGAGAAGCTTGCTGTGACGGGCAATCAAAGCTGCGGCAAAGGCCGGCTGCTCGTCGGCATAGAGCACATGGGCAAAGTCGAGCGTGACGCCAAGATTTTCGGCGCCGACATCCCGGATCGCCAGCAGTGTCGTTGCCGCATCCGGCATCAGGCTGTAGGAGCGCGGCTCATTCGGCTTATATTCAATACTGATCATGCAATCGCGATCATGATCGCAAACTTCACGAATTCCGTCTATCTCGTGTTGCCACATGCGGCCATAGTCAGCCTGGAATGCATAGTCAAAGCCGTCTTGGCCGAGCCAAAGCGTCATGAGGTTGGACCCTACCTCCCGGGCAGCATCGATGCCCTTCTTGGTGAGATCGATCGCTTCGCGTCGGACAGCGGCGTCCGGATGGGTGAACGCCCCCAGCTTGAAAGCCGGGTTCGTATAGTAGCGCATGGCAAATCCGTTTATCGCGAGCCCGAGATCGCCGAGTTTCTTTGCCAACTCTCGAGGATCTTCGCCGAGATGATCGGGATAGTTTAGATCGAGGTCAGTAAGACCGTGAACGCTTGCGGCGCGCTCGGCCATCTGCAAGACGCTGGGTTTGCCTTTGATACCCGGCCACGCAATGTGCGCTGCGGAAGCGAAGGAGTTCAGGCGAGTGGCGAAACGGTGCTCGGTCAAGATCAAAATTCCCAAAAGTTTCTCCTCGTTACTTCACGAACTTTCTATATTTTGTAAAGTCAGAAAGCATTGTGCGCCGCAGCAAATCGATTCCGCGCAAGCGAAATCGCGCGGGCAGTGGCTTCAACAATGCTCTTTGATGACCTTTCCGGTGGTGGATAATTTATCTAGGCCGCAAGCGCGTCACTCTACCACTCCAGGCTTCGGAGAGCAGAACAATGTCCGTGGCAAACGTAAACTTGAGGCCTATCTAGACTTGCTCCACAGGGACAGAGGCATACATCGCTTCAGTGCTATCGGAGGGCGTGAATAGGCGTGGCATTTGTCGTTTAACCGGTGATCGGCCTTAGGCGCAGCGCCCGACCTGGCTCGGAGATAGGCTTGAACCTCGATGGCACTCTCTATTCTCGATGATTGAATCTTCCGATCAGACGAGACGGTCGAGCGCCGAGCAGGCAACGGCAATGCAAGAGCTAGGCTGGCACAGCCTCTGCTCTTAAACGGACTCGAACCATCGACCCCGTAATTTCAGTCAACTGCAGAACATGCAGTCATGAAAAAGCGACAACCTCTTGCGACGAATACTGGCTGGTCTCTTTCAAGCGCACTTCGTCATGAAGCGCCCGCCCAAGAAGCGCAGCAACCTGTCGGTTTTCCAGGATAGTGGCAGTTGACGACACTGACGTGCTTGCCATCTCAAACCAAGCGCATCACAACTAGCGTGATGAAAATCAAATTTCATGGGATCAGTTGTGCGCACCAAAGAGCTATCGTTTCTCACCCGTGTCCGGCAGATGCGCTCGATTACGCCATCTGGCCCGCTGAAAGGAACAACGTTGATAGCTGCCAGGCGCGATCAGAGCTAAATAAATTCCGGACGCTTTGGGATCCGGAATGATCTGTGTGACTTTGGCCACCGCGAAATATCCGCGCGTCGCCGCCACCTTTCGCGTCTCGTAATAGATGATCCAAGTCTCTCACGCAGGCCTGGAAACGGCCAAGATACTGGCTCGGAAACTGATACTGCTCAGCCGGGCTGTCGTCATGGATCGAATCTGTGCGGTGAATAAAAACCCCGTATCCCATACTCGATGTCTACCATGATGACTGCGATTCAAACCAGGGAGATCGGTCATTATGCATGCCACCAAGCGCGTCGTGCTTTACGCGCGTTATTCAACAGATCAACAAAACCCCGCCTCGATCGAAACCCAGCTCGATCTCGGAAAGGAATTCGTCCTGCGGCAAGGTTGGCACTTGGCCGACACTTTCGTCGATGCCGGTGTCAGCGGCTCGTCATTTGAGACGCGGCACGGCCTCCAGGCCGCTTTGGCGAGGTCAAACATCGGCGCATATGACGTCTTTCTCTGCCTCACCCTCGATCGCCTTTCTCGCGACCTTGAGCACAGCGCTCGCATTCTCAAGATACTGCAGTTTCATAACATCGAGTTGTGGACGGTTCACGGCGCCGCGTCGGTGTCGCCAATGGAACTGGGACTGAGGGCGGTTCTAAATCAGGAGGTGCTCGAACAGGTTCGCTACCGGACGCGCGAAGGCATGAAGACTGTCGCCAAGCATGGCCGGGTGCCAGGCGGTATCTGTTACGGCTACAGAGTGCGACGTGAGTTCGACGATAGCGGGGAGCCGGTGCGCGGCCTGCGTTCGATCGATACAGATGAGGCGGCAACCATCGTCTGGATCTTTGAGCAGTACGCCGACGGCATGAGCCCTGTCAGGATCGCTGAGGAACTCAATGCACGCGGTGTATCCGGTCCTCGCGGCCGACCTTGGCAGGGGACCGCAATTCGCGGGCATCGAAATCGCGGCAGCGGCATTCTGAACAATCAGGCCTATATCGGACGGATCGTCTTTAACCGCCTCGCTTATCGCAAAAATCCCGCAACGGAACGGCGGGTCTCACGGGAGAATCCTGCCGAGCACCATGTCGTCCAGGAGGTGCCGTCGCTTAGAATTGTCGACGATGCCCTCTGGCAACGGGTGAAGACGCGCCAGGAGGACTGGCGAGCGAGCTAGGACGGAGCTTCGCCGCCGCCGCGCGGCCGGACGGCTCTACTCGGTGCACGTGCCAAGGATCGGTGTCATCAGCCTTACATGCGTATCGATACGTTCGAGAACCTTCGCCGGAACGACTTTTCGTTCCGGCAGCGACCACCAAAATCCGTTCACCTGTTCAACTGTATCGACCACCGCTTTAAGGACGGCCGCTTCCGGCAGCCGCGCACGATTGGAAAAGGATTTCCATCGCTGCACGTTCAGCGCCTTGAAGGGTCGCTCGCCGGCGAGCGACAGAGCCATGGCATCTGCGGGGATATAAGGGATTGTCGAGAGCACGTCATAGACGGGCGCGAGCTGCGGCTTGTCACCTGCCCCGCTATAGATCAACGACCAGTTCTTCAAGTGCATGTCGCCATTGCCGGTGATGGCAGCGAGTGCCAGCCGGCGTACGAACTCAAGCGCGGCAGCCGACGATACAGCGACGTTCAAAGCCCCCGCAACATCATGATAGGCGGCACCTTCGTATTTCCGCGAAGGATAGACGCCGAACACCTGCGCGAAATCCTCGATATGGACGCGCTCGCCGCTTGCGCCGCGATCGAAGCGTTTAATGAGCAGGACTTTTCCATCCGACAGCGTCTCGAACTCCTTCGGTATACCTTCAAACTCCGATTGCTCGACCAGTTCGCGTTCCGGCACCTCCATCCCCATCGCTTCAGCCAATGCGAGATTGGCATATTCATTTTCCGACACCCCGGCAAACGAGGTGGATGGAAACTTGGCGATGTAGGATCCCTGGTCGTCGCCGAGCGGCAGTGTTAGTCCACCGCCCTTCCCCGTGTTCTTGATGACTGAAAGCTTCATCTGGACGCCGGCAAGCGAGAACCGGGCCTTCGGCTTGGGAGCGGGCAGGTTGTCGAAACGCATAACCGCTCCGTCACTCGGAACGACGCGGACCGCGCCAGGCAGATCAGACCCAAGCGCGACAAGCAGGTCGAAATCGTTTCCCGCGCGAACACTCTCCGCGTGGTGTTTTTCCATTGCCTCGCGCAGCTTGTCTTCGGGAAGCAGATTGGCAAAGAACGCCGGTAACGCTCTGGCGACGGGTTTCGGATCCTTACGCAAGCCGCCACTGGCTGCGCGGAAAGACAGACTAAGCACCGGAAAGCCGCCGGTTGCGCGATAACTGTCCTCGAAGCTGAAGGCGTTAAAATCGCCGGGCGTCCTGACGATCGTGCCGACCTTCACATTGTTCAGCAGCACATCGAGCGACGAAATGGATCTCATATCGGAAGAAGCTTCAGACATTCTGATCCTCGTCTGGATGAGCCGTGAATGCTGGAAGATCATCGAGATCCTCATGCGGCCGCATCAGCGCATCGACGG